>NZ_DATJMN010000101.1:0-56241 GCF_035508675.1 Dyella sp.
TACGCCGTTCTTCAAGGGCTACCGTCCGCAGTTCTACTTCCGTACGACGGACGTGACCGGTGCGATCGAGCTGCCGGAAGGCGTGGAAATGGTGATGCCGGGCGACAACATCAAAATGAAGGTCGTGCTGATCTCGCCGATCGCGATGACCGAAGGCCTGCGCTTTGCGATCCGCGAAGGCGGCCGCACGGTGGGCGCCGGCGTCGTCGCCAAGATCACCAAGTAACAAACAAAGAAGAAATCGTCTGTTGTGCAGGCGATTTCTTCAAGGCTTGTCACATGGCCGTAAATAGGCTATAGTCGCCAAGTTGTCGTCATCGGATCTGCCGGTGACATACCGCGAAATGAGGTACAGGAAGTGCTTCGAGTTCGCTAACACGGATGTTGCGGGCACCGAACGTGGGGCGAGTCCCTGACGTAAAAAGGTTTCCGCATATGCTATCTGTCTGGGCAGGCCGCAAAACGGCCTGCCCGGCGTTTTGAAGTCTCTCGGGCGGCAAAATGCTTGAGAGGGGCTGCGATGCCTGCATTGGTACTGGGGTTGTGCGAAGTGGCGAGAAGCTACTTCGATTCACGATTTGTTCTTTAGATAACAGGACACGGTTATGGCGAACCAAAAGATTCGCATTCGACTCAAGGCGTTCGATCATCGTCTGATCGATCGTTCGGCCAGCGAAATCGTCGAGACGGCTAAGCGCACTGGCGCTACGGTTCTCGGTCCGATTCCGCTTCCGACCAAGATCGAGCGCTACACCATTCTGGTGTCTCCGCACGTCGACAAAGATGCTCGCGATCAGTACGAAACCCGCACCCATAAGCGCGTGCTGGACATCGTCGATCCCAACGACAAGACCGTGGACGCGCTCATGAAGCTCGATCTCGCCGCTGGCGTTGACGTTCAGATCAAGCTTGGTTGAGCGATAGACAGGATACGAATATGAGTATCGGACTGGTTGGCCGCAAATGCGGCATGAGCCGACTCTTCACCGAAGACGGGCGCTCGATTCCGGTGACGCTGATTGAAGCGACCCCGAATCGGGTAACCCAGGTGAAGACGGAAGATAATGATGGTTACAGCGCGGTGCAGGTCACCGCGGGCGCCAAGCGCGCCAGTCTGCTGACCAACCCGGAAAAGGGTCACTACGCCAAGGCGAAGGTTGAGCCGGGCCGTGGTCTGTGGGAGTTCCGCCTGAATGCGGCCGATGCCGGCAAATATGCCGTCGGCGCCGAAATCAAGGCTGACGAAGTGTTTCAGGTCGGCCAGGTCGTCGACGTGGCGGGCGTCAGCAAGGGTAAGGGCTTCCAGGGCACGATCAAGCGTCATGGCTTCACCATGGGTGATGCTACCCACGGTAACTCGCTGTCTCATCGCTCGCCGGGTTCTATCGGTCAGCGTCAGACGCCGGGTCGCGTGTTTCCGGGCAAGAAAATGTCGGGCCACATGGGTGCGGTCAATCGCACCGTGCAGGGCTTGGAAGTGGTCAAGGTCGACGGCGAGCGTCACCTGATTGCGGTGAAAGGCGCGGTACCGGGTGCTACCGGTGGCGACGTCATCATCCGTCCGACCACCAAGGGTTGAGGAGAGACGGCATGGAACTGAATGTTATTGGCGCCAAGCCGCTCAGCGTGTCGGACGAAGTGTTCGGCGGTGAGTTGAAGCAAGCCCTGATCCACCAGGTTGTGGTGGCTTATCAGGCCGGTGGTCGCGCCGGTACGCAGTCGCAGCTTTCACGCAGCGACGTGTCCGGTACCACCAAGAAGTTCAAGAAGCAGAAGGGCGGCGGTGCCCGTCACGGTGACTATCGCGCTCCGATCTTCGTGGGCGGTGGTGTCACTTTCGCGGCAAAGCCCCGCAGCTACGAGCAGAAGGTCAATCGTAAGGCCTATCGCGTGGCGATCCGCTCCATCTTGTCGGAGCTGAATCGTCAGGGGCGCCTGAAGGTGGTCGAAGGCTTCGGCATCGAGGCCCCGAAGACCAAGGCGATGATTGCCAAGATGGCCGAGCTCGACGTGTCCGGTCGCGTGCTGCTGGTGTCGGAAGACGCAAGCGAAGCGCTGTACCTGGCTTCGCGCAATATCCCCTACCTGCATGTGGTGGATGTGCTGGCGTTGAATCCGGTCAGCCTGGTCGGTTCCGACTATGTAGTGATGACCGTCGAAGCGGTCAAGAAGGTCGAGGAGTGGCTGGCATGAGCAACGAACGCATTCTGAATACGCTGCGCGCGCCGCACATTTCCGAGAAGGCGGCCCGCTTGGCCGAACATAACCAGTACGTTTTCGTGGTTGCTCCCGAAGCAACCAAGGCTGATGTCCGTGCAGCAGTTGAGAAGATGTTCGATGTCAAGGTCGAGCAGGTAAATCTCGTCAATGCCAAGGGCAAGGCCAAGTCCTTCCGTTTCCGCGCGGGCAACCGTCAGGGCAAGCGCAAGGCGTATGTTCGTCTTGCCGCCGGCCAGACGATCGACGTGGCGGCCAAGGCCTGAGCCAGGAGTTCTGACAGATGGCACTAATCAATCACAAGCCAACCTCGCCGGGTCGTCGCGATGCTGTTAGCGTCCGCACCGAGGGGCTGCATAAAGGTGCGCCGTACGCGCCGCTGACCGAGAGCCAGAACAAGACGGGTGGCCGCAACCATTTTGGTCGCATCACCACGCGGCATCGTGGCGGTGGTCACAAGCAGGCGTACCGCATCATTGACTTCAAGCGCGACAAGGAAGGCATTGCCGCCAAGGTCGAGCGCCTGGAATACGATCCGAACCGCACCGCACACATCGCGCTGTTGTGCTACGCCGATGGCGAGCGTCGCTACATCATTGCGCCGGCTGGCGTGGCGGTGGGTGATCGCGTGGTCTCCGGTCACGATGCGCCGATCAAGGTCGGCAACAGCTTGCCGCTGCGTAATATTCCGGTCGGTTCGACGGTGCATTGCGTGGAAATGAAACCCGGCAAGGGCGCGCAGATTGCCCGTTCCGCCGGTGCCTCGGTGCAGCTGATCGCACGTGAATCCGGCTACGCCACCCTGCGTCTGCGCTCCGGCGAAATGCGCAAGGTGCCGGTCGACTGCCGCGCCACGATCGGCGAAGTGGGCAACTCCGAGCATAGCCTGCGCAAGCTGGGCAAGGCCGGTGCCACCCGCTGGAAGGGCATTCGCCCGACCGTCCGCGGCGTAGTGATGAACCCGGTCGATCACCCGCACGGCGGTGGTGAAGGTCGCACCTCCGGTGGCCGTCATCCGGTCAGTCCCTGGGGTACGCCGACCAAGGGTTACAAGACTCGTAACAACAAGCGCACGCAGCAGTTCATCGTGCGCCGTCGCAAGTAATTAGGAAACCGTCATGCCGCGTTCTTTGAAGAAAGGTCCCTTTGTCGACCTTCACCTCATCAAGAAAGTGGAAACTGCGGTTTCCACCAACTCCAAGCGCCCGATCAAGACCTGGTCGCGTCGCTCGATGATCCTGCCGGAAATGGTCGGATTGACCATCGCCATCCACAACGGTCGCCAGCACGTGCCGGTACTGGTCAACGAGAACATGGTCGGGCACAAGCTCGGCGAGTTCGCGGTGACGCGTACCTTCAAGGGCCATGGCGGCGATAAGAAGGGCAAGTGAGATGAGCACTGAAGCCAAAGCGATCCTGCGCAGCGCTCGCATTTCAGCGCAGAAGGCACGCCTGGTAGCTGACCTGGTCCGCGGCATGCCCGTCGGCCGCGCCAGCGACGTGCTCCAGTTCACCAACAAGAAGGCCGCGCACATTGTTCGCAAGGTGCTGCTGTCTGCCGTCGCCAACGCCGAAAACAATCTCGGTGCGGACGTCGACGAATTGAAAGTTTCGCGTATTTTCGTGGACGAGGGTCCGGCGATGAAGCGTATGTACGCCCGCGCCAAAGGCCGCGGTTCCCGCATTCTAAAGCGTACGAGCCACATCACTGTGGTCGTTGGCAACTAAGAGGACGTAGACGATGGGTCATAAAGTTCATCCCACCGGTATCCGCCTCGGCATTGCCAAGGACTGGAACTCGAAGTGGTACGCCAATAAGGGCGAATACGCCAAATACCTCGCTGCGGATTTGAAGGTCCGCGAGATGCTGCGCAAGAAGCTGGCTGCTGCGGGCATCTCGAAAATTCAGATCGAGCGCCCGGCCAAGACTGCCCGCGTGACGATCCACACCGCCCGTCCGGGCGTGGTGATCGGCAAGAAGGGCGAGGACATCGAGAAGCTGCGCAAGGAAGTCAGCGACATGATGGGCGTCCCGACGCACATCAATGTCAATGAAGTGCGCAAGCCCGAGCTCGATGCGCAGCTGGTGGCCGAATCGATTGCGCAGCAGCTCGAGCGCCGCATCATGTTCCGTCGCGCCATGAAGCGCGCCGTCGGCAATGCGATGCGCTTGGGCGCGCTGGGCATCAAGATCAACGTGTCCGGCCGTCTGAACGGCGCCGAGATTGCCCGCTCCGAGTGGAGCCGCGAAGGTCGCGTGCCGCTGCATACCCTGCGTGCGGACATCGACTACGGCACCGCCGAAGCGAAGACCACCTACGGCATCATCGGCATCAAGATCTGGATCTACAAGGGCGAAATCTTCGACTTGTCCCAGGTCGGCCAGGAGCCGAAGGAAGAGCAGGCCGCTCAGCCGCGCCGCGAGCGCGAGGGTGGCGAGGGGCGTCGTGAAGGGCGTCGCGATCGCGATGGCGGTGAAGGCCGTCGCGAACGGACGGCGAAGTAAGGAGAGTTGCCATGTTGCAACCCAAGCGAACCAAATACCGCAAGCAGTTCAAGGGCCGCAATGACGGTCTGGCCTTCAGCGCCAACCTCGTCAGCTTTGGCGAGTATGGTCTCAAGGCCACCACGCATGGTGCGCTGACCGCACGACAGATCGAGGCGGCCCGTCGTTGCATCACGCGTTTCGTTAAGCGTGGTGGCAAGTTGTGGATCCGTGTGTTCCCCGACAAGCCGATCACCAAGAAGCCGATCGAAGTCCGAATGGGCGCCGGTAAGGGTGGTGTGGAGTTCTGGGTCGCACCGATCCAGCCGGGCCGCATGCTTTATGAAATCGAGGGTGTCGACGAGGCTACCGCGCGCGAGGCGTTCCGCCTGGCCGCCGCCAAGTTGTCGGTGCAGACCCAGTTTGTGACCAGGGCGGTGATGTGATGGACGTCAAGGACCTAACCACCAAGTCGGCCGAAGAGCTGAAGCAGCATCTGCTGGACCTGCGCAAAGAGCAATTCAATTTGCGTATGCAGAAAGGCACCGGGCAGCTCAGCCAGCCGCATCAACTACGCCGCGTTCGGCGTGATATCGCCCGCACGAAGTTCGTGCTCGGCGGCAAGAAGTAAGAGGCGGCCGACATGAGCGACAACCAGAAACAGGTGCGCACCCTTGAGGGTCGCGTTATTAGCAACAAGATGGAAAAGACGGTTACCGTGCTGATCGAGCGCCAGGTGCAGCATCCGCTGCTGGGCAAGATCGTGCGCCGTTCCACCAAGCTCCACGCGCAGAATGATCTCGGCGCGAACGAGGGTGATGTGGTGCGCATCGCGGAATGCCGTCCGCTTTCCAAGACCAAGCATCACCGCGTGGTCGAAATCGTCACGCGCGCCGAAGCGTAAGGGGAGGGTGCAGCCATGATCCAGATGCAAAGCACGCTTTCCGCCGCTGATAACAGCGGCGCCAAGGAACTGATGTGCATCAAGGTGCTCGGCGGCTCCAAGCGCCGCTATGCCGCGATCGGTGACGTTATCAAGGTCACTGTGAAAGATGCCATCCCGCGTGGCAAGGTGAAGAAGGGCGAGGTGTACAACGCCGTGGTGGTTCGTACCTCCAAGGGTGTGCGTCGCGCCGACGGCTCGCTGATCCGTTTCGACGGTAATGCAGCCGTGCTCCTCAACAACAAACTCGAGCCGATCGGCACCCGTATCTTCGGACCCGTGACTCGTGAGCTGCGTGGCGAGAAGTTCATGAAGATCGTCTCGCTCGCACCCGAAGTGCTCTGAGGCGGAGAAGAACCATGAACCGTATCCGCAAGGGTGATCAGGTCATCGTGATCACCGGCAAAAACAAGGGTCAGCGCGGTGACGTGCTGCGCGTTGAAGGCGATCGCGTGTTCGTCTCCAACGTCAACCTGGTCAAGCGCCACACCAAGCCCAACCCGCAGGCCGGCCAGGCCGGTGGCATCGTTGAGCGTGAGGCCTCGATCCATATTTCCAACGTGCAGCTGTTCAACCCCGCCACGAACAAGGGTGAACGCGTCGGTGCCAAAACGCTCTCTGATGGGCGCAAGGTCCGCGTGTACCGTTCGAGTGGCGAGGTCGTGGACGCGTGAGGAACACGAACATGACGCGCCTTGAAACGTTTTACAAAGAACAAGTCATCCAGAAGCTCACCGAGCGCTTCGGATACGAGAACGTGATGCAGGTTCCGCGCATCACCAAGATCACGCTGAACATGGGCGTGGGCGAAGCGGCGGGCAACAAGAAAGTGCTCGAGAACGCCGTGGCGGACATGGCCAAGATCGCCGGCCAGAAGCCGATCACGACCAAGGCACGCGTGTCCGTGGCCTCGTTCAAGATCCGCGACGGTTGGCCGATCGGCTGCAAGGTCACCTTGCGCCGCGCGACCATGTGGGAATTCCTGGATCGCCTGATCAACATTTCGCTGCCCCGCGTCCGCGACTTCCGCGGTGTGTCGGGTCGCGCCTTCGATGGCCGTGGTAACTACAACTTCGGCGTGAAGGAACAGATCATCTTCCCGGAAATCGACTTCGACGCCATCGACGCCGTGCGTGGTATGGACATCTCCATCACCACGACGGCCAAAACGGACGAAGAGGCCAAGGCGCTGCTGGAAGCCTTTAGCTTCCCGTTCCGCAACTAAGAGAGTCGCGAGAAATTTATGGCAAAAACCTCCATGGTTAACCGCGATATCAAGCGGTCCAAACTGATCAAGAAGTACGCTGCCAAGCGCGCTGAGCTGAAGGCCGTCGTGGCGAACCCCAAATCTTCCTACGAAGAGAAGATGGACGCCCAGGTCAAGCTGCAGAAGCTGCCTCGGGATTCCAGCGCTAGCCGGTTGCGCAACCGTTGCGAGTTGTCCGGCCGTCCGCGGGGTGTTTACCGTAAATTCGGTCTCGGCCGTAACAAGCTGCGTGAAGCTACCATGCGCGGCGACGTTCCCGGCCTGCGTAAGGCTAGCTGGTAAGTCAGTGCAATAGTTGGCCGTTCCCTCCGGGGATTGGCTGGGGGGTTGGAGTGGGGACACTCAATCCAACCCGGGAGATGCCAGCTGCTGGCCTCTGCCAAAAAAGCCCGGGTCTGGCCTTTCCGATGAAAGGCGGGAGTGGGTAACGGCTATCTTGCCGCATTAATATTCGCAAAAGCTGAAAAAGGCTGATATGATTGTCGGTCTGCGCATCGCAGGCCGGCCGTGTCGCCGGCTCACAATTTAGAATTGATCTCCGGTTTTATCGGATATCGGTGCACTCTGAAGGATGTTTTCATGAGCATGACTGATCCCATCGCCGATCTGTTTACGCGCATCCGCAACGCCCAAGCTACGGGCAAGCAGGTTGTCAGCGTACCGTCGTCGAAGCTGAAGGTGGCGCTGGCCAACCTTCTCAAGAACGAGGGCTACATCCTCGACGCCAAGGCCTCCGAAATGGAAGGCAAGCCGGTGCTCGAGATCAAGCTGAAGTATTTCGAAGGCCGTCCCGCGATCGAGCGTATCGAGCGCGTAAGCCGCTCGGGCCTGCGCGTATACCGTGGCAAGGACGAGCTACCGAAGGTGCTCGGCGGTTTGGGTATTTCGATCATTTCGACATCCGCAGGTCTGTTGACCGACGCGCAGGCTCGCGCCCAAGGCGTGGGTGGCGAAGTCATCGGTCTGGTCGCGTAAGGAGTTTCCGATGTCTCGTGTTGCTAAGAAACCCATTACCCTTCCCAAGGGCGTCGAGCTCAAGATCGCCGAGGACGGCATCGCCGTCAAAGGCCCTAAGGGTAGTTTGTCGATCCATGCACTTCCGGGTGCATCGGTGTCCGTTGATGGCGGCGTGGTGAACGTCCACGTGAACGATGGTGCCGAGGACAAATTCGGCGGAACTGTTCGCGCGCTGCTGGCCAACATGGTCAAGGGCGTGTCCGAAGGTTATGAGCGAAAGTTGGAGCTGGTCGGCGTTGGCTACCGTGCTTCGATGGCTGGCAAGGCGCTGAACCTGAGCCTGGGCTTCTCTCATCCGGTCGTGTTCAATGCGCCAGAAGGCATTACCCTGGAAACCCCGACGCAGACCGAAATCCTGATCAAGGGTTCGGACAAGCAGCTGGTCGGTGAGGTCGCTGCCAAGATTCGCGGCTATCGCCCCCCGGAGCCCTACAAGGGCAAGGGCGTGCGCTATGCCGGCGAGAAGATCACCCTGAAGGAAGCCAAGAAGGCTTAATAGCGGGTTGCCTCGCTAAATAGCCGATCCGTTTCCTGGAGACACACGATGAACAAGAAAGAAAGCCGTCTGCGCCGCGCCAAGTCCACGCGTTCCCATATCCGCAAGCTCGGGGTGGCTCGTTTGTCCGTGCATCGTACTGGCCAGCACCTTTATGCGCAGGTGTTCGACGCTGCTGGCGTAAACGTGGTGGCGGCTGCCTCCACCGTGCAGAAGGCGGTGGCCGAGGGCCTGAAGGGCACCAAGAACATCGCAGCCGCGGCCGCCGTGGGCAAGGCGATTGCCGAGCGTGCCAAAGCTGCGGGTATCGAAATCGTAGCGTTCGATCGCTCCGGTTTTCGCTATCACGGCCGCATCAAGGCACTTGCCGATGCCGCTCGCGAAGCTGGTCTCAAGTTCTAAGCAACAACCAAAACAACTCTAAGCGGCATAGCCGCAAGTAAAAGTCCCGGATGGTCCGGGCATACGGAAAAGATATGTCTTCTACTGATCGCGAAAATTCAGACGGCCTGCTCGAGAAGCTGATCGCCGTCAATCGAGTGGCCAAGACCGTTAAGGGTGGCCGCCAGATGAGCTTCACCGCGCTGACCGTGGTCGGCGACGGCGAGGGCAAGGTCGGCTTCGGTTATGGCAAGGCGCGTGAAGTGCCGGTGGCCATCTCCAAGGCCATGGATCGCGCTCGCCGTAACATGGTGAGCATCGACCTGAACAACGGCACGCTGTGGTACGCCATCAAGGCCAATCACGGCGCGGCGCGCGTCTACATGCAGCCGGCCTCCGAAGGTACGGGCGTGATTGCCGGCGGCGCGATGCGCGCCGTGCTGGAAGTGGTCGGAGTGAAGAACGTGCTGGCCAAGGCCGTGGGTTCGCGCAATCCGATCAATCTGGTGCGTGCCACCATCAAGGGCCTGCAGGCCGTTGCCTCGCCGAAGCAGATCGCTGCCAAGCGTGGCAAGACCGTGGAAGAGGTACTGGGCAATGGCTAATACCGAAAAAACCATCCGCGTGCGCCTGGTCAAGGGGCTGCGCGGCGTACAGGCCCGCCATCGCTTGAGCGTGAAGGCGCTGGGCCTGAACAAGACCAACGACGTCCGTGAACTGAAGGACAGTCCGCAAGTCCGCGGCCTGATCAACACGGTCTACTACCTGGTGCGGGTCGAGGAGTAAGCATCATGCGTCTGAATGACATCAAGCCGGCAGCCGGTTCGCGCAAGACGCGGTTGCGTGTCGGTCGCGGTATCGGTTCGGGCCTCGGCAAGACTGCCGGCCGTGGCCACAAAGGCCAGCACGCCCGCACTGGACGTACCCATCGCCTCGGTTTCGAAGGCGGTCAGATGCCGCTGCAGCGCCGTTTGCCGAAGGTCGGCTTTCGTTCGCAGAAGAAGGCCGAGAGCCAACAGGTATTCCTGTATCAGCTTGCTGGCCTGAAGGTGGACGTGATCGATGCGGTCGTGCTGCATCAGGCGGGTCTGATCGATAGCCGCGCCAAGAAGGTCAAGGTCGTCGCCAAGGGCGAGATCGGCCGGGCAGTGAAGTTGTCGGGTCTGCTCGCTACGGCCGGCGCCAAGGCAGCCATTGAAGCTGCCGGCGGCAGCGTGGAGTAATTTGTGGCAGCAGCCAAGGGTCCATCGGTCGGATCGCTCGGCAAGTTGACCGAGCTGCGTCAGCGCATCTTCTTCGTGATAGGTGCGTTAATCGTATTCCGCCTCGGCTCGTTCATCCCGGTGCCTGGGGTCAACCCGGATGCCATGGCTAACCTGATTGGCCAAAGCGGCGGCATCCTGGACATGTTCAACATGTTCTCAGGTGGTTCGCTGGGTCGCTTTTCGGTGTTCGCGCTGGGCGTAGTGCCGTACATCTCTGCCTCCATCGTGGTGCAGATGATGGGCTCGGTTATTCCAAGCCTGCAGGCTCTTCGTAAGGAGGGGCAGTCGGGGCAGCGCCAGCTGACGATGTATACCCGCATCGGTACGGTGGGTCTATCCGCCTTCCAGGCTTTCGGTATTGCCGTCGCGCTGATGAAGCAGCAGACCAGCGGTGGTGTTCCCGTCGTCTACATGCCGGGTTTCGGGTTCATCCTGTCCTCGGTGGTTGGTTTGACGGCTGGTTCGCTGTTCCTGATGTGGCTGGGCGAGCAGATGACCGAGCGTGGTATCGGCAACGGCATTTCCCTGCTGATCTTCGCCGGTATCGTGGCTGGCTTGCCGAATGCGGTGGTGCACACGCTGTCGATGTCGAGTAACGGCGAGCTGAGCACGATCAAGCTGGTCATGGTGGCTGCGTTGGTGCTGGTTGTAACGGCCTTTGTGGTGTTCATGGAGCGCGCCCAGCGGCGCATTACCGTGAATTACGCGCGACGATCGGGCGGTCAGCGTTCGTATATGAACCAGACGTCGCACCTGCCGCTCAAGATCAATATGTCGGGTGTGATTCCTCCCATCTTCGCGAACAGTATCCTGATGTTCCCGGCGATGGCTGCGACCTGGGGTAATGCGAGCCATCAATCGCGCTGGTTGCAGGACGTGGTACAGGTTCTGACTCCGGGCGAGCCGCTGTACGACATCGTCTATGCGGTCCTGGTGATCACGTTCGCCTTTTTCTATACGGCGATCGTCTTCAACTCGCAGGACACGGCGGACAACCTGAAGCGGTCTGGCGCTCTGATTCCAGGCATCCGCCCGGGGCGTTCGACGGCGGATTACATCGATTCGGTGATGACCCGCCTGACGGGCGTCGGGGCCATCTACCTGGTACTGGTCTGTTTGGTGCCAACGTTCATGCAGAACGCCTGGCACGTTCCGTTCTACTTCGGCGGCACCTCGCTGCTGATCGTGGTGGTGGTGGTGATGGACTTTACCGCGCAGGTGCAGGCGCATCTGGTCAGTCACCAGTACGAAGGTTTGCTTAAGAAGGCCAACTTGCGCCGCGGCTGAGGCGCAGGTGGGTCCCGGTGGAAAGGCGGTGGCGCGGCAAGTGCCACAGCACTTTCCTGACAGTTTGATTAAGGTTAGAATTGCGCGTTTACCGCGCAAGAAAGCATCGGAGAAAGTACATCATGGCGCGCATTGCGGGTGTCAATTTGCCGGTCCAGAAACACGTCTGGGTTGGCCTGCAGAGCATCTACGGCATCGGCCGCAGCCGGGCCAAGAAGGTCTGTGCGGACGCGGGCGTAAGCCCGAATGTTCAGATCAAGTCGCTTAGCGAGGGCGAGGTCGAGAAGATCCGTCACGAAATCGCCAAGTATGTCGTTGAAGGCGACCTGCGCCGCGAAGTCGGTATTGCCATCAAGCGTTTGATGGATTTGGGCTGCTACCGTGGCCTGCGCCATCGCCGCGGTCTGCCGGTGCGCGGCCAGCGCACACGTACCAATGCGCGCACCCGCAAGGGCCCACGTCGCGCGATCAAGAAATAATTGGAATAAGTCATGGCAAAGCCAGCAGTTAAGACGAAGAAGAAAGTCAAACGGGTCGTCACCGACGCGGTGGCCCACGTGCAGGCCTCCTTCAACAACACCATCGTCACCATCACCGACCGCCAGGGCAATGCGCTCTCCTGGGCGACTGCAGGTGGTGCGGGCTTCCGTGGTTCACGCAAATCTACTCCGTTCGCTGCCCAGGTTGCTGCCGAAAAGGCTGGCCGTGCTGCTGGCGAATACGGCGTGAAGACGGTGGAAGTGCGGATCAAGGGCCCGGGACCTGGCCGTGAGTCGGCGGTGCGTTCACTGAATGCGCTCGGCTACAAGGTTCTCAACATCATTGACGTTACGCCGATTCCGCACAACGGCTGCCGTCCCCCCAAGAAGCGTCGCGTCTAAGGAGCATAACCATGGCACGTTATCGTGGAGCTACCTGTAAGTTGGCGCGTCGCGAAGGTTCGGATCTGAGCCTGAAGAGCCCTGCGCGCGCTATTGATTCCAAGTGCAAGCTGGAAAACAAGCCCGGCCAGCACGGCGCTAACAAGCGCATGCGCATGTCCGACTACGCCGTCCAGTTGCGTGAGAAGCAGAAGGTCAAGCGCATCTACGGTGTGCTTGAGCGTCAGTTCAGCAACTACTACACCAAGGCGTCGACTCTCAAAGGCAACACGGGTGAGAACCTGTTGCGCCTGCTGGAAAGCCGCCTGGACAACGTCGTCTACCGCATGGGCTTCGCTGTTACCCGCGCCCAGGCGCGCCAGCTTGTTTCGCACAAGGCAGTGCTGGTGAACGGCAAAAAGGTCAATATCCCGTCCTACCAGGTGCGCCCGGGCGATGAAGTCGCCCTGACCGAGCGCGCGCGCAACCAATTGCGCGTGCAGGAAGCCGCCACCGTGTTCGACACGATGGACCTGCGCCCGCAATGGATCGAAGTGGACGCCAAGAAGTTCGCCGGCACGTTCAAGTCAGTCCCGGATCGTGCAGATCTGCCGTCCGACATCAACGAAGCGCTGATCGTCGAGCTTTATTCGAAGTAATCAACCGGAGCCCTGCATGGCAGTTTCGTCAACCAGCGTACTGCGGCCTCGCGGCCTCAGCGTTGAACAGCTAGGACCGAATCGCGCCAAGGTCGTGGTGGAGCCGCTTGAACGCGGTTTCGGTCACACCCTAGGCAACGCGTTGCGTCGCGTGCTGCTCTCATCGATTCCCGGCAGCGCCATCGTCGAGGTCGAAATCGATGGTGTGCTGCACGAGTACACCACCCTGGAAGGTCTGCAGGAGGACGTCATCGAGGTCCTGCTCAACCTCAAGGAAGTGGCTATTCGTCAACATACGGGTGATGAAGTCACCCTCACCCTGTCCAAGAAGGGCAAGGGTGTGGTCACCGCCGGTGACATCGTGGTCGATCACTCGGTTGAGATCATCAACCCGGAACATGTGATCTGCCACCTCACCAAGGACATCGCGCTGAACATGCGTCTGAAGGTGCGTCGCGGCGTCGGCTATCAGCCGGCCAGCTCGCGCCAGCATCCGGATGACGAGGCGCGCCCGATTGGCCGCCTGCAGCTCGATGCCTCGTTCGCGCCGGTGCTGCGCGTGGCTTACGAAGTGGATGCGGCTCGCGTTGAGCAGCGTACCAACCTCGACAAGCTGATTCTTGACATCGAGACGAATGGCACCATTGGCGCGGAAGACGCGGTACGCAAGGCCGCCGAAATCCTCAATGACCAGTTGTCCGTGTTCGGTGATTTCTCGCGTCGCGAGAGCGCCACGGACAAGGCGGAGAAGGGTGGTTTCGATCCGCTTCTGCTCCGTCCGATCGACGATCTGGAGCTCACCGTCCGCTCGGCGAACTGCCTGAAGGCCGAGAGCATCTACTATATCGGCGATCTGGTGCAGAAGACCGAAGTGGAGCTGCTTAAGACGCCGAATCTCGGCAAGAAGTCGCTCACTGAAATCAAGGATGTCCTGGGCGTGCGCGGTCTCGCTCTCGGCATGAAGCTTGAAAACTGGCCGCCGCCGGGCTTGTCGCACGGTATGCAGCTGGGTTGATGGTTCATCGGGCGATCCTTACGTTCGCCCGGCAACCAGATAATGGCGGGATTGCGCGCAGCGCATCCCGCCAAATGCTGGAGGCGGTTCAAGGCCGCAGATGAAAAGACAGCCTTCATGGCTGCGCAAAAGAAGTCTTGGCGATCCCATTTGATCGCTGCTCAAACTGGCCCGGCGAATAGTGATTTGAAGCCGCCAGTCACGCGAGACGGTCATTTGTGACCGCGCTCTTAAATGAGCTCGTTTTATCCTGGGCTCGAACAGCGGGTAACCGCGGAAAGCCGGACTCATGGCCGGTTTTTCATAACAACAGACACTAAGAGAGACTCACCATGCGCCACCAAAAATCCGGACGCAAACTCAACCGCACCAGTTCGCATCGCGAAGCGATGTTCAAGAACATGGCGTCGTCGCTGATCAAGCACGAGCTGATCCGCACCACCCTGCCCAAGGCGAAGGAACTGCGTCGTGTGGCTGAGCCGCTGATTACCTTGGCCAAGAGCGACAGCGTGGCCAACCGTCGTCTTGCTTTCGCGCGTCTGCGCGACAAGCAGGCCGTGGGCAAGCTGTTTGTCGAGCTGGGGCCGCGTTACCGCGAGCGTCCCGGCGGTTACCTGCGCATCCTCAAGTGCGGCTTCCGCCCGGGCGACAATGCCCCGTTGGCGTACGTCGAGCTGGTGGACCGTCCGCGCGCCGAGCCGGCTGCCGAATAGTTCCCACGCTGTTTGGACGTCCAAATACGAACCCCGCCTGGGAAACCGGCGGGGTTCGTGCTTTTGAGGATCGCGGCGTACGCATGCTGACAGCGTGGCGGCGAGCGGGTAATGTCAGCATCCCCACCCCTACCGCCTCGCTCCCATGAATCCCCTTCGCTGGTCCTACCGCGTCAGCTTTCTTGCCGGCTTCCTGCTCTGTATCGGCCTGCTGGGCTTTGCACTGTATGCCGAGTATCAGTGGGGCCTGGAGCCTTGCCCGCTGTGCATTTTCCAGCGCATTGGTTTCCTGTTCATGGCGGTCTTTTTTCTGGCTGGGGCCATCCATGGGCCACGCGCCGGTGGGCGCTGGTTCTATACCGGGCTGGTACTGTTGGGCGCCCTGTTCGGCATGGTAGTGGCCGGGCGCCATCTGTGGATCATGTCGCTGCCGTCGGACCAGATACCCGCCTGTGGCCCCAATCTGGCGTATATGTTCGACGCGTTCCCGTTCGCGAAGGTCTTGAAGATGGTGTTCACCGGTTCGGGCGAGTGCGCCAAGATCCAGCCGATCCTGGGTCTGCCCATCCCGCTGTGGGCTTTATTGTGGTTCGTTCTTCTTTCGATATTGGCGATCCGCGCGACCTTGCAACGCGCCACGCCGAGGTTGCGTCTATGAACCAGACCATGCGTTCTGTCGAACAGCTGAACTGGACGCCCGCGTCCTGGCAGGAGCGCACCGCCCTGCAGCAGCCGTACTATGAGGACCCGGCCGAGCTCGACCGCGCGCTCGGCGAGTTATCGCACCTTCCGCCGCTGGTGACCTCTTGGGAGGTACTTGCGCTGAAGCAGGCACTGGCCGAAGCGCAGGACGGCAAGCGCTTCCTCTTGCAAGGTGGCGATTGCGCCGAAAGCTTTGGCGATTGCACCAGTCCGATCATTTCCAATCGCCTCAAGGTCTTGCTGCAGATGAGCCTGGTGCTGGTGCACGGGCTCAAACAGCCGGTGTTGCGGGTGGGCCGGTTTGCCGGGCAATACGCCAAGCCGCGCTCGGCCGACACTGAGACACGCGATGGCGTCACATTGCCCAGCTTTCGTGGTGACGTGATCAACGGGCCTGCATTCACTGCGGAAGCACGCCGCCCCGATCCGCAGCGCCTGATCCGCGCGCATGCGCATTCCGCACTCACCATGAATTTCGTCCGGGCGCTGATCGACGGCGGCTTTGCCGATCTCCACCATCCTGAATACTGGGATCTCGCCTGGGTGGAGCATTCGCCGCTGGCGGCCGACTACCGCCGCATGGTGGCCGGCATCGGCGATTCATTGCGCTTCATGGAGACGCTGGCCGGCCCCATCGCAGGCTTTACGCGCGTGGACTTTTTCACCTCACACGAAGCCTTGCTACTGCACTACGAACAGGCGCTGACACGCCAAGTACCGCGCCACCGAGGCTGGTTCAATCTTTCCACGCACTTCCCGTGGATTGGCATGCGCACCGCCGCGCTCGACGGTGCGCATGTGGAATATTTCCGCGGCATTCGCAATCCCATCGCTGTGAAAGTAGGCCCGTCAGTCACGCCTGATCAGTTGCTGCCGCTTATCGATGCACTGAACCCCGAGGAAGAACCGGGTCGCCTTACGCTGATCCATCGTATGGGCCACGCGCACATTGCGGAGAAGCTTCCGCCATTGCTCGATGCGGTAAAGCGTGCCGGGCGTCGCGTGCTCTGGGTGGCCGACCCCATGCATGGCAACACCGAAAGCACCTCCAACGGTTACAAGACGCGCCGCTTCGATAACATCCGTGGCGAACTGGATCAGGCCTTCGATATCCATGCCGCTGCAGGCACGCACCTGGGCGGCGTGCACCTGGAGCTGACGGGTGAAGACGTCACTGAATGCATGGGTGGCGCGCGCGATTTGAACGAGGCGGATCTGCAGCGTGCCTACAAGTCGATGGTCGATCCGCGCCTGAATTACGAGCAGTCGCTGGAGCTGGCGATGCTGATCGTGCGCAAGTCCGGGCGCATGAGCTGACTGCGGCCGTTCGTTGCCGGGATTTGTCACCCAGCCTTACGGCTCAATGCGCGGCTCCCGCTTCCTTCCGCATGCGCTGCTCGAGATTCTGCTTCCCTTCCGCTGCGTAGGCTCTGCACGCCTGCGGGTCGATCAACGGATTGGGCTTGCCTGGTGCGATGCGTGCAGCTTTCTCGAAAAAGTCATCGCGTGGATGCGGTGTGAGCAGGATGTCGCATGGCAATGCCGCCAGCATGGCAAGCGTGTGCCGATAACCGGCAAGGCGTTCGGGATGAGCCGGATCGGCATAGCGATAATCAGGTGTGCTGAGCAGCGTAATGCTGTCGGCATAAACCATCGACAGGCAGCGGCTGCCTTCGCAAGAACGCCAGGTCCAACCGGTGCTGCCGGGCGTGTGTCCCGGCATGGCGTGCATCTGCAAAGCCAGCGAGCCGACATGCAGGGTTTCCCCATCGGCCACGATACGAACCTTGGTTACCTTGGGATAGAACGGTGCCATCCCATGCTGCGGATCATCCGGATCGTCTCCGCCAACGGCCAATGCCTTGGCCGACCTGGCGCTTGCCGCCACCTGCGCACCGCTATCGCGCGCCAGCGCAGCAATGGCGCCCGCGTGGTCGCCGTGCGTATGTGAGTTGAGAATCCACTTGATGTCCTGCACGCGAAAACCCAGCGCGCGGATGTTCGATTCGATCATGGATGCGTTTTCCGGCAACGTGCCGTCGATCAGCACATGGCCTGCGGGCGACGCAATCAGGATGGCGCTGAGACCTTGCGAGCCGACGTAATACGTATTGCCGTAGATTTGAAACGGCTTTTGCGGCTGCGTCCAGGACGCGGGAGAGTGAGAATCCGCAGCGGCGACATGAGCATGGACCATCACGCATGCCAACGCCGTCACGCATAAAGCGGGCCAGAGTTTCATGGGAGCCTCCGTGTCGATGGGAGGCGCCACGTTACGTGAAGGGGCTGGCCGTAGCGAGCCGTTTTCGGCCAGGTCGGTGCGTATTCAATGACTCTGTGCAGGCACCGGCGCATAGGCATTGCCATCCACCGTCGGCAAAAACGTCGGCGGCTGCCAGGCATGCGTATGTTGCTCGAAGCCGTAGGCGATCGAAATCAGCGTCGGTTCGCTCCACTTGGCGCCGAAAAACACGATGCCGACTGGCAAGCCATGCGCCCAGCCTGCCGGCACCGTCATCGACGGATAACCCGCCACTGCCGCCGGCTGCGACGCACCGCCAATGGTGGGATTGCCACTGACGATGTGATCGCCCAGCAGCAGGTCGGTGAGATAAGCCGGCCCCCACGAAGGCGATAGCAGGGCATCCAGATGATTCGCCTGCAGCGCCGCATCAATGCCTTGTGGCCCGGACAATTGCTTGGCCTTGGTCAAGGCATCTACATAAGCCTGGTCGGTCAATGGCCCCTTGGCTTGCGCTTGCTCGAACAGGTCCTGGCCGAACCAGGGCATTTCGCGCGCCGCTTCCTGTTTGTCGAAGGCGATCAGGTCGGCGAGTGTTTTCACCTTGAGTCCCGTGCGTCCGGCCAGATACGCGTTGAGGTCGTGCTTGAAGTCATACAGCATCACGGTCATTTCCGGATCGCTGAGTTCAGCCAGATGCGGTAGCGTGACGGGATCGATGATGATCGCTCCTTGTGCCTTCATCGCCGCGATCGCTTCATCCAGCACGCGATCAGCATTGGGTTCGTTGCCGGCCAGTTGCCGCACCACGCCGATGCGCTTGCCGCGCAAACCATCAGGGTCGAGAAAGCGTGTGTAATCGGTGGCGTGCTTATCCGCATCCGCCGTGGCAGGATCGCGCGGATCGCTGCCAGCCAACGCAGTGAGCAAGATCGCCGCATCGGTGACGTTGCGCGCCATCGGGCCGGCCGTGTCCTGGTTGTGGCTGATCGGGATGATGCCGCTGCGGCTGACCAAACCCAGGGTCGGCTTGATACCGACGATACCGTTCATCGACGCCGGGCAGATGATCGAACCATCGGTTTCCGTACCCACTGCCACCGGCACCAGACCCGCCGCAACTGCAACAGCGGAACCCGAACTCGAGCCGCAGGGATTGCGATCCAGCGCATACGGATTACGCGTCTGCCCACCCCGGCCGGTCCATCCACTGCTGGCATGACTGGAGCGGAAGTCCGCCCACTCGCTCAAATTGGCCTTGCCCAGGATCACTGCACCAGCCTTGCGCAGTCGCGTTACCAGTGCGGCATCATGCAGCGCCGGTGCACCCATCAGCGCCAACGAGCCGGCCGTGGTGAGCGTGCGGTCGCCAGTATCGATGTTGTCCTTCAGTAGTACTGGAATGCCATATAGCGGGCCATGCGAAGACGTGCGCGTGGCATCGAGCCGCGCCGCGATTGTGGTGGCATCCGGATTCAACTCCAGTACCGAGCGCAGCATGGGACCGGCTTGATCGAGCTTGCGGATGCGCGCGATGTCGTCTTGCACCAGCGCCTTGCTGGTGAGCTTGCCGGCATCCATCCGCTGCTGCAGCTGGGTCACGTTTTGCCAGGCCACGTCAGTGTCCTGGGCAAAAACCGGCGCGAAGGGCAGAGCGGCAAGCGTGAGTGCGGCACACAACAGCGATGGGCGAAGCATGGCGACAACCTCCGGGCGTGGCGTGATGCCGCAGCATAACCGCAGGCGTCACGGATGGCGTATGCGCTGCTCCTATACTTTCGGCGTGGGTGCCAGGGGCCGATCGATGTCAATGCGATGGATCATCCCATTCGCCGCGCTGCTGTGCAGCGGGCTTGCGCATGCCGATTCGCCTTCGGTGCCGGATACGCTGCAGCAACGCATCGCCGCGTGTACCACCTGCCATGGCGTGCATGGTGAGGGCTCGCCGGCCAGTGGCTTCTTTCCGCGCCTGGCCGGCAAGCCTGCCGGTTACCTCAGCTTGCAGATGCAAAATTTCCAGCGTGGGCTGCGCAAATACGCGCCGATGGAATACACCGTGCGGCTGCTCACGCCCGCATACATGCACGAGATCGCCGCGTATTTCGCTGCGCAGCAGGTGCCATACGAGCGCAAGCCAATACCGCCGCTGGCACCATCGACCTTGCAGCGCGGCGAGCAACTGATTACCACCGGCGATCCCTCGCGCAAGATACCCCCATGCCAGGCGTGCCACGGCAAGCAGCTCACCGGCACCGAGCCTTCCGTACCGGGGTTGGTCGGCTTGCCGTACGACTACATCAGTTCGCAGCTGGGTTCGTGGCGTACCGGTACGCGCGCGTCCGCAGCGCCCGATTGCATGGCGCAGATTGCCAATCGCCTCGCGCCTGCCGACATCACCGCCGTATCGGCCTGGTTGGCGAGCCAGCACGTGCCGGCCGATACGCATCCGCAAGCCGCCGGTTCCATCACGCCGCCCTTGCGTTGCGGTGTGCTGCAAGCACCGCGAGGTGGCGCATGAAGCCGCAGCGCCGGCTACGGATGTTCATCGTGCTGCTGGTGATCGCGTTGGGCGGTGGGTGGTGGCTGTCACAGCACCATCGAGCGCAGCCGACTTCCCAGGAAGATCCGGCCATCGCTGCCATGCTGACGGAGCCTGGCGTGATCGCCAGAGGCCGTTATTTGGTTACAGCAGGCGATTGCGCTTCCTGTCATACCGCGCGTGGCAGTCAGGCGTTTGCCGGCGGACGCATGCTGCCTACACCGTTCGGCACGATCTCCGCGCCCAATCTCACACCCGATCGGACCACCGGCATCGGCAACTGGCATTTCAATGATTTCTGGCGCGCCTTGCACGAGGGCATAGGGCGCCAGGGCGAGCTGCTTTATCCAGCGTTTTCGTACACCTCGTTCACCAAGGTCACGCGCGACGACGCCATCGCGATCTTTGCCTACCTTCGTTCCTTGCCCGCAGTACGCCAGGCGAATGCGGCGTCGGGGCTGCGTTTTCCCTACAACATGCGGAGCGTGCTCACGATCTGGCGCGCCATGTATTTCAAGCCAGGCGTCTACCAGGCGCAGCCTTCGCAGTCGGCGTCCTGGAATCGCGGTGCGTATCTGGTCGAGGGCCTTGGGCATTGCAACGAATGCCATGGCCAGCGCGATGCATGGGGTGGCCTGGAAAGCCGCGCAGCCTTGTCGGGTGGGCAGATTCCCGAACAGGACTGGTATGCGCCGGATCTCAGCACGCACGCCAACGGTGGCCTGCATGGCTGGAGCAAGCAGGACATCGTCGATGTGCTGAAGGCCGGCCAATCAGCGAAAGGCGCCGCCGTGGGACCTATGGCGGACGTGATCGCCAGCAGCACGCAATACCTGCACGACGACGATCTGCAAGCCATCGCCGACTACCTGCTTTCGCTGCCCGCGCGCATGCCACCGGCGCCTGTGCATGCGAGCTTCGACAACCAGTCGCTCATCGACCGCGGCAATGCCGTATATGCCAAGCGTTGTGCCGATTGCCATGGCAAAAACGGCGAAGGCGTGCCGGGCATTTATCCGCCGCTGGACGGCAATGTATCGGTAGTGGAACCCACCGGTATCAACGCGACGCGCGCGGTCTTGCTGGGCGGCTTTCCCCCGGTGACTGCCGGCAATCCGCGCCCATATTCCATGCCGCCGTATGCGCAGCAATTAAGCGACGCCGATGTGGCGGCGGTGGTGACCTATATCCGGCATGCCTGGTCGAACCGAGCCCCAGCGGTGCACGAGCGCGATGTGGCGACGTATCGGCATACTCCTATCAATTAGGCGGCAAGCCCGGCTTTTGTGCCTTGTTCGGCTCGGCAAGCTTCACCTGCTGGCCTTCGTACAGCGAATCCGGCGGACTCAGCACGACACGGTCGCCATCGGTGAGCCCTTCGGTGATTTCCACGGTATTGCCGAAATCACGCCCCAGCGTCACCGGCTGCAGATGAACGTGCTCCTGGCCGTCGACCAGCGCTACGCGCAAACCTTCGGCGCGGAACAGCAGCACGTTCGCGGGGACGATGTAATTGCGCGTGGCCGTGGATACCTGCAACGTCACATTGGCGTACACGCCAGGTACCAGTCGCTGTTCGGCGTTGGCTACGTCGATTTCCGTACGCAGCGTACGCGTGTTCGGATCCAGCGCATCGGCCGTGCGCGCCACCGTGCCGGTGATCGGCTTGGCGCCGTAGGTATTGAGGCTGACGTTGGCGGGCATGCCGACGTGCACGCTGGCGGCATAGGTTTCCGGCACATCCACGAACACGCGCAACGTGCTGGTGTCGGCAATCACGAACAGATTGCTGCCGCTGGCGCCTGCATCCACCAGTGCGCCGAGGTTGAGATTGCGCTGCGTGACGATGCCGTCATAGGGCGCGTCGATGTGTTTGAAGTCTTGTAGATTCTGCAGGCGGGCCACGTTGGCCGCATCCGCCTGCACAGTCGCGACATCGGCCTTGTATTGCGCCATGTACTGGTCGGCGGTCTGCTGCGCGATCAAGCCTTGCGTGGCCAGTTTCTGGTAGCGGTCGGCGGTCAGTTTGGCGAACGCCTCATTGGCCTGATCGGTACGCATCTGCGCTTTGCCTTGCAGCAGCTGGTTGTCGACGTCCGGCGTGTCCAGGTCGGCCAGGCGCTGGCCCTTCTTCACCTTGGCGCCGATATCCACGTACCACTTGGCCACGTAGCCGGTGGTGCGTGCATACACCTGCGCGTCCTGCCAGGACGCGACGGTGCCGGGCAAGCTCAGGCTCTGATCCCTGGGCGAGGCCTTGGGCGTAATTGTGGCCACCGTAGCGATGGCGTTGCGGTCGGTATCCTCGGTCAGCTCATGGCGTGCCTGCACGCGCTTGGCGATGCCGAGAGCGCCCAGCACCACCAGTGCGACACCGAGCGCGATGAGCACGAGCCGCGCGCCATGCGAAGGCCGGCCGGGACGATGCGAAACATTTGCACTGGACATAGTCGTGTTCTCACGCGGCGGCTGCATCACGGCCGGCCTTGTGGCTGCGATGCATCAAGCTGAAGAAAGTGGGGACGAAGAACAAGGTGGCTGCGGTCGCCAGCAACAGGCCGCCGATCACGGCGCGGCCCAGTGGCGCGTTCTGCTCGCCGCCTTCACCCATGCCCAGCGCCATCGGCACCATGCCGATGATCATCGCCAGCGCCGTCATCAACACCGGGCGGAAACGCTGGAAGCCTGCCTCGATCGCCGCCTGCACTGGATCGTCATGATGCGCCAGCCGCTCGCGCGCAAAGCTGATCACCAGGATCGAGTTGGCGGTGGCCACGCCCATGCACATGATCGCGCCCATCAGCGCCGGTACCGACAGCGGTGTGCCGGTGAGGAACAGCATCCACACCAGGCCGGCCAGCGCGGCGGGCAAGGCGGCGATGATGATCAGCGGGTCGAGCCAGCTTTGGAAATTCACCACGATCAGCAGATAGACCAGCACGATCGCAAACAGCAGGCCGCCGAGCAAACCCTTGTAGGAGGACTGCATGGTTTGCACCTGGCCGCGTACCTCGATGTTCACGTCGCGCGGCAAATGCTGGGCGTGTTTGGCCACGACGCGCTGCACGTCGCTGGCCACGCTGCCCAGGTCGGTGCGATCCACCGAGGCATACAGATCCATGGTGGGCCGCGTGCTGTAATGGGTGACGATTGCCGGCGCCTCGCTGCGTGAGAACGAGGCCAGGTTCTGCAAGGTCTGGCTGACAGTCGGGCCACCTGACGAACTGCTGCTTGCCGCTTCGCTGCTGATGCTGCGGATCGGCAGATTTTTCAGCGCCTGCAAGGTGTCGATCCGGTACTGCGGCATCTGCGTGGCGATGGTGTAGCTGATACCGGTTTTCGGGTCGACCCAGAACGTAGGGCTGACCTGCGACGAGCCTGCCAGCGCGGTCAGCAGATTGCTCGCCACGTCTTGGGTGGTCAGGCCGACCAGGCTGGCGCGCGTGCGATCCACGTTCACGTCGATCTGCGGCAGGTTCAGCGCCTGCTGGATGCGCAGATCGACCAGGCCGGGAATGGTCAGCAGATCGCCATACAGTTCCTTGGCGACCTTCGTCGCCGCCGCGGCATTGTGGCTGGACACCTCCACGTCGATCGGCGCGGGCGCGCCGAAGTTGAGAATCTGCCCGACCATGTCCGCCGGCAGGAACGAAAAGATCACGCCAGGATATTTCTGCGCCAACTCATGCCGCAGGCGGCGCACGTAATCGATGGTGGGGCGGTGGTCCTCATTGAGGGTCACGAAAATGTCGCCGTCGGAGGTGCCCACTACGCCGGTATTGCTATAGGAAAGATTGATGCCGCTGTAAGGAATGCCCAGCGTGTCGACGATGCTGTCGAGCTCCTGCTGCGGGATCGTGTCGCGGATCACGCCTTCGATGCCGTCGGCAAGCCTTGCCGTTTCCTCGATGCGCAGGCCGACCGGCGCACGGAAATGCAGCTTGATCTGCCCGCCGTCCACGTACGGAAAGAAATCGCGGCCGAGCCATGGCACCAGCAAGCCGACGGATAACGCGCAGCTGGCAAAGAAGAGGATGGCGAACAATCCGCGATGCCGCTCCGTGGTTTCCAGCGCACCGCGGTAGCCTTCGCGCAGCCGCTCGAAGCGGCGCTCGAAGGCCAGCTGGAAACGACTCATGGGACCGGTTACCTGCTTGTCATGCACATGCTTCTTCAGCCAGAACAACGACAGCGTCGGTACCAGCGTTCGCGACAGCACGTACGACGCCAGCATGGCGAACACCACCGCCTCGGCCAGCGGTGCGAACAGGTACTTCGCCACGCCGCCCAGGAAGAAGATCGGCACGAACACGATGCAGATCGACAAGGTCGACACGAACGCCGGCACCGCGATCTGGTGCGCGCCCTCCATGATCGCGTCGTAGACCTCCTTGCCTTCTTCCAGGTGCGAGTTGATGTTCTCGATCGTCACCGTGGCATCGTCGACCAGAATGCCCACCGCCAGCGCCAGGCCGCCCAGCGTCATGATGTTGATGGTCTGACCCAAGGCCGACAGCGCAATGATCGAAGCCAGAATCGACAACGGAATCGAGATCGCAATGATCAGGGTCGAGCGCCACGAGCCCAAAAACAGCAGGATCATCAAACCGGTCAGCCCGGCGGCAATCACGCCTTCGCGGATCACGCCGGAAATGGCCGCGCGCACGAACAGCGACTGATCGGAAAGCGAATGGATCTCCAGATTCTGTGGAATGGCCGCACGAATCGCCGGCAGCATGCCGTTCAAGCTGTCCACGATATCCAGCGTCGACGCGTCGCCGATTTTCAGGATCGACATCAACACCGCGCGCTGGCCGTTCACGCGCACGATATTGGTTTGCGGTGGCGAGCCATCGTGCACGTGCGCTACATCGCGAATATAGGTGGTGACGCCGTTGACGGTACGGATCGGCGCGTTGTTCAGCTCATCGATCTGTTGTGGGCTGCCGTTCAACTTCACGCTGTACTCGGTCTCGCCGATCTTTTCGGTGCCCGAGGGCAGGATCAGATTCTGGGCGCCGATCGCCGCCACCACGTCGCTGGGAGACAAGCCATGCGCCAGCAATGCCTGCGGGTTGAGATCCACCTGCACCTGACGCTGTCTGCCGCCGTAAGGGTAGGGCGTGGCTGCGCCGCGTACGGAGGTAATGAAGGTGCGTACGATCTGGTTGGCGTCGTCGAAAATGGTGGTTTCCGAGAGTTCTTTCGACGACAGCGCAAACTGCAGCACCGGCACGGTGGAGGCGTTGTACACCAGGATCAGCGGTGGATTGGTGCCCTGTGGCATCGAGCGCAGCACGGTCTGCGAAATGGCGGTGACCTGCGCCACGGCCATGTCGATCTTCACGTTGGGCTGGAAATACACCTTCACCAAGCCGACGCCATTGAGCGATTGCGTCTCGGTATGTTCGATATCGTTGACGGTGGTGGTCAGCGCGCGCTCGTAACCGGTGATGATGCGGTTATTCATGTCTTCGGCGGGCAGGCCGGTGTAATTCCACACCACCGAAACGACCGGGATATCGATATTCGGAAAGATATCCACCGGTGTGCGCAGTACCGCCAGAGGCCCAAGGATCAGCAGCAGCAACGCCAGAACGATGAAGGTGAGCGGTCGCTCAAGCGCGATTTTGACGATCCACATAACCGATGCTTTCCATCAGCCACGCAAAACGGACGTCCGTTTGCGCGGCTGACTCTGAGAGGTTGCCGGGAAGATAGCAGCCTAGACAATTTTCATGACGGCAACCATAGGCCGAAGGCAATGCCGATTTCCGCACCTATTTGCGGTGCCGCGTTGCGGCGTGCGCGGAATAGGCAAACGCCTGCAGGACCGAGTGTGGATGATTCGCATGTCATGGCTGGCCAAGTGTCCGCGATGCATGTGCAGCCAGCGTGACCCACGGCGCCAGATCCCAATGTCCGCGCGCCTGCCCGGAGGGGGACGGCAGCACGAACACCGCGGTGGTGCCGAATGCACGATGCTGCAATCCGTAGCCGATTCCGGCACCGAGCACCGCCCGCGCAGCGTGCTTGCTGGTGAAGGCGAGCATGTCCGGTGCGTATTGTTCGAGCTTCGCCAGCAGTCCGGGCACATCGAAGGCGTCTTGCGGCAGTTCGTCGTCGTTGCCCACGTGACGCTTGGCCAGGTCGGTCAGGCCGAGGCCGAATTCGGGCAGGAGCGGGAATTCTTGGGGGGCGAGCAGCCGCGGTGTCAGCCCGGACTGGAACAGCGCGCGCCAGAACATGTTGCCCGGGTGGGCGTAGTAGGCCCCTTCCTGGGCCGATCGCTTGCCGGCGGCGGTGCCGCAAAACACCAGCCGCAGGCCGGGGCGCAGAACGTCGGGAAGGATCGGGCTGTCGAACGAGGGCGAAAGGGTCTTGGACAAGCGCATGGGGATTACTTTACCGAACTCGGCAGTACAGCAGCAGGCGTGCGCTGCGCATCGACAGTTCTCTCAGCTAACGGCTATAAATAGCTGGATAGCTTGGGGAAACCGGTGAGCGAAGAAATCCTGATCAATGTGACCCCGCGCGAGACCCGGGTCGGCGTGGTGGAAAACGGCATGTTGCAGGAACTGCATGTCGAGCGGGCGTCCCGGCGCGGGTACGTCGGCAATGTCTACAAGGGACGGGTGCAGCGGGTGATGCCAGGCATGCAAGCGGTGTTCGTGGACATCGGCCTGGAGCGCGCGGCGTTCCTGCATGCTTCCGATATCGTGCGCCCCCCGCTGCCGGAAGGGGCGGAGGTCAGTACCGGCAATGGCAACGGCCATATGCCTTCGATCAGCGAGTTGGTGCACGAGGGCCAGGAGATCGTCGTGCAGGTGGTGAAGGACCCGATCGGCACCAAGGGTGCACGGCTGTCCACGCATCTGTCGATTCCCTCCCGCTACCTGGTGCTGCTGCCGCATGCGCGCACGCTGGGCATTTCCACCCGGATCGAGGACGACAATGAGCGGCTGCGCCTGAAAGAGGTGCTTACCCCATTGATCGGCGAAAACCCCCTCGGCTACATCGTGCGTACCAATGCCGAAGGGCAGTCCGCCGAATCGCTGGCGTTCGACGTCACCTATCTGGGCAAGGTCTGGCGCGTCGTACAGGAAAATATTGCGAAGGCCAAGGTCGGCGACCGCGTCTACGAAGAACTGTCGCTGCCGCTGCGTGCGCTGCGCGACCTGCTCAACGACGACATCGAAAAGGTGCGCGTGGATTCGCGCGAAACCTATGAGAAAGTCGCCAAGTTCGTCCACAAGTTCATGCCGAGCCTGGACGACCGGATCGAACATTATTCCGGCGAGCGCCCGATCTTCGACCTGTACGGCGTGGAAGACGAAATCCAACGGGCCTTGCGCAAGGAAGTGCCGCTGAAATCGGGCGGCTATCTGATCGTCGACCAGACCGAGGCGATGACCACCATCGACGTCAACACCGGCGGCTACCTCGGTACACGCAATCTGGAGGAGACCGTTTACCGGACCAATCTGGAAGCTGCCCAGGCGGCCTCGCGCCAGCTGCGGCTACGCAACCTGGGCGGCATCATCATCATCGATTTCATCGACATGACCGATGAGGAACACAAGCGCCAGGTCATCCGCATGCTCGAAAAGGGCCTCGCCCGCGATCACGCCAAGACCACGGTGTACCCGATGTCGCCGCTGGGCCTGGTCGAGATGACGCGCAAGCGCACCACCGAAAGCCTGGAGCGCCAGCTGTGCGAACCGTGCCCCGCCTGCATGGGGCGCGGCACCGTGAAAACCGCCGAGACCGTCACCTACGAGATTTTCCGCGAGATCACCCGTGCCGTGCGACAGTTCAACGCGCAGAAGCTGCTGGTGATGGCAAGTCCCAAGGTAGTTGGGCGCATTCTCGAAGAAGAGTCCGCCGCCGTGGCCGAATTGGAAGAATTCATCTCCAAAAGCATACGCTTCCAGGCAGAGGAGCATTACTCGCAGGAACAGTTCGATGTTGTACTTCTTTGAAGCAGGCGCACAGCCTGCTCCCGGCGCCTAGCAAGCATGCAGTCGCAAGCCTGGATACATCGCGCGACGCGTGCGCTCGGTTGGCTGCTTGGGGTGGCGGTGATCGCGCTTGCCCTCACGGCCGCGCTGGCACAAGTGCTGCTGCCGCTGCTGGCAAAACATCCCCAATGGGTGGCACAGGAACTGAGTGCAAAACTGCAACGGCCCGTGAGCTTCGCGGCGATGGAAGGGCGCTGGGAAGCTTCTGGCCCGCGTTTCGTCATGCACAACGTGACCTTCGGCCCCACCGCGGCGGGCGGCACGCCGCTGCAGATCCCGGAAGTGGATCTCAAGCTGGATTTCGGCGGCTGGCTGCTGCCTTCGCGGCATCTGTTGAACCTGCAGGCCAGCAACTTGGAGCTCGACATCACGCGCGATGCCGATGGGCGCTGGCACGTCAACGGCCTTGGCAAGGCTGGCAGCGGCGAGCGGCAGAATATTCCGTTTGGCCATCTATCCGTCGAATTGTGGCTGGATCATCTGCGC
The DNA here is from genome assembly GCF_035508675.1 of Dyella sp. Taxonomy (GTDB): domain Bacteria; phylum Pseudomonadota; class Gammaproteobacteria; order Xanthomonadales; family Rhodanobacteraceae; genus Dyella_B. The sequence continues at coordinate 28,596 of NZ_DATJMN010000101.1, forward strand.
GTCAATATCGACGATCAGCTCATCAACGAACGCTACACGCTACTGGCCGAGCAGCTTCGCCTGACGCACCAAGGTAGCCACATTCGCGTCGGCGCGCGCATCCATCGAATCGGTGCCACCGGTGTGCTGAACGCGGCCGGCTGGTTCCGCGACGACGGCGCCAGCGGCAAGTTCTGGATGGCGACACACAACGCCGACCTGCATGGCCTGGTAGCGGGCTTCGATATGGGCGGCTACACGATCGACAGCGGCCACGGCGACATCGCGGTATGGATGGATTGGCACCAGAACCAGGTCGTGCGCGAGCTGTTCCAGCTCAACCTGCAAAACCTTGCCGTCACCAATCCGGCCGGTATCAAGGTAAACGTTGCGCCATTGAACGGGCTGGCCGAACTCGGCCGCCATGACGACGGGTACACCGTGCGCTGGGCCGCCCGCGACGGCGGCGCGGCGCAGGCCGACGTGCGTCATTTCGGCACGCCGCAAGCCGATATCCGCGCCGTCGCAAGCAAGCTGCAATTGGCGCCGCTGATGCCGTGGCTGGGCCTGAAACCGGGGTTGTCGCCAGGGTTGGCGCAATGGCTGGGCGCTGGCACGCCGCATGGCCAGATCGACCGCGCTGTGTTCCATTGGAGCGCCGCGGCAGGGCTGGATACCTTGGATGCGGCGTTCGACAACCTCGGCATCGCAGCGGTCGGCAAGCTGCCTGGCCTGGATCATTTGCAAGGCGAAGTGCGCGGCGATGCGCAAGCGGTCTCGCTGGAATTGCCAACGCAGGCCGCCACCATCACTTATCCGCACAGCTTCCGCCAGCCGTTTGTCATGAGCCAGCTGGGCGGCACGATTGCTGCGTGGCGCGATGCAGACGCCACGCATATCGGCATCGCAAGCATGGATTTCGAAGGCCAGGGCTTCGGTGGCAACGCCCAGGGCGAGATCGAGCTGCCCGCGGCTGGCGGCCGGCCGTTTCTCGACGTGTATCTCGCGCTTACCCACGCCGACGTGACGGCGGCCAAACTGTTCTGGCCGATCGATTCCTTGAACCCGCACGCCGTCGCATGGCTGGACCAGGCTTTTGTCTCCGGCCGGATCGACGATGCCGCCGTCGTGGTGCGCGGCAGCCTGGCGGATTGGCCGTTCCATCACAACGAAGGCCGCTTCGAGGCGCGCGCCGATATCAGCGATCTCACGCTGGATTACGGCAAGAGCTGGCCGGTGGCCGAACATGTACAGGGCACCGCCCAATTCATCGATGCCGGCATGCTGATGGAGGCGACCGGCGCCACGATGGGCATCAAGGTGACGCATGCGGTGGCGGTGATTCCGGAGCTGGCCCACACCACGCTCGACCTGAACATCAGTGGCGAGGGCAATGCGTCCGATTTGCTCAACTTCGTCGGCAACAGCCCGATCGGCAACAAGCACGCCGACGTGCTGGCCAAGCTCCAACTGGGCGGCACCGGCAATTTCGATTTCCATCTGTCGCTGCCGACCCACGAGATGCACAACTTCCTGCTCGACGGCACCGCGCAGTTGAATGACGTCGACGTCAACGCACCGGCCTGGAAACTGCAGCTGGGCAAGCTCAACGGTTCGGGTACGTTCGATGCGCACGGCTTTCATGCCGGACCGCTCGCCGGCTATTTTCATGGCGAACCGACGCAGGTGGACCTGGCGATTGCCGCGGCTACCGGCGACCCCAACGTGGTGCTGGCGGCCAAGCTCGACGGCAGTTACACCGTGCAGGAACTGCTGCAGGACTATCCACAGCTGAAGTGGCTGGGCGACATCGCCGACGGACGCGGCCAGTTCACCTTCGGCTACCAGATTGCGCACGGCGATGATGGCGTTTCGGACGTCCAAACGCTCACCATCGACTCCCCGCTATCCGGCGTCGCGCTCAATTTTCCAGTGCCGCTCAGCAAACCGGCCGATGGCACGCTACCCTTGCACGTCAGCCTGGGCGTGCCCACCAATGGTGCGCAGATGCAGCTGGCGCTGGGATCGGTGGCGCGGGGACGATTGCGCCTGCCGGACGACGGCGTAACGCCGCTGGCCGCGACGTTTGCCTTTGGCGACCAGATGCCCGAGGCCGATGCGCTGCCGGCCAAGGGCATGCGCATTCGCGGCGATGCGCCGGAGCTGGACGTCACCGGCTGGATCAAGCAATCGATCGCCGGCAGCGCCAATGGCAACGGCATGAGCCTGGAGACGATCGACGTAAACACCGCGCACGCCGAAGTGTTCGGCCGCGATTTTGCGCACATGCACGTCACCGCCGAACCCAAGGCCGATACGCTGGAACTGGATGTGGATAGCGCCGCCGCCGCGGGCCACTTCAGCGTGCCGACCGTGGATCTCAACAAGCGCGGCATCACCGCGCGCCTGCAACGGCTGTACTGGCCCAAGCAGCCGACGCTGGCAAAAAAACCGGGTGAAGCGCCGCCGCCGGCCACCGATCCGGCCAACACCGGCATCGATCCACGCACCATGCCACCGCTGCATTTCTGGGTACATGACTTGCGCCTGGATGAAGCCAAGCTGGGTGAAGCACGCCTGGAAACCTGGCCGACGCCCGATGGCATGCACATCGATCAGCTTTCTACGCAGTCGCACAGCGTGCAGGTCAGCGGCAGCGGCGACTGGAACGGCACGCCGACCCAGAGCAGCACGCACCTGCAGGTGGATTTCAGCGCGAACAACCTGGGTGAGATGCTGACCGCGTTCGGTTTTGCCGGCATCTTCGATGGCGGCAAGACGAGCGATCAGCTCAACGCCACCTGGCCGGGCGGTCCGTGGGCGTTCGAGCTGGGCAATATGGACGGCACGCTTGCGGTAGAGGTCACCAACGGCAGCATTCCGAAGGCATCGCCGGGGGTTGGCCGCCTGTTCGGACTGGCCTCCATCGCGGAATTGCCGCGCCGCCTGTCGTTCGATTTCAATGACGTGTTCGGCAAAGGTTTCGGCTTCGACCTGATCAAGGGCGACTTCAAGCTGAGCAACGGCAGCGCCTACACCAACAATCTGAAAATCCACGGCTCTGCCGCGGAGATCACGGTCAAGGGGCGCACTGGCTTGCGCAACAAAGATTACGACCAGCAGATGGTGGTGATCCCGCACATCGGCAACAGCCTGCCGGTGGTAGGCGCCGTGGTCGGCGGTCCGATTGGCGCGGCGGCGGGCTTGGCGGTACAGACCGTGCTGGGCAAAGGCCTCAACCACGTCGCCATCAAGCGCTATCACATCACGGGTAGCTGGGATAAACCGGTGTTTACCTCGGGCGGCGAAAGCGAGCAGGCGGCCCCCGCGTCGGCGGCCTCCGCGCCGAGTGCGCCTGCTGACGCAAAGTCTGCGCCGGCTCCTGCATCATCGGTACCTAAGCCACCGCAGCATCCCTGAGGCCTGCTTGCTCTTTAAGCGGCAGGAATCGCCCATACTTCGTTCACTCGACCACCATCATGGTAGCTATCGCATGAGTTCCCTAATCGCCCAGGCCGAAAACCGCTTGCTCACCCCCGGCGGACTGGCCACCGGCGATCTTGAGCGCGTCTTCACGCAACTGATGGGGCCATCCATCGATGCCGCCGACCTGTACTTCCAGCATTCACGCAGCGAGTCGTGGGTACTGGAGGAGGGCATCGTCAAGGATGGCAGCCACTCCATCGAGCAGGGCGTGGGTGTGCGTGCGATCAGCGGCGAAAAGACCGGCTTTGCGTATTCCGATGAAATCGTGCTGCCGCAGCTGCTGGAGGCGTCCAAGGCCGCGCGGGCCATCGCCCACGGCGGCAACGGCGCCGGCAAGCCGCTGGCTGTGCACGGCGTGAAGCCGCTCTATCCGGCGATCGATCCGGTAGAGAGCCTGCCCAATCCCGACAAGATCGCCGTGTTGCGCGAGGTGGATGCCTACGCGCGCACGCGCGATCCACGCGTCAAGCAGGTCATCGTCAGCATCAACGCCACGCTCGACACCGTGCTGGTTGCCGGCTCGGACGGCACCTTGGCGGCAGACGTGCGCCCGCTGGTGCGGCTGTCCGTGCAGGTGATCGTCGAGCAGGGCGGCCGCCGCGAGCAGGGCTATGCCGGTGGCGGCGGGCGCTATGGTTATCGCGAATTGCTCGAAAACGGTCGCGCCAAGGCGTTCGCGGATGAAGCCGTGCGCCAGGCGCTGGTCAACCTGGATGCGGTCGACGCACCGGCCGGCGGCATGACCGTGGTGCTCGGCCCCGGCTGGCCCGGCGTGCTGCTGCACGAGGCGATCGGCCATGGCCTGGAAGGCGATTTCAACCGCAAGGGCAGTTCCGCCTTCGCCGGCCGCATCGGCCAGCGCGTGGCCGCGCCGGGCGTCACCGTGGTGGACGACGGGACCTTGCCGGGTCGCCGCGGCTCACTGACCGTGGACGACGAAGGCACGCCCACCTCCTGCACCACGCTGATCGAGGACGGCATCCTCAAGGGCTACATGCAGGACAAGCTCAATGCGCGCCTGATGGGCATGGCGCCCACCGGCAACGGTCGCCGCGAATCCTTCGCGCAGTTGCCGATGCCGCGCATGACCAACACCTACATGCTGGCTGGCCAGCACGATCCGCAAGACATCATCCGCTCGGTGAAGAAGGGCCTGTACGCGGTCAACTTCGGCGGCGGCCAGGTGGACATCACCAACGGCAAGTTCGTGTTCTCCGCCAGCGAGGCCTACCTGATCGAAGACGGCAAGGTCACCACGCCGGTGAAAGGCGCCACCTTGATCGGCAGCGGCCCCGATGTGCTCACGCGCGTGTCGATGATCGGCAACGATCTCGCCCTGGACGAAGGCATCGGCGTGTGCGGCAAGGATGGACAAAGCGTGCCGGTAGGCGTGGGCCAGCCGACGCTGCGCGTGGAAAGCATGACGGTGGGTGGTACGGCATCCTGACAGGTTGTTTGAGCGAGCTTCGGCCAGCCGCTAGAATGTGTATAAACGCAATCACGAGTACACATGATGCGCACGAACATTGTTATTGACGACAAGCTCATGCGGGACGCGCTCAAGGCGACTGGCCTGAAAACAAAGAGGGAAGCCGTCGAGCTTGGTCTGATGACGCTGGTCAAGCTTAGCAAGCAAGAGGAAATTCGTCGCTTCCGGGGCAAGTTGCACTGGGAAGGCGATCTTGATGCGATGAGAAAAGATGGATGATCCTGGTCGATTCGAGTGTTTGGATCGACTATTTTCGCGGCGAAAGCACCCCGCAATGCGAACGACTCGACGTCTTGCTTGGGGCGCAGCCCGTCATTATCGGTGACTTGATCCTCGCCGAAGTTTTGCAAGGATTTACCAGCGACAGGGAGTTTGCACAGGCGTGCAGGCTGTTGACGTCGTTGACGGTTATCGAGATAGGCGGCAAAGACATTGCGCTACAGGCCGCTCGACATTTTCGAATTTTGCGCGCGCAGGGCATCACGGTGAGGAAAGCGATCGATACCTTGATCGCTACCCGTTGCATGCACGATGGTTATACCCTTTTGCACGCCGATAAAGACTTTGAGCCTTTTGTCGCGCATCTTGGCCTGCGATCTGTATTTTGAGATGCAAGGGATGCTCTGATTAATTCAACGTAGGTCGCAGCGACCCTGTGAGTTCGCAGAGCACAGGGGCATCGGCGAAGGCAGACTGGCGGTTTGTCGAGACGATGGACCGAAGCTATGCGGAGTCACAGGGTCGCTGCGACCTGCGGTGGATTAAATCAGAGCATCCCAAGCTGCGTAGGCTGGGATGAAATCCCAGCATTCGTGGCGCGATGATGCTGGGATTTCATCCCAGCCTAGTCAGCGTTGATCCAGCGCCCGGCGCAAGGGATCCAGGCATTCGCCATAGCGTGGGGCGCGTGCCGTATTGGCGCGCAGTGGTTCGCGCACCTGCATCGCGCTTGGCGTGCCGATGGAGCGTTTCGTTTCATGGAAACGCAGGCATGCTTCCTCGAATGGCAGGCGGCAGAAGGCGAGTAGCTGGCGGATGTGCGTAGCGGGGTCCTTGATCAGGTCTTCGTACACATGTTGATAGACGTGCGCGGGCTCCCGCCGTGCCCAATGATTTGCCGCAGCATCGAAACTGCGCCAATACGAAGCCAGGTCGGCAAACGTGCGCGTGTAGTCGTTGCCGGGGAAGTATTGCCGGTAGCAGGAGAAACAGGTTTCGAGTGCATCGCGGCGGCTGATCACGATGCGCGCGCCAGGCAGCATGGCGCGGATCATGCCGATGTGCATCCAGTTATTGGGCAGCTTGTCGGTGGATATAGGGCGGCGCTTGCGCCAGCGTGCCGTCCGTTCCAGATAACGCTGGCCCCAGTGCCGACAATCCTCCGCACTCATGTCGGCCAGCCACAGGGGATAGGGTTTTTTGTAGTGGGCCGAAGCCTCGCCGATCACCAGGGGTAGATCGGCCAGCTCGGCCGTGCCTTCCACCATGGAATGCGAGGCGAGCATCTGTTCGATCAGTGTCGACCCCGAACGCGGCATGCCGACGATGAAAATCACCTCCGATCCCAGGTCTCCTCCCGCGTTGGCGCTGCAGCGTGCGGCGTTGATCGATGTGATCGTCGCGTCGAAGGCGGATGCGTTCCAGCTACGGTGACGCCGCGCAAGCTCGTTCGCTGCGGCCAATGCCTGCAGGGATTCGGCATAGCGGCCCTGATCATCCAGCGCTTTGGCCAGGGCAAAGCCCATGGCGACGCGATCGCCGTCGCTGGCATGCGGATGCGCGAGCGCGCGGCGGATCGCGTCGCTGTCGGCCGTACCCAGCGGCAAGGTCTTGATCTCCGCCAAGCCCCACCACGCCATGCCGGCCCACGGCTGCTCGGCCAGCAGCTTTCGATATTCGGCGATGGCCTCGTCGCGAAAATTGTCCATGCGCAGCAGATCGGCGTACTGCGCCCGCGCTGCGGTGTAGTCGGGGGCCAGTTCAATGGCGTTGCGCAACGCGATCCGTGCGTCGTCGAAGCATGCGGCACGCATAAGAAACAGGCCGAGGTTGTACCAGGCCAGCACGAAGCCCGGTTGCAGCGCGCAAGCGCGATACAAAGCTTCAATCGCCAGATCGAGTTCGCCCGCTTCGGCCAGGCAAAGCGCAAAGGCATTGTGGTACAGCGCTTCGTGCGGACGTTGCTCCAGCGCACGGCGCATGTCGCGCAAGGCCGCTTTGTGTTCGCCGCGCAGGCTCAGCAGGCTGGCGTGCAGGCGCAGCACTTCGGGATGGTCCGGATGGCTCGCCAGAAGCGGCGCCAACTGGTTTGCCGCCTGGTTGGGGCGATGCATCTCCAGCGCCTGCCCTGTAGCGAGTACACGATGGATCGCAACAGGGTCCAGGCCTTGCAATAGCGGATTCAAATGCATCTCCGTAAGCATCGATGCAGTCTACCAAGCCAAACAAAGATGCCTCCATGTGCCGGACATGGAGGCATCGACGTCATCGCGTCTACGTCAGTTGTATTGCCAACGGAATACCAGCTGCCCGGCGCGTCCTGCCTGGAACGTGTTGGGCTGCATGAAGTTGGCGTTGAACTGCCCGTTGTTATTGGTTATCTGGTCGACATACGAGGTCACGGTCTGGTTATTGAAGAGGTTGAGCACCTTCAGATCCAGCGAGAAGGCGTTCTTGCCGAGCGCCCAGTCGTAGCCGATATCCAGATCCACCTGCTTGGTCGACGGCAGGCGGGCGTAGCTGCCGCGGGTGTAGAGGATGCTGGACGACACCGGGTTGCCGCCCAACGCGCTTTGCAGCGTATTGCAGTAATAGGCGTTGCTGTTGTTGACTTGGTTGCTGCCGATCGCCAGGTTGCCGTTTTGCGGATAGGTGGAAAGGCAGTTGACGGGGCCTCCCGCGTAGTACGTAAACGCGCCGCCCACGCGCAAGCCGCGCAGGAAGTTGCCCTGGTGGGCGAACTTGTAATAGCCGAACACTTTCAGCGTCGACGGGATATCGTCGGCCAGGTTGCCAGCGGCGCCTTGCAGGAACCCGGGTGCCGACAAGCCGCCGTCATAGGCGGTTGCGCCGGTATTGGCCAGGCCACCGGTCTGGCTGGAGGCGTAGCTGGTGGTACCGTCCGTGTTGCCGAACTCATGGCGCCATGTGTAGGACGCGCTCAGGTAATACGGCTCGTCGTTGGTGTAGGCATGGTCCATGGTCAAGCTGAGCTGATAGATCCTGCGGCGCAGCGACGGGTAGCCGATGTAGCTGTTGGGGAAGGTGAACATCGTGAGCGGGCTGTTCGGGCCATTCAATTGCACCGGGATGGTGATGTCCTTGCCCGGCGTAATCAGGTATTGGCCGAGCAGCACGGCGTTCGGGTAGCCCTTGCTCTTGAGATAGGCATACATCTGGCCTGGGTTGGCGCTGCTCCCCGTATTGCTGTCGATATTCGGCAGCCCTGTCAGCTCGCTGGTGAACAACGCTGCGCCGGCCACCCAGTTGCTGCCGAGTTTTTGCTGCGCGTAAATCTGGAGCTGCTTCAGCTTTGCATTTTGTGCCGAGGTCGCAATGAATTGTCCGGGCGTCAAATAGTGCAGGCCGGCACCGGCACTGCCTTGCACCGTACCTACTTGCGTCAGGCCGGTCGGCACGGATTCACCACCTACGCCGGAATACAGGTAGGTGGTCTTGGTGCTGATGTAGCCCTGGCCCGGCGTACCGCCATAGGCATTGAAGTAAAGCGGAATGCCCTCGGTGTACTCGCCCGCGGTGGCGCCGATTTTCAGACTGGAATCGCCATGGACGTCCCATGCCACGCCGATGCGCGGCGTCGCATTGCCCTTGCTGTACATCTTGACGTTGATGTTGTCGGTCATGGCGTAATTGTCGTAACGCCCGCCGATATACGCGGTCCAGTTCTCGGCAAAATGCCAGCTGTCGGCCAGATAGAAGCCGTAGGTGGGTGAGCTGTTGTAATAGATGCGCGGCGCGTAGGCCAAGGTGACGTACGAGGTGCCCGGTGCAAAGGGCTGGCCGGTGAGCGGATTGATGGTCTGGCCGTTGATGCTGCACGCCTCGTTCGGCCCGAGTGCCGTACTGCAGTGGCTGTAGGTCCAGGAGTTCGGGTTGGGGATATTGGACTGCGCCATGGTGGGGCTGTATTGCTCCCCGCCAAAGGTGATTTCGTGGTTGTCGGTTACATCCCAGGTGAAATCGACGCGGGAACCCATCATGCGGTAGCGCAAGGAATACAGGCTGCTCGCGCCGTTGGACACGGTCTGCGTGTTGTTGTTGTTATCGGGATCGGCCACCTGCACATAGGGCACGTTTATCCCGTACTGCGGATAGGAGAAGAAATCCTGCTGCGACGTGCCCCACATTGCCGATACCGAAAAGTTGTCGGCAATCTGGCCGTGGTAGTTGGCGACCAGCATGCGGGAGCGCCAGGCGTTGGCACCCGAATATTCCAGTGCGGGCGCCGCGCTGGACGGATCGTATGGCGTCGACAACGGATATTGGGACTGCGAGAAGTTATTGAGCTGGCGATCGAAGAAAATGTTGAGCGTGTGGCCGGTGGCGATATTCCAGGTGATATTGCCGAGCAACTGCTTGTTGCGGCTTTCGTTGAGCTGCTGGTACTGGCCGTTGTAAGTGGTCGTTGGCGTGGCGCCTTGCACGCCTTGCCCATAGTTGTTCGGCTGGATTTCGCCAAGCAGATAGAAAAACAGCTTGTCCTTGACGATCGGGCCGGAGACCCAATAGTCCTGCAACAGGCTCGGCGACCAGTGATTCAACTGGTTGGCGGTAACCAGGCTGCCGTTGACGTTGTAAATATTCTTGCCGTTTTCATTGAAGAAACCGGTGGGCGGATTGAATTCCCACACCAAGCCGCCTTTGAAATCATTCGAACCTTGCTTGATCGTGCCGGAGACGACACCGCCCAGGGCGCTGCCGTATTTGGCGTCCATGCCGCCGTCGACGGTGGAAATGCTGGCAAAGGCTTCGTTCGGGATCTTGTCCGGCGCCGCGCCCTGCTGCATGTCGGTCATGTTGAATTCGTTGATGAAGTACCGGTTCTCGGTACCCGATGCGCCGTTGAATTGCGGCGATGCGCCGTGCGAACTGGTGATGCTGGTGACGTTCGCCTGCATGGCGGCGACGTTGAGAAGATCGGAATTCAGCAGCGGCAACCGGTTGACGTCGGTCGCATTCCAGGTCTGGATTTGCTGGCTGGTGGTAACGTCGATCGCGTTGACCGGCGGTTGCGCCGCGGTGACGGTAATCGCGTTCAACTCCTTCGCATTGCCGGCTTCGGCGCTGAAGATGGCGGGGCTGTTGGAGCCGGCGACCACCATTACGTCGCGCTGGTCGACAACGCTACCGCCGCGCAGCAGTTTGACGACGTAGCGACCGGGCATCAGTCCGGTCACCGAGTAATGGCCATTGGTATCGGCATGCACGGTACTGTCGTAACCGGTCGCCGGGTTGATCACCTCTGCAGCGATGTCTTTGCCTGCCGGCAGATTGCCGTAAACGCCGCCGGTGATGCCCTGTGCAAACAGTGAACCACTGGTCATGGCGGTAGCCCATAAACACAAGCGGATGCTGGCGCGTAAGCTCTTCCCCAAACGAAGTTGGTGCTTGCTCATTCCTGTCTCCAAAGAAAAAAAGATTCCGCCGTCCGATCCCTACGTCGACTGCCGCCAGTCGGCTAGTCGCACGGCAAACCATGCTCTGCACATCAGTTGATGAGGAGCTTCTGCATGGGATGGCGGCTGTATGTCTTGGATAAACCTAGCGGTAGCTGTGCTCGGATGGCGGATCCGATGCGCGCGCAAAATGGCTACTTCTGCGCCTGATGCACACGGCACCTCGTTCCACGATGAGAGCAAACATGTCTATCGGCATCCTCCCCGTTTGACGTATCGAACATTCGAGCGATCTCTGTGTCGGATCGGGCCAAATCCAAGTTTGGTTTTTTGCTCTGAATGCAGATGTGCAATGCCATCCTTCGATGGCCTTTTATCCAGTCCCCGCCGGGCCGGATCACGATTCCAGACTGTTGCTTGGATCGTTCTAAATCAATGTCGCTTTTGGGTTCGGGATTTGCAATGTGCAGCGCAGCAAAAACTGTGTGCAGTGGATTGCCTGATCAGCCACGAGCGCGCGGCGGATGTTTTCTTCACAAGAAATTGATCTATTGCTTCAAGGACTTCCGTCAGACGCCCTTTTTGTGTTTGCAGCACGCGTTAATGGCGGGAAAATATTGGATCGATTCAAGCATCGTGCTGTCCTGCAGCGAGAAGAGCTGATCGGATTTAAAAATTCTAAATTTGAATCGATAAAAGTTTCTGTTGACAGCGAGTTTTTGCTGGCCTATTGATTAGCCCCGCTTGCGACAACGGCGAGGGTTGTTGCCAAAGCAGGGTCGGTTTGCGGGTTGATCCAAAAAGCTCAAGAACATGCGCGCGCGGTGGTCATCCCGTTCGTTTGCGCCACGCGCCAGTAATCAGTTGTTGCGTATCTCGAAATAGCGATATCGGAGGGCCATGGCGAACCATGACCCAAGGCGGTGTTTTGCCTTGGGCAGGCCATTGAAGCTTTGAACGCAAAGGCGTCGTGTCATCGAATGCGGTGCGGCGTCATTTTCCGCGGCCTTCCCTTTCAGTAGCGCCGAATGCTTGTCAGCTTCGTGTTCGCATTGATGGGTGTGCAAGGCAATCGGCGCGTTTGTATCCACTCTTCTGGAGCGTGTGACTATGAAGCGTACGAGGATTCTTTCGGCAGGATGGCGCCGCAAGGCGGTACTGCTGTGTTTTACGTCCGGTCTCGCATGCGTGTGCGCTGGCGCGATGGCGCAAACAACCGGTTACACCGGCATCTTCGGTGGCGGCCCGTTGTACAAGCACATCGCGAGCAATATTACGGAAATCGAAAACTCCGGCTTTACCGAAGTGGTGGTGTGGAGTGTCGAGGTCAATTCGGCCGGTGACCTGAATTTCAATGGCGAGTTTCCGCTGACCTCCGGCGGAACCTATGTGGGCAACAACACGTGGCCCTCGTTTGCGGCCGATCTGGTGACGATGAAGCAGGGAACACCCAAACGCATCACCTTCAGCATCGGCTCATCGAACGTGGGTGACTGGCAGGACATCAAAGCCCTGGTGCAGGCGCAGGGCACTGGCCCCAGCAGCATCCTCTACAAGGATTTCCAGGCGCTGAAAGCAGCCTTGCCATCGGTCGATGCGATCGATTTCGACGACGAAAACAGCTACGACTCCGCCTCCACCGTTGCCTTCGCCGTCATGCTCGGCAGCCTTGGTTATCACGTGGAAGTGGATCCTTACACCAACGCTTCCTATTGGACGTCCGTGGTCTCGCAGATCAACAGCCAAAGCCCCGGCACGGTCGATGGCGTGCATCTGCAAACCTACGCGGGCGGTTCCGGCAACAACCCTTGTTCGGGTTGGGATTTCGGCAGCGTGCCGGTCTATCCAGGCGTGTGGGATAGCGACGACACACCGCCGCAGGCGCAAAGCGCGATGAGCGGCTGGCATGCGCAATGCGGCATTAGCGGCGGCTTCCTGTGGCTGTATGACGATATTGCTGGCAAGACGTACAACGGCCAGGACGAAACCGCCGCCTACGCCAGCGCGATCAACGCCGGCCTCGGCTCGAGCACGACGGCATCAGGCGTGTATGGCATCTACAGCGATGGAACCTCATTCACCACCGGCGGACTGGATGGTAACGGCTACGCTTACTCGGCCAACTTGCTGGGTTCCTCGCAAAGCTGGAACGGCGATACCTTCAGTTTTGGTGCGCCCAATACCGCCAATGCGTGGAGCAGCAGCACCATCCCGCTGACGCAGGGGCAGTACAGCGAGCTCAGCGTGCTTGCCACCGGCCTCAACGGCAGTCAGGCGGCGCAGACCTTCATGGTCAACTACGCGGACGGCAGCAGCACCGTTATCAGCCAAAGCCTGAGCGATTGGTTCAACCCGCAAAATTATCCGGGCGAATCGAAAGCCGTCACCATGGCTTATCGCGACACCAGCAGCGGTGGTACGGATAACCGCACGTTCTATTTGTATGGCTATGCATTCCCGATCGACAGCAGCAAGACGGTGAAAAATGTCGTGTTACCGAACAATCGCAACGTGGCGGTACTGGCTTATGCGTTGAGCAATCCCACCGTCGATGCCGTGCCGGTGAGTCTTGCCGCGTCGTTCAACAAGATCGGCATCTACGATGATGGCGCCAGCTTTGCGTCCACGGGCGGCGTGGATGGAGTGGGTGATGCGTATTCCGCGCAACTGCTGGGCTCATCGCTGGAATACAACGGCGTGCTGTACGACTTGGGCAGCGCCAATGCCGCCAATGACGTCAGCGCATCGGGCCAGACGATCGGCTTGCCAAGCGGACAGTTCTCCAGCGTGCAACTGCTGGCCGCCGCCGTGAACGGCAGCCAGGCGGCGCAAACCTTCACCGTGACCTACACCGACGGCACGCAGTCGACCTTCACGCAAAGCATCAGCGACTGGTTCAGCCCGCAGAGTTATGCCGGCGAATTGCAGGCCGTCCAGCTGCCGTATCGGGATACGTACGCCGGCGGCCGCGATAGTCGCACGTTCCATCTCTACAACTACACGTTCCATCTGAACAGCGCCAAGGCGGTCAAGAGCATCCAGCTGCCGAACAATGCCAATGTGCAGGTGCTGGCGATGACGCTGGTGCCGTAGCGCATGCGCATACTCGCGTGCATGCAGCCTGGCGCGGCATAAAAAGTCCCCGGTAATCGCCAACCATGGTGAACCAGCGAAGGGTTCTTCGCTGGTCTTTTTTTCTGCCTACGCCTGGTCGCCGGTCAGCGTTTTCAGCAGCTGGAAAATTTCGCGATAGGCGCGCTGCGGCTTGTCCGTATCGCGTTCGATGCGCGCCTGGCGGATCAGCGAGCGCAGGTGCTGCCGGTCGATGTCGGGATGCTGGTCGATCAGTTCCTGCAAAACCTCGTCGCTGTCCAGCAGGCGTTCGCGCATGGCTTCCAGGCGATGCAATACGGCCGTTTCCTTGCGCTGCTGTTCGCGATTTTCGCCCAGCAGCGCGCGTGCGCCATCAAAAGCGTCGTCGTCGTGGCGCCGCATGACTTTGGCCAGAAAGCCAAGCTGGCGCTTGCGCGCGATGTGCGAGGTGATGCGGCGCAGATGGTCGATCTCGCGCAGCACGTCGTCGGGCAGGTTGGCGCGCGCCAGCTTGGACGGCGGCAACTCGACCAGTTGCGAAGCCAGCGACAGCACGGCCAGGGCGTCGCGTCGCTGCTGCGTGCGGGTGGGGCCGTAGTCGTGCTCGGGGTCGTCGGTGTAGGTGCGGTTCACGGCGTCGTCCGGTCGGCCTGGGGGAATTCGGGTGGCGTGGTTTCGATCAAGGCAAAGCGCGGAATCGGCTCGCCTTCCAGCTCGACCGTTTCGGCGAACATCGCCGCCGGCCGCACCCACAGGCCGTAGTCGCCGTAAAGTGCCTGGTAGACGACCAGTTCTTCCATGGTTTCGCTGTGCCGGGCGGTGCCGATCACGCGATAACTCTGGCCTTTGTAGTGGCGGTAGATGCCGGTGGCTATGGACATGGGCCGCTCCTATGGCAACCTCTGGTGTTTCGGGTATTGGCAACGGGTCTTGGCGGCCCCACGTCTGCCTATTGTATCCATGTGCCCAACAGGAAACCCCACGTGAGCGATGTTGCCATCAGCCAGGACACCAGCCAGCGCGAACTCGACCGACTGGCCGAACTGGCCGAAGACGTGATCCGCCGCGCCCGCGCCGCCGGCGCCAGCCAAGCGGAGGTGTCGGCGAGCATCGATGCCGGCCTCAGCGTCAACGTGCGCCTGGGCGAGGTGGAAACGGTCGAGCACACGCGCGACCGCGGCTTTGGCCTCACGGTGTATTTCGGCAAGCGCAAGGGCTCGGCCAGCACGGCCGACCTGCACGCCGATTCCATCCAGGCCACGCTGGACCAGGCGTGCGCCATCGCGCAATACACCGAGGAAGACGAAGCGGCCGGCCTGGCCGATGCCTCGCGCATGGCCTCGCAGTTTCCCGATCTCGATCTGTGGCACCCCTGGCAGTTGGATACGCCGCAGGCGATTGCGCTGGGCCAGCAGATCGAAGCGGCCGGACGCGCCCATGCCGGCATCAGCAATTCGGAGGGCGCCTCCGTGCAGGTGGGCGAGAGCCTCTCGGTGTATGCCAATTCGCATGGTTTCGTGGGGCGTGAGCGCGGTACGCGGCATTCCCTGTCGCTGGCGTTGATCGCCGGCGAAGAAGCGGGCATGCAACGCGATTATTGGTATGACAGCGTGCGCAGCGCCAGCGATTTCATCAACGCGCGGGAGCTGGGCGACAAAGCCGCCGAACGCACGCTGGCACGGGTCGGTGCGCGGCGTTTGTCGACGCGGCAATCGCCGGTGATGTTCGCGCCGGAGGTTGCGCGTGGGTTGATCGGCCACCTGGTTGGCGCGGTGAGCGGCGGCGCGCTGTATCGTCGCGCGAGTTTTTTGCTCGACCACGCCGGCAAGCAGATCCTGCCCGCATGGCTGAACATAGTGGAGCGCCCCCATTTGCAGCGCGGACAAGGCTCGGGTGCGTTCGATGCCGAAGGTGTCGCCACGCGCGACAGCACGCTGGTCGAAAATGGTGTGCTCGCACGCTACATCCTTGGGAGCTATTCCGCGCGCAAGCTGGGATTGGAATCCACCGGCAATGCCGGCGGCATCCATAACCTGGTGGTGGAACCGGGCCACGCCGACGGCGGCCCGGCCGACGACTTCTCCGGCATGCTGCGCCGGCTCGGGACCGGCCTGATGGTGACCGAAGTGATGGGGCAGGGCGTCAACACTATTACCGGCGACTATTCGCGCGGTGCGGCAGGCTTCTGGGTGGAGAACGGCGAGATCGCGTATCCGGTGGAAGAGATCACCATCGCCGCCAACCTGCGCGAGATGTACCAGGGCATCGTGGCGGTCGGCGCGGACGTGGACACGCGCTCGCATCTGCTGACCGGATCGATTTTGATCGATCGCATGACGATCGCGGGCGAGTAGGCCAAAAGCTGCGCGGCAAGTTCCTGCGCACCCTGCTAGGATGCTTTTCACCGGCATGCGCCGGTGTTTGCACGACTTGACAGGAGATGCCCATGAGCGTTCCGCCCGAGTCCGTCGTACCGCCTCCACCGGGCGAGCATATCGGTGGCGACATTCCCGCCGAAGAGCGCACCTGGGCCATGTTCGCCCATCTGTCCGCCTTGATCGGCGCCGTGCTCACCGCTTCGTTCGGCGCGGGCTGGGCCTGCGTCGTCGGCCCGCTGGTGATCTGGCTGGTGAAGAAAGACAGCATGCCTTTCGTCGCCGATCAGGCCAAGGAAGCGTTGAACTTCAACATCTCCGTGGCGATCGCCAGCCTGGTGCTGTTGGTGCTGTCGGCGATCACGTTCGGCATCGGCCTGATCATTGCGATTCCGCTGTGGGTGGTCATCGGCATCGGTTGGCTGGTGCTGACCATCATTGCCGGCGTCAAGGCCAACGAAGGCGTGCGCTACCGGTATCCGTTTGCGTTGCGGCTGATCAAGTAGGGGCGGGAATCGTCAATCGGGAATCGTAAGCGCGGGATCCGGCACGTTTTCGTGCAACCGCTCTTAACTATTCACGACTCCCGCTTACGGCTCTTTGCCCGGCTCGAACGGCTCAGCCTTGTCTGGCGCCTCCGGATCGAGCAACAGCCGCACGCGCAACTCGGCCTGGTCGAGCGCCTGCTGGCAATGGCGATAGAGGCCGATGCCGCGTTCGAAGGCGCTGAGCGATTCGTCCAGGCTCATCTCGCCTCCCTCCATGCGCGCCACGAGTTGTTCCAGTTCATCGAGCGAGTGCTCGAAGTCGGCGACCGGGGCGGTTTCAGCGGGAGCGGAAGTGGACTTTGCCATGGCCGGCAACGCTAGCGCAGCGCAGGGACGGAATCAATTGCCGCAGTGGACTTGCGAGATGTAACCGGACGTTTGTGTTGGCTTGGATCTGCGGCGCGCTGCTCGATGGATTCGACGCGTTCCGAGGCTTGATTTCGATATATCGAAATTATACTATGCGATATCCCCCATCCGAACGCGCCGGGAGAGGCGCGTTCCATAGGAGTCACTGTGACCAGTCCTTCGCCATCGCATGCCGCGGAACCAGGCGGCATGGGTTTTTCCGGCTACCAGAAATTCGTGGTGGCCGTGCTCGCCTTCCTGCAGTTCACCATCGTGCTCGACTTCATGCTGCTGGCGCCGCTGGGTGCGCTGGTGGTGCCGGCCTTGCACATCACGCCGGAGCAATTCGGCCACGTGGTATCGGCTTATGCCTTTGCCGCCGGCGTGTCAGGCATTCTCGCGGCGGGTTTTGCCGATCGTTTCGACCGCAAAAAGCTGCTGTTGCTTTTCTATGCCGGCTTCATGCTCGGCACCTTGTTCTGCGCACTCGCCCACACCTATGTGCTGCTGTTGCTGGCGCGCATGTTCACGGGTTTGTTTGCTGGCGTGGTCGGTGCGGCGTCGATGGCGATCGTCACCGATCTGTTCCCGCTGTCGATGCGTGGCCGCGTGATGGGTTTCATCCAGGCGGCGTTCGCGGCGAGCACGGTGCTGGGTCTGCCGCTGAGCCTGTGGTTGTCCAGCCATTGGGGCTGGAATGCGCCGTTCTTCCTGATCGTTGGGGTATGTACTGTGGTGGGCGGCACGATCATCGGGCGCTTGCGCCCGGTCAATGCGCACCTGGCGTTGCGCCCGGACAAGAAGCCGCTGCACCACCTGCTGCATACCCTGGGTACGCGTTCCTATCTGATCGGTTTCGCCACCACGGCGCTGTTGACCATGGGCGGCTTCATGCTGATGCCGTATTCCACCTTGTTCATCGTGAACAACCTCGGCATTCCGATGACGATGCTGTCGGTGGTGTACCTGATCACCGGCCTGGTATCGGCGGTGATGGGCCCGTTGCTCGGCAAGGCCAGCGATGCGTTCGGCAAGTTCCGCGTGTTCGCCTTCGGCTGCGTGGTGACGATCGTGATGGTGTTGATCTATACGCGGCTTTCCAACGTGACGCTGTGGACGTTGATCACGGTGAGTGCGCTGCTGCAGATCGGCATTTTCTCGCGCATCATTTCGTCGTCGGCGTTGATGTCCGCCTTGCCCAAGCCGTCCGATCGCGGCGCGTATATGTCGATCAGTTCGTCGTTGCAGCAAATGTCGGGCGGTTTCGCCGCCATGCTTGGCGGCATGGTGGTGGTGCAAGTAAGCAGTGGCAGGTTGCTGCATTTCGATGTGCTGGGCGACGTCCTGGTGGTCACCACGCTGGCGTCGTTCGTAATGATGTACTTCGTCAATCGCCGTGTGGTCGGGGCGGCTGCGGCGGTTGCGCCGATTCCCCTGGAAAGCAAAGTCGGCGAATAGACTTTGCTCAACGGTCCGGCCGCCAGCGCGGCCGGGCATTCACTTCGCCGAAGATGGCTTCGGCACGCGCGCTCAACCAACGATCCGCCACCGCAACGAGTGTGTCGCCCTCATACAGCAGCGGGCAGGCATCGCGCCGCCAGGGTGGAATGGCGCCGTTTTGAAACAACGCGCGCAGCTCGCGTGTGTGCCGGTCCCCGGCCGGCTTGATGCGCTCGCCGCCGCTGCGCCAACGCACCGTCAGGCTGACGGGGAGTTGCACGGCAGGCTCGGTCGTCAGCAAGCCGCCATCGGGCAGCGCCAGTGCTTCGCCTTGCCACGGCAATTCCGTTGGGAATGAGGCGTGATGGCGCGGTGACATCGCCCACAATCGATGCTTCCACACGTGCACTTCGGTGCCAGGCCACTGGATGCATGGCAGTTGGCCATCCTGCGCCGTGCATTGCCGTTCGATCTGCTGGCGTTGCGCCGTGGTCGGTGCGGATAGACCTTGCGCATGTAGCCAATGCGCCAGCAACGGATCACGCAGCGCGGGCGGCAACGCCAGCCAGCCGCGCGCATCCAGGCTGTTGGTGGCGTCATCACGCAGACGCTCGAAGGCAACCAGCCAATCCTGTTGCAGCGTATCGGCGGCAGCTCGACACAGTATCGCGCTGTGAGTGATGGAGATCGCTGCCTGCGGCCAAAGGGCTTTCAGCAAGGGCAGCACTTCGTGCCGCAAATGATTGCGCGCAAGTCGCCGGTCATCGTTCGATGGGTCATGGATGCACGGCAGATCGTGCGCATCGGTGTAGTCACGCAGCACCTGCCGTGGCAGTTCGAGCAGCGGCCGCCATAGTCTGCCGCGTCCGAGTGGGCGTTCGGTACGCATGCCGCCGAGTCCTTCTGGTCCGGCGCCGCGCAGCAGTTTCAACAGCACGGTTTCTGCCTGATCATCCAGGTGATGAGCGAAGACCAGCCGTTCGTCGGTGTGCAGATGCTCGGCAAAAATCGCATAGCGTGCATGCCGTGCGGCGGCCTCCAGGCCGATGCCGCCGGAGCGATCCACTTTGGCGACGTGTACGTCGCAGCCAAGTCCCAGCGTGGCGCAGAACGCGCGGCAATGCGCAGCCCAGCGGGCGCTTTCCGGGTGCAGGCCATGGTCCACGTGCAGCGCGCGCAGCCCTTGTGCACGTACGTCGGGCAAGTGCGCCAGGGCATGCAGCAGTGCCGTGGAATCCGGACCGCCGCTGTAGGCTACGCACAGCTTGCCGGCAGGCTGCGCTTTCAGCGCAGCCACGAGTGTCTCGGGCAAGATGGGGTGTCGGCTCATGGCAAAGATGATGGTTCGAGTGGAACGGTGCTTAGAAAATCCTTGACGCACCTTGTTCAAACAGGCCGCTCATGCAAATCCCGATCACTCACGCGCCACTGGCTTGCGCTTGTTGCGCACATAGATCACCTTGGGGCGCCCTTCGCCGGGACTGCGCCGATCCAATTCGAACAGATCGATCGCCGCGATCAGGTCACTCAACTTGCCATAGCCATAACTGCGTGAATCGAAATTCGGACGTTGCTTGGTGATGATCGAACCCACGCCGCCCAGCCCGGCCCAGCCTTCGTCGTCCGACGCCGCGTCGATGGCGTTGCGCAACAGGTTGAGCAAGCCGTTGTCCTTCTTCAGCTGCGCGGCCGGGCGTGGCTTGAGCGGCTGCTCCTCGTCCGGCTTGGAAGCGAGGATCTCGGTGTAGATGAATTTGTCGCAGGCGGCGACGAACGGTCCGGGTGTCTTGCGTTCGCCGAAGCCATACACGATCAGCCCGGATTCGCGGATGCGCGCCGCCAGGCGGGTGAAATCGCTGTCGCTGGAGACGATGCAGAAACCGTCGAAGCGGCCGGAATAGAGCAGATCCATCGCATCGATGATCATGGCCGAATCGGTGGCGTTCTTGCCGCTGGTGTAGCCGAACTGCTGGATCGGCTGGATCGATTGCGTCAGCAATTGTTCCTTCCAGCCCTTCAGTTGATTCCCCGTCCAGTCGCCGTACGCGCGCTTCACATGCGCTGTGCCGTATTTGGCCACTTCGGCCAGCAGGCCATCGGCGATGGACGGCTGGGTGTTGTCGGCGTCGATCAGGACGGCGAGCTTGGCGGTGGCGTCGTTGGCCATGGCATGTCTCCAGGGAGCCACCGGGATGGTAGCGCACACGGTGCTGGCACATCTGGGGATGGAATGGCCCACGGTCCGGGGCGACTTGCTGTCTTGCGCGTAGCCGGCAGTGCTTTCAATGCGCCTCTTCAAAGGCACGTAAACGGCGCTCCAGTTCCCACTGCGCCGCGGCCTTCTCGCTGGCGGAAAGCAACTGCCGGCAGCTTGCGCTGGGATGGTTGCCCGGCGGTTGGCCTTGGCACGCTTGGGTCGCCCACAGGCTTTCACCCGGCAGGAAACTGTAGGTAAGGCTGTTGCGCGCCATCTGCTTCAGCGTGGAATAGTCCAGGTCGAAGTCTTCGGCGGCGCGCACGTATTCGTGGGTGAGGTCGATGCGCGAGACGCCTTCGTCATCGGTGGACAGCGCCACGGGCACTCCGTGCTTGAGGTAGATCGGCAGCGGATGATCGGCGCCACGCACGCCGAGGATGACGTCGTTGCTGGTGAGATTGATCTCCACCATCACATGGCGTGCGGCCATTTCCTGCAGCAGCTGCTCCGGGTGGTCTTCGTACATCACGTCCACCCCGTGGCCGATGCGCTCGGCATGGCCGATTTCCACCGCCTCGCGGATATGGAAACGCAGGCCATCCGGCGGCACCAGCCCCGGCGCCAGTTCACCGGCGTGCAGGCTGACATGCACCTTCGGGTACAGATGATGGAGATAGTCGAGCATGTGCATCTGCAGGCTGTAGTCGCGCATCGACAGATAGCCGTCTTCGGGCATCACGAAGTTGATGCCGACCCAACGCGGATCGGCCGACGCCAGTTCAAAGCCAAGCAGCGTTTGCGCAAACACGCGCGCGGGCGGCGCACCGCGCAACACCTGATACAGAAAACGGATCTGCACGGCGCAGCCGGCGTCGGCCTGGGCGGTGCCGCAGCGTTGCCGCCGCTTGCGTTCGGCCAGCGCTTGCGTGAGCAACTGTTCGTCCGCGGCCATGTCGTCCTTCAGGCCCCGGGCGAGCAGCTGCTTGCGCATGGCATCGAAGTCGGGCTGCCAGTCCAGCGTGCGGGCCAGTTCTCTGGCGTGTGCGAACGGCGGTGTCGCCATCAGCTCCAGGTATTGCTCGTTCTGCACGGCGGCGCGGGCGCTTACTTCATCCAGCCAGTCGCCCATGTGCTGCTGTGGCGTGACGGCCTGGAAACGGCCGAACGTGTCGAAGAACTGGTCGTGACCCGAGTGCCCGGCGAAAGGAACAAAGCTGCGCATGGAAAATGCGTCCACCAGTGCGTCGTAGAAGTGCTGGTCGCTCAGCGCATCCGCCGCGGGACGTCGACCGTTGCCGCAACCCGGCGCGCTGGCGTCGTGCTTGTCGAGCAGGCTCAAGGTGGCGACGTCCACGCACAGTCCGTCGGCGGCTGCCTGCGCGATCCACGATTCGGCATACACCGCGCCGCTGAGATGGTTGTGCAGGTCGGCGCCCTTGGGCATCTCCGCGAGAAACGCGTGCAAGGCCAAGGGACCTTGCTGGCGTGCGGTTTCAAATGCCTGGGCCGTGCGCGTTGTGGCCGTGTCGGCACGTAGCGGCATGGCCTGGGCCGATACCTGGGCCGCACCGAAGATGGCTGCAGCCACGACGGCGCGGCGCAAAAAAACGTGAACCTGCATGGAAGCATCGCTTGTCTGGAACCCCAGCCAAGGATTCTTCAGCAAAAAACGCAAGGCTGCCAGTGGTTTCTACGCGGGTTTCAAACGCGGAAATTCAATTCCACCCCGACGCCGGCCGGATCGGTGAGAAACAGCTGCACTTGCGGCGGCATGTCGACCACGTCGAGGCGGTAATGCACGCCGGCAGCGTCGAGCTTGGCGCGCATGGCGGGAAGATCGGCGCAGGCAAAGGCGATATGGTCCAGCCAGCCGGTGTCTTGCGCATGCGCCTCGCCGCCGCCGCGCGAGGTCAGGTGCATGATCGGTTCGGCGCCTGCATACAGCCAGTAGCCGCGCGAACCGGAGCGAAACGTGGGGCGCGGTCCTTCGCGCAGACCGATGATGTCGACGTAAAAGCGGCGTACCCGCTCCAGCAGCTCGGCGGGTGCACTGAGGTTGACGTGATCGATGCCTTGCACACCCGCCATGGCACAGGTACCTATTCGGTATAGGCGCCGTAGCTGCGCAGACGGCGGTAGCGCTGTTCCAGCAGTTCGGCTGCCGGAATGCTTTCGAGCTTGTCCAGTTCGTTGAGCAGCACGGCCTTCAGGCGCACCGCCATGGATTGCGGATTGCGATGGGCGCCACCCAGCGGTTCGCGTACTACCTTGTCGATCAGGCCAAGTTCGAGCAGGCGCGGGGCGATCAAGCCCAGGGCTTCGGCGGCATCCCTCGCCTTGTCGGCGCTCTTCCAGAGAATCGAGGCACAGCCTTCGGGCGAGATCACGGAGTAGGTCGAGTACTGCAGCATGATCGTGCGGTCGCCCACGCCGATGGCCAGCGCGCCGCCGGAGCCGCCTTCGCCGATCACCGTGCAGATGATCGGCACTTTCAGCTCCGCCATTTCCAGCAGGTTGCGTGCGATGGCTTCGCTTTGGCCGCGCTCCTCCGCCCCGACGCCGGGATAGGCACCGGGCGTGTCGATCAACGTGAGCAGCGGAAGTTTGAAACGTTCGGCCATCTTCATCAGGCGCAGCGCCTTGCGATAACCCTCCGGCCGCGGCATGCCGAAGTTGCGGCGCACCTTGCCCTTGGTATCACGCGCTTTCTGATGGCCGATGATCACGACGGAGCGCCCGTTGATGCGGCCAAGCCCGCCCACGATGGCGGCATCGTCGGCATAGGCGCGATCGCCTGCCAGTTCGTGGAATTCCTCGCACATCACGCCGATGTAGTCGAGCGTGTAAGGGCGGGCCGGGTGGCGCGACAGCTGCGTGACCTGCCAAGGCGTGAGGGCGCGGAAGATGTCCGCCGTCTTGACCTTGAGCTTCTCGCGCAGCCGGGCGACTTCCTCGTCGATGTTGAACGCCTGGCCGGAGCTGGCGTGCCGCAGCTCCTCGATCTTGGCCTCCAGCTCGGCAATCGGTTGTTCGAAATCGAGGAAATTCGGGTTCATTCGGTCACTTACGTGGCACAGAAGCGGGGCAGTATACCCGGGGTGCGTGACGGGGCGGGAACGGGGGCGTATGGGGCGGGACAAGCTTCGCTCGCGGGCTCAAATGTAGTAATCCCGTTCCCGTTGATGGCGGAAGGCATGGACCGTAAGCAAGGACTCTGCTTCTATCTCGTAAAGCGCCA
This sequence comes from Dyella sp., assembly GCF_035508675.1. Taxonomy (GTDB): domain Bacteria; phylum Pseudomonadota; class Gammaproteobacteria; order Xanthomonadales; family Rhodanobacteraceae; genus Dyella_B. Next base: position 52,425 of record NZ_DATJMN010000101.1, read on the forward strand.
CATAGCCTGATGATCCAAAGGCAATGACGAGTTCCCGCATCAAAGAATGATGCCTGCCGATCACCCGGCCGACATAGGGCATATCGGCCAGGACGCCAATGGCCTTGTAGATCGCATCCCTTGCGTGCCTGGCGGCTTCTTCGTCTTCATCGGCAAGAAACTGATACAGGTGCAGCAGGTCCTCAAGCGCAATCTCGGTAAACCGGACCTGGCAGCTCACCCTTTCTCCTTTTTTGCCTTCCTATTGGCGAGGATCTCGTCGAGCCGGTCCATGACATGCTCGGCGCTGTAGTACACGCTTGTTTCTTTTGCCTGGGCTTTCGATTGCAGACCGCGCTGCAGAAAGGCCTGCCGCGTCAGACGTTCATGGATTTCGGAGCGGACCGACGCTTCGATAAAGCTCGACAGGCTTTCATCCTCGGCCAGCACCTTTTCGACCTGCTGCCGCAGTTCCGCGCCGACGCGGACGGAGGGAAGCAGGCTGTTTTTGGTATTCGATCTGGCCATGTGAGAACCCCATGTGCTACATCTGCGCTACGTATTGCAAATGTAGCACATGGGACAGATGCACGCCTCAATGCGAAGGTAATTCACGGTGCCCGGCCGCGCTGTGGGGCCGATGTGAAGGGTTTGGAGGACCGTATTGCTAGGCTTTGGGGCCTGAAGCATGATCTGCATGGGCGCCGGAACTGCGCCCATTTCAATGGACACTTTGGATATCGCTTAAGGAGAGTGGGATGAGCGGGCTGAGTTACGAGCAAATGGTAAAACTGGTTAAGGAAAACAATAGATCCAAGCTCTTTTCCGACGAGTTCGTTATCTGTCTGGCATGGAAGGAAACGAACTTTGATCCGGACGTCGTCAACGGCGGATCTACCGCCACAGGCCTGATGCAGCTTACGAAAGGTGCGGTAGACCTGGTTGACAAAAACAGCCCGGCCGGCATTCATTTTAGTCACGATGACATGACTGACGCGGCAAAAAACATCCAGTGCGGAACCTATTATCTGGATATCTGCAAAACCAAGCTTGCCGGAGTTGATAAGTCGTTTGGCACAGGCGTGGGTTATTCGAAATCCATTTGCGCGTGCGAAAAGGCGCTGAACAATGACAATAAGCATCCTGTGGCCGCATTGCAGATGATCCATCGGTGATCCCATGAAAATGATTTTTACACTGATGTTGCTGCTCCTGATGCCGGTTTCGCTCTATGCGGCCGACAGCCCGCGTGCCTGGGACAAGGCAGAACTTTTGTCTTGGGTAGGGAAATACCCTTCGGTCTACAAGAACGGAAAAAAAGGTGGTTTTCTGTACCAGCCCTCCATCCAGGCCGTGCTGCATCGCATCTTGTCACCGGCAGACCGGGCAGCGCTTGCTAGTTACGACGTAGAAGACAAGGTCGAACAGCAGGGCGATTTTCTTGTCGTCCATCAATGCATGCCGCACAACTGTCCGGCGGCCTTTGCTATGGTCATCATTGATCTGAACAAGCCAAGATTGTGGGTTGGCTTTTTCGAGCGCCAGGACAATCGCGTCTCCACGCGGTGGTTTGGCAATGTCGATGATTATTCGATACTGCCGGCAGCCATCAAAAACCGCTTTACCGGTTACCTGCCTGAATCCATGTAGTGCTGCGAGCACCGTATGCCAGGGCGTGCGGTGCTCGAAGGCGCCTGGCGTCGAATGAATGGAAGACGCCGCTCATGTGTCTCCCGCGCCCGTTTTGACGATTCTCACCCCGGCCCCTAGCACGCCAGGCATGCCACGCACCGTCCGCAGCAGTTCAGGAATGGCATGCACCTTCCACTCCTGTCCCAACTCGAAATCCGCCTGCGCCACGGCATTGTGGTAGCCGCTCAGCAACACGGCGGCGTTGCCGCCGCGATGGCCGGCGAGAGCCTGGCGGAACTGGACGATGAAATCAGGGCCGATGCCGTTGACCTTGACACGCAGCAAGCGCGCGTAGCGGCGGCAGGCATCGGCCAGGGACATGGCGCTGCGGGCGCGAAGCTGGAAGCCGCCGCCGGAGAAGTCGTCGATGCGCAGGCCGCCTTCGACCACGATCAGCTCGTCGCGGGTCAGTAGCGGGGCGGCCTGCTGGTACAGCTCGCCAAAGAAACTCACCTCGATGCTGCCGGTGCTGTCTTCCAGGCGCACGAACGCGTCGCTGTCGCCGCGCTTGCGTACCGCCACCACCATGCCGGCGACGGTCCAGGGCGTGTCGGGGCCGCGGCGGAAGCGGTTGTCGTCGCCGTCGTTCTTGCGCGGGCGGGGCGGCTGGTAGCGGTCGGCGATTTCGCCCAGCGGGCAGGTGGAGAGCTGGGCCAGTTCCTCGCGCCAGGGATCGGTGGGATGGCCGGAAAGGTAATGGCCGAGTGTGTCGCGTTCGCCCTGCAGCTTCTGCTCCAGCGGCCACTCCGGCACGGTGGGCAGGTCCACATGCACCACCGGGGCCGCCATGCCCATCGCCGCGCCGAACATGTCGTTCTGGCCGGATTGGCGATCGCGCAGATGCTGTTCGGCGGCCTTGATGGCATGGGGCAGTTGTTCCATCAGGCTGGCTCGGGTGGGCGCCAGGGCATCCAGTGAGCCGGAGAGGATCAAGGCCTCCAGCACGCGGCGATTGAGCTTGGTCGGGTCGACGCGCCGGCAGAAGTCGGCCAGGTCCTGGTACGGGCCGCCTTGCTTGCGTTCTTGCGCAATCGATTCGCACGCGCCTTGTCCCACGCCCTTGATGGCGCCGAGACCGTAGCGGATCACCTTGGACTCGACCGCGACGAACATGAACTCCGAAGCGTTCACGTCCGGCGGAAGAATCGTCAGATGGATCGCGCGCGATTCGTCAAGGAAGGTCACCACCTTGTCGGTGTTGTCCATGTCCGAGGAAATCGTGGCGGCCATGAACTCGGCCGGGTAGTGCGCCTTCAGCCACGCGGTCTGGTAGGAGACCAGCGCATAGGCGGCGGCGTGCGACTTGTTGAAGCCGTAGCCGGCGAATTTTTCCATCAGGTCGAAGATGGCGTCGGCCTTCTCCGCGCTGAGTCCGTCCTTGGCGGCGCCTTCGCGGAACTTGGCGCGCTCCTTCGCCATTTCCTCGACCTTCTTCTTGCCCATCGCCCGGCGCAGCAGGTCGGCGCCGCCGAGCGAGTAGCCGCCCACGATCTGCGCCATCTGCATCACCTGCTCCTGATAGACCATGATGCCGTAGGTCTCGTTCAGGACCGGCTCGACGCGCGGGTCGGGATACACCACTTCCTCGCGCCCGTGTTTGCGCGCGACGAAGCTGGGGATAAGGTCCATCGGGCCCGGTCGATACAGGGCGACCAGAGCGATGATGTCCTCGAAGCGGTCAGGCTTTGCATCCTTGAGCATGCGCTGCATGCCGGACGATTCGAGCTGGAAGACGGCGACCGTCTGCGCCCGCTTCAGCAGCTCGTAGGGCGCGGGGTCATCCAGCGGCAGCGCGGCGATGTCCAACGGCGCTTCGTTGTTGCCCGCGCGGCGCACATTGATGGCTTTTACCGCCCAGTCGATGATCGTCAGCGTGCGCAGGCCGAGGAAGTCGAACTTCACCAGGCCGACCGCTTCCACGTCGTCCTTGTCGTATTGGGTGACCACGCCGGCGCCGCCCGGCTCGCAATACAGCGGCGCGAATTCGGTCAGCGGCCTGGGGCCGATCACCACGCCGCCGGCATGCTTGCCGGCGTTGCGCGTGAGGCTTTCCAGCTTCAGCGCCAGGTCGATCAGTGTTTTGGCTTCTTCGTCCTGTTCGTAAAGATCGCAGAACTCCTTGACCACGCGGTCGGGTTCTTTCTGC
>NZ_DATJMN010000102.1:0-2227 GCF_035508675.1 Dyella sp.
CGACGCGGCCAGCAACGCAAGGCTCGCCGCGCTCAGCAACATGCCTGCGGCCGTATCAAACTTCATCAGGTACCAGCCATGCGGATAGCCCGGGCGCAGATCCTTGAAGAACCAGGCGAGCAGAATGAGCACGGCGATCAACGCCGCGGCAAACAGACAGGCGCCTTGCACGACAGTCAGGCGTTTGAGGAAAACAGTGTCGGACTGGCTCGTTGGCAGGACGATCAAATCGTTTATGTTCATGGGCGGTATGGGCAGTGGCGGCAATCCAGCTGGAACGCTCGAACCGGCGCGGCCCTAGAACACTGCTTTCCTCTCCCTCGGACCGCGGTTTAGCATACATCCGCGAGGGCAGGCCCGAATGATGCTCGGATCATGGAATACCGCGGCGCGCCGTGAAGAATCCGTGCAAGTGAAAGCCAGTGCGGCTTCACGCTTGTACAGGAAGGTCCGCCGCCCAGGCGACGACACCGATGCATTCGCTACCCGCGCAATGCCGCCGCATGATACGCCACGTGCTCGCCGATGAAGCTCGCGACGAAGTAATAACTGTGATCGTACCCGGCGCGCAGCCGCAGCTCGAACGGATGCCCCGCCGCCTTCGCCGCCGCCTGCAGTAGCTCCGGCCGCAATTGCGTCTGCAGGAATTCATCCGCATCGCCCTGATCGACCAACAACGGGAGTTTTTCGTTGGCTGTCTTCACCAGCTCGGTAGCGTCGTAAGTGCGCCAGGTCTCGCGATCGGTGCCGAGGTAGGCAGTGAACGCCTTTTCTCCCCACGGCACGCAGGATGGCGCCACGATCGGAGAGAACGCCGATACGCTGCAGTAACGCCCGGGATTCTTCAACGCGACGGTCAGCGCACCATGGCCGCCCATGGAATGGCCGCTGATGGCGCGCTGGTCGGTTACCGGAAAATGCTGCTCGATCAGCTTGGGCAATTCATGCGCCACGTAGTCGTACATGCGGTAATGCTGCGACCACGGCGCCACTGTTGCATTGAGGTAGAAGCCGGCGCCCTGGCCCAGATCGTAGGCATCGTCGTTGGCCACGTTCTCGCCGCGCGGGCTGGTGTCGCACGCCACGATGACAAGACCGTGCTCGGCGGCATGACGCTGGGCGCCGGCCTTGGTGATGAAATTCTGTTCGGTGCAGGTAAGACCGGAGAGCCAGTAGAGGACTGGCACCTTTTGATCTTCGGCCTGCGGCGGCAGATAGATGGCAAAACGCATCTCGCCGTCCACCGCCGTGGAGCGATGGCGATAAACCTCTTGCCAGCCACCGCAACAGGCATGACGTTCGATGCGTTCCATGGCAGTCATCTTGGTCAACCCTAGAAATGAATGACGGTGCGGATCGACTTGCCTTCGTGCATCAGGTCGAAGGCTTGGTTGATCTGCTCCAGCGGCAGGCGATGCGTGATGAACGGATCGAGCCGGATCTCCCCGCGCATGGCCTGCTGCACCATGCCCGGCAACTGGCTGCGCCCTTTCACGCCGCCGAAGGCACTGCCGCGCCATACGCGGCCAGTCACCAACTGGAACGGGCGCGTGCGGATTTCCTTGCCGGCACCGGCCACGCCGATGATGATGCTTTCGCCCCAGCCTTTGTGGCAGCACTCCAGCGCGGCGCGCATCACGTCCACATTGCCGATGCATTCGAAACTGTAGTCCACGCCGCCATCGGTCAGCGCCACGATCACATCCTGGATCGGCTTGTCATGATCCTTGGGATTGACGCATTCGGTCGCGCCCATCTCGCGCGCCAGCGCGAACTTGTCGGAATTGATATCCACGCCGATGATGCGCGACGCCTTGGCCTGCACCGCGCCCTGGATCACGGCCAGGCCGATGCCGCCCAGGCCGAACACGGCCACCGTGGCGCCTGGCTCCACCTTCGCGGTGTTGTGCACGGCGCCGATGCCGGTGGTCACGCCGCAACCGAGCAGGCAGACCTTGTCCAGCGGCGCTTGCGCATCGATCTTGGCCAGCGAGATTTCCGCGACCACGGTGTATTCGCTGAAGGTGCTGGTGCCCATGTAGTGATAGATCGGCTGACCCTGATAGGAGAAACGCGTAGTGCTGTCCGGCATCAGGCCCTTGCCTTGCGTGGCGCGTACCGCCTGGCACAGGTTGGTCTTGCCGGAAAGGCAGAATTTGCACTTGCCGCATTCGGCCGTGTACAGGGGAATCACATGATCGCCCGGCCGCAGCGTCGTCACGCCCTC
>NZ_DATJMN010000103.1:0-14028 GCF_035508675.1 Dyella sp.
CAATCCGGTTTCGTCGAGTCGGTAAAACTCGCCGAACAGGGTGTGGCAAGGCTGATCGAGCGCCTGCGCGCCGGCTGAATATCCGGCCCCGGCAAACGGGCTAGAATTGGAACTATGCAGCCCGTCTCCCCACCGGCCTTCGACGGCAAGGCCTTTGTTCGCACGCTTACCAGTTCGCCCGGCGTCTATCGTTATTTCGACGAGGATGGGGCGCTGCTCTACGTCGGCAAAGCGGGCAACCTGAAGAAGCGTGTCAGCAGCTACTTCCTCAAGCCGCGCATGGAGCCGCGTATCGCGGCGATGGTGTCGCAGATCGCCCGTTGCGAAATCACCGTCACCCGCACCGAGGCCGAGGCGCTGCTGCTGGAATCCCAGCTGATCAAGGCACTGAAGCCGCGCTACAACATCCTGCTGCGCGACGACAAAAGCTATCCGTACATCTATCTCTCCGGGGGCGAGGACTACCCGCGCCTGGCCTTCCACCGTGGTGCGCGCAATCAGCCGGGACGCTACTTCGGTCCGTTCCCCAGCGCCTTCGCCGTGCGCGAAAGCCTCAACCTGATGCAAAAGCTTTTCAAAGTGCGTCAATGCGAGGACAGCTATTTCCGCAATCGTTCGCGGCCCTGCCTGCAATACCAGATCGGCCGCTGCACCGGCCCCTGCGTAGGCTTGATCAACACCGAGGATTACCGCAACGATGTGCGCCATGCCGAGATGTTCCTGGAAGGCCGCGGCAGCGCGGTGATCGACGAGCTGGTCGCCGCGATGGAGCAGGCCAGCACTGCGTTGAATTTCGAACGCGCCGCCGCCCTGCGCGACCAGATCGCCACCTTGCGCAAGCTGCACGCGCAGAACCACGTGCAAGGCGCGACGGCGGACATGGACGTGATCGCCTGCCGCATCGAATCGGGCATCGCGTGCGTGAGCGTGTTGTTTTTCCGCAACGGCATCAGCCTGGGCACGCGCGATTTCTATCCACGCCTGCCGCTGGATGCCGAACCCGCCGACGTGCTGGCGCAGTTCATCGCGCAGTACTACCTGGATCGGCCGGTACCGCGCGAGATCATCCTCGGCGAAGCGATCGAAGACGAACAACTGCTCAGCGAAGTGCTCACGCAGCAATGCGGCCACGCGGTGGAAATCAAGACGCGCGTGCGCGGCGATCGTGCGCAATTCCTGCAGATGGCCGAACGCAACGCGCAGGCCTCGCTCACCTCGCGCATCGCCAGCCGCCAGACCCTGGGCGCGCGCTTCGATGATCTGCAGAACGTGCTCGGCCTGGACGAACCGCCCAAGCGCATCGAATGCTTCGACATCAGCCACACGCGCGGCGAGGCCACGGTGGCGTCATGCGTCGTGTTCGGGCCGGAAGGTGCGGAGAAATCGCACTATCGCCGCTTCAACATCGCCGGCATCACGCCCGGCGACGACTATGCCGCCATGCATCAGGCGCTCACCCGTCGTTTCCGCAAGGTGGCGGAAGGCGAGGGCATCCGGCCCGACATACTGCTGATCGACGGCGGCACGGGGCAGGTGGCGCAAGCGCTGGACGTATTGCGCGAGCTGGGCATCACCGGCATCGAAGTGGTTGGCGTGGCCAAGGGCCCGGGCCGGCGCGCAGGCGAGGAAACGCTGGTATTGGCCGGCTCCAACCGCGAGATTCACCCTGGGCCGACATCGCCTGCGCTGCACTTGGTGGCGGCGGTGCGCGACGAAGCACATCGCTTCGCCATCAGTGGGCATCGCAAGCGCCGGGAAAAGGCACGCGAGCGTAGCGTGCTGGAGGACGTGCAAGGCGTCGGCGCACGCCGCCGTACCGCATTGCTGAAGGCATTCGGTGGTTTGGCCGGCGTGGAAGCGGCCGGTGTCGAGGAACTGATGCAAGTGAAGGGCATCGACCGCAGCTTGGCCGAGCGTATCTATGACGCACTCCATGCCTGATCACGCGCGTTCATGAGACACTGCACCCCTATTGGAAGGAGCCCATGCGCATCAATCTACCGACCTGGCTGACGCTGTTCCGCGTAGCGCTGCTGCCGGTGATGGTGCTGGTGTTCTACTTGCCGTTTCGCGGCCACAACATCACCGCTGCCATCGTGTTCGCCCTGGCGGCCGTCACCGATTGGCTCGATGGCTATCTGGCCCGCCGCATGGGCTTGACCTCCAAGTTCGGCGCCTTCCTGGACCCGGTTGCGGACAAGCTGATGGTGGCCGTGACGCTGTTCCTGCTGGTGGCATCGCACCGCGGCGACTGGTCGGGCATCGTCATGGCGGTGACCTCGGCCATCATCGTGGGCCGCGAGATCAGCATTTCCGCCCTTCGCGAATGGATGGCCGAGGTCGGCATGCGCGCCACGGTGCGCGTGGCGTTCATCGGCAAGCTGAAGACCGTGATGCAAATGGTGGCCCTGATCGTGCTGATCCTGCAGCACGAAAAGGAGGCCGAAGCCTTGCGCCTGTATCACATCGGTGAGGGCCTGCTGGTGCTGGCCGGCGTGCTCACCATCTGGTCGGGCCTGCACTACCTGCGCGCCGCCTGGCCGGCGCTGCACGAAGACGCCATGGCCGCGGCCCGGTCCGCACCGGACCAGGACAAGAACGCTTGACGGTTTCGTTTCAGTCGCTAAAATGCGCGGCTCCAATGCGGGAATAGCTCAGTTGGTAGAGCACGACCTTGCCAAGGTCGGGGTCGCGAGTTCGAGTCTCGTTTCCCGCTCCAAATATCGATTCGCGGATATCCGCGGATGCTTGAAAAAAGGGGCGCAAGCCCCTTTTTTCGTGCCCGCAACCATGGGTGATGAAGCCGCGCGCAACGCGTATATCGTTCGATGGAGAGGGCTTCCTCGCAGTCAGGTGTGCGTCGAGGACGACGATTCTCACCACGCCATATGCGTGAGCAGCGTCTGCGTGTTCAAGCGTTGATAGCGAAGCGTCCACCTCGTCGCCGGCATGAACGGCTCGGCCAGCCGCTCGACCACTTCCACCTCGATATCGCCGTTGTCGGTGTCGAAGCGCAGCACGCGCACGGCATGGAAGTCGAACAGCCGTCCGACAGTGGCGAAACTGGCCTTGAAGAAACTCTCTTTGGCCGAGAACACCGCGGTAAGCACCACCGGCCACCCCTGAACGAGGGCGGCCTCGGTCAATCGTTTCCTTTCATCGTCGTCCACCACGGTGGTGCGTAGCGCGTGCAGGGTGGCCGGGCTCACTACGTGTTCCAGATCGATGCCAATGCCACGCAACTGCGACGATGGCAGGGCAATCGCCACGGCCAGGTTGCCGGTATGGGAAATGCTGCCCAGATAACCCCGCGGCCATACCGGCTGGCGCGCCGATCCTATCGCCAACTCGGCATCCGGCGCGCCGCAGGCCGCAAGCGCCGCACGCGCCGCCAGGCGGCCGGCCAGGAATTCCGCCTGCCGTTTGCGCACGCTGCGCGCAATGGATGCCGGACAGGCGATGCCATGCTGGGCGAAGGCGGCATCATCGTGGGCCGCCACATCGAAGGGCAGCGCAAAAGCAGGCGGCAGCTGCACCTGGCGATGATCCAGGAGGATGCGATACAACGGCAGGGCGGCGTCTGGAGACCAGGTCATGCGCGGGACCGGTGCTGCGACAGGTCATCAAGATAGAGGGCGGGAGTAGTCACGAGCACAGTCTTCCTGGGCGCGGAAACACATGCAAGGCAAGCCGTGCGCTGACTGGGGCAATACGCGGTTGCTCAAGCAAAATTCAATCCGTTCAACTTACCGGGAATCGCCGGATGAAGATGCCCAGCCGTGTTCATCAGGGCCGGCACGGGCTATTCACATTGGACCTGATTCTGCTATAGTTATCCGCTCCGACGCGGGAATAGCTCAGTTGGTAGAGCACGACCTTGCCAAGGTCGGGGTCGCGAGTTCGAGTCTCGTTTCCCGCTCCAGATTCAAGCAAAACCTCGGTGAGCCGGGGTTTTGTTTTTTCAAGCGAAGCCCGACCTGCTAAGGTTGCGGTCTAGCGCAATGGCCAGGTGGCAGAGTGGTCATGCAGCGGCCTGCAAAGCCGTGTACGCCGGTTCGATTCCGACCCTGGCCTCCATTGCGAATGAAGAATGAAAGCGCCCTTGTGGCGCTTTTTTTCTGCTGCGCTGGCGGTACTAAATCCTTGGCTCTGTTCCGGGCTACTGCCGAATCGCCACCGCATCGTGATATGCAGCATCCATGCTTAAGTGGATGCGGCTTAACGATGAGCACGAGTTGCGAATGACTTGGAAAAACTGCGACGCCGAAGGATGCGCGCCCAGAACCAGAGTTCGCACGCGGCGCCTGCAACGAAGAGAGCCCAGCCCCCGCCAGTCATGCCGACGCTATAAGAAACGAGTGCAGCAATCAGCACGGTGATGGTGAAAAGCTGATGTTTCATATCGCCTCCGAAAGTCTGACGGCTTGAGATACGCCTGGATGAAGCGGACATCATCAACGCGCAGTGGCCGGGATGTTACGACTCGATGGACGTCCGACGCCGCGCAGCAGCAACCAAAAACCGATGACGATTTCATAGATGCCTGCGGGCGTATCGAAATTATCGCCCATGGGATTATCAGGCCAGACGATGGCGGCGATCGTGCCCGCCAGCATCACCACATAGGCCAGCAAGCCGAATCCTGCCAGTAGCCAGGGTATATAGCGGGATTTGAAAAACAGCCAGCTGAAAACAATGCAGCCCAGCGATAGAAAGATCAGGCCGATGTTGTAGCCGGCATCGTGCGTGTCATTGAAAAGCCAGACGAGACTTTGCAGTTGCTGACTTGAAAACACTGTGGCGTATCGTGCATCGGTCAGCAATTGCAGCATGGTGAAGCTGTTGAGCGTAATCACGCCGAGCACCGCTGCTTCCGCCACTCGCCAGAATGCCGCAAGCAAGGCCAGATGCCTGCCGACCGGCCGAAGCAGTACGTACAACGCGACTGCCATGGCGATGTCGCCGGTAAAGGCCGCCAGATCGCTCACCATGCCTATGCGGAACAGCAGTAGATGGTCGACGATTTGCGCGGCTGTTTTCGCCGGATCGTTATCCACGATCATGCTGCCGCGGCCGTTGAATTCGCCGAACACGCCGCATGCCATCAGCAGCAAATAGAGAAAACCCGCGACCCTTGCGGCGGTGCGCTGGGATTGGTCGATCACGGTGCTTGCCATGACACTTCCCCGCATGTCGCCGGTGGCGCGATCTTGACGGGAGGAGGCTAGCATTTGGGTATGCGGCAACGAGTGCCAAAGGTCATCGCATGTCTCTGCGTCGACCTGAGTATGTTGATGCGATGTTGATTGGGCGGTGTCGAATCCTGCCGCTACTTTTGGGATGGCAATGTTGGGATTCGCTTGCGCTCATCGCCAACCTGCGTGATCTCGGCCGGGAGAGCTTGCCACGATTCAAATGGATGCCAACACGGAGTAGACAGTCAAGAAACTGTGAAAGCATTGCCGCCCTTATCGGGCCGCTGAATTATGCGCCGGGCAAGCAAAAGAATTCTTCAACCTATCCACGATCCGCCTGCTACATTTCGACTCCCGGTAGGCGAACTACCATTCACCCAGGGGAAGCCCATGTCCCATCGTCAAGGAAGTTTTGTCCGTAAAGCAGCATTCGCCGGCCTGACTGCTCTTTGCGTAACCTCAACGGCTTTTGCCCAGACCGCCGCACCGGCGACTGGGCTTGGTCAATCCTGGCCGAACGCTGCAGACGTAAGCGCCAGTCCGAACTGGCACGTGTACGTGTTTATGTTGAATGGCATCCAGTACATCCAGGTCAACGATTTGAACGGCACCGTGCATGCGGCGGTGGGTACCGCCAATGGCACCTCGATCGTGTTGCCGGTGGGTGTCGATGCGCAGAACGTTTCGACGCCTGCGCAGAGCTCGACGACGTCAGCGTCGCCCAGTACAACTTCGGGTGCTGCGCAGACGGTTTATCAGGACAGCGCCACCACGGTGACTGCGACGCCGCAAAGCAACGGGACGACAAAGTTCACCATTCAAACGGCTTGCACAGGTATGTCATGCAGCGGCGGTGGTGGGCAGTGAGGTTATTTCACCCATAGCCGCACGGGGGGAGCAAGGCGAGGCATCTCTCTTTGCTCCTCGTGGGCGGCGGCATCATGCAGTAGTGCGGTCAATTGCAGCCGGTTTGCCGGCATGCGTACATGCAGCAAGCCGTCGAAGATGCGTACTTGGTCGCGCATTTCTGGGATATCCAGCATGCTTGCGCCGAGCTTGGCAGCCAGCCGCTTGCGTTCATCGGAGTGATACACCGCGCTGGCGACGCCGGTTTCCTCCAGCACACCTTCCGCGCGAAGTACTACCCAGCGCCTTCCGTTGGTTTCCCCGCCGCGCAGTATCAGGTTGACTCGAGTGCAGGCTAGCCTGGAGGTCACATAGACCACCGCTTCGCACGCCGTGCGGTAGGTGGCGGTGAGAATCGAAGGGGCAAGACGGCTGAATCCGCGTCCGCTAATTTCGCAACGATAGGCAATGCCGGCCTCGTCGAGCGCGCGCGCGACCGTTTCATTGAGCGCCGCCGGCAAGCCGCGCTCGCGCCACGCCACCGGGTGCATGCTTTCGGCAAGACGGTAGACCTGGCTCTGCGTGTTCAGCGCCTGCTTGTAGAAAGCATGGCTTTCGATGTTCGGCACGATCCTGCGCATCTGCTCCAGCAAACGGCTGTTGGTGATGTGCAGGGTGCCCGCCAGATACTCCAGCGCCTGGGAGGTTTGCCGCATGCGCTGTTCGCTAAGCTGCAGACTTTGCCTTGCGACGCGCTGCACGTTCAGCACGGTAAGCCGCTCTTCCTCTTCTTTCTCGAGCTGGACACTGATGCGTGCGCCAAGCGCAAACAAGCACGTGACCGTGATGGTCAGAAACAGCATGGTCGAATAGAGTTCGGCAGAGGGGGCATCTTCAGGCGGGATCGCGATCGAAATGCACGCGATCACCAACGGTGCGCTCACCGCAACTGCCCGCCAGCCGTGTTTCAGCGTCAGCCACGCCATCGGCAGGACCATGGAAACGGTTGCCGCAAGGCGGGTTTGTTCGTCGCCGGTCTGCTGTAGCCAACCGAGCAAGCCAACAGCTGGAACCAGCAACGCGACGGCATCAAGCGTCAAACGGCTGGCCAAGGTTTTATTTATTTGTTCGCGCAAATGGCCCGGCCGGTAATCGAGCCACGCCATCACTACCCCTGGCACCACGGAAACGATGGCAAGGTACGGACCAAAGAAAAAGTCATAGAGCCATGACAGTATGGCAAGCGGGTTTTTCACCGTGTTCAAGAAGCAGGCAGCCGTCCAGCTATAGGCCATGGTGCCTAGCGAGACAAGCAGGATGCAAGTGAGCAGAGCCTTGATGTCCACCACATGTTCCGATCTGGATGGAAGCGGCGGAAATTTACTGCGGCACCACCATACGATGGGCATGGCGACAGTAAAGGGTGGAATGCAACGGAAGGCGATCCACGCCGTACCCAGGTTCGTGCAAGGAAGCACTTCGTACGCGTTGGATACCGCTTCGCCAATGTACAGCGCAGGCCAATACCGATAAGGGATCAAAAGGAGGCAGGCCAAGCGGATGCCGGCATGCAGGGGCCAGTGCGCAGTAGAAACTGGATTTACTGCGAAATAAAGAAGCCCGTAGCCGACCGCAACCCCCACCTGCAGTAGCCAGTCGTTAGTCCACCAGCGCTTCCCCATGCGTTTTCCCCTGCAAAAATGAATTCACAAGCGTGTTGGCGTCGTCCCGCTATTTCTCGCCAGATTAGCTTAAGAATAAAACAATGCGGGCCGTGAAGTTTGCGTGAGTCTTGGTGAGGATCAGGCAGCCGTACGTCACATTTATGCAGCAAACTCCGTCTTGGGCACAATTTTTGCCGATGCCGATGCCGGCATTCGGCCAGATGGATTCATATCGGCAGTGACGCGAGGATCTTGACAATCCAAAGAATGGGCTAAGCAAAGGCAAAGTGTGAGCTAAGCCAAGCCCGGTAGCTTGTGTCCTGGAGACAAGATCCAAGAGGGAGATTTGCAGGTGCAGTTGCTTCGCAAGGATTTACCGCTTGATCATCGCCCCCTCCGCGCACTGCGGCTGGGCCTGGTGGCATGCGTGGTGGGCCTGGCCGCCTGCGCCACCTACTCGCCCTTGCCGCTGGGTACTGGGCAGGGGGCCAAGACGGTGTCGCAGCTTTCGGCCGATACCTCGACCATGCCGCTGCCGGCGCTGCGTTCCCACCGGTTCGATCCCTCCCATGGCATGGACGTGACCGATGTGGCGATCCTGGCGGTGGCCAACAGTCCGGACCTGAAGCAGATGCGCGACCAACTGGGAATCGCACGCGCCCAGGCCTTCCAGGCCGGATTGCTGCCGGACCCTCAAGTCAACATCAACCAGGAATACCTGACGCACCCGATTCCGGGCTACCGCACTTCCTCCGTCTTCGGCATCAGCGAGGACATCGCCAGCCTGCTGTTGCGCTCCACCCGCAAGGCCGCGGCGAACGCGCAAGCCGACCAGGTCAACCTGGACCTGCTCTGGGCGGAGTGGCAGACCATTGCCCAGGCACGCCAGTTGTTCAACCAGGTGGCGTCTTTGCGCGAGCAGCAGCAGCGGCTTGCCGCAGAGCAGGCCGCGCTGGCGCCGGTGGATGGCTATGTGCGCAAGGCGCTGCAGCAAGGGAACCTCACCTACGATGCCGCCAGCGCCGGCTTGAACGCCTATGCCGATGTCACCCAGCGGCTGTCCTATTGCACCGTGCAACTGCACCAGGCGGAGCGCGATATGCGCCTGCTGCTTGGACTGGCGCCGGATGCACCACTGGATTTGATCGGGGAACCGTTCCAGGCCTCGCCTACACCCGGGCAAGTGGAAACCGCGCTGGCCGACCTGCCGCGGCGGCGGCCGGACCTGCTGGCCCTGCAGGCCGGTTACAAGTCGCAGGAGGCGACCTTGCGCGGCGCGATCCGCGCACAATTTCCCGCGCTGACGTTCGGTCCGGACCGCCAGAGCGACAACTCCGGCGTGCCTTCGTGGGGCATCAACATCGGTGTGACCTTGCCGTTGTTCGATCGCAATCGCGGCAACATCGCCATCGAAAAAGCGACGCGGCAGCAGCTGAAGGATGACTACGAAAGCCGTGTGCTGGCCACGCACAACGACATCCGCCAGCTGATGCTCGACCAGGACACGCTCGCCAGGCAGCGCGAGCAATCGCAGGCGCAGGCCCAGCGCCTGGATCAAGCAAGCCAATCCGCTGAAAGCGCCTGGCACAAAGGCCTGCTCGACTGGCCGACGTATCTGTCCATTCGCGCCAATGCACTCAGCGCCGACATGGATGCCATTGCCGCACGCGACCAGCAATCGCAGCAAGCCATTGCACTGGAAGCCTTGCTCGGCAGCACCGATCTTCAACCGTCCACAGCGTCCACCTCAAGACTATGAATCGACTTGCCTTTACGCGTGCCGCGCTGGCGGCACTGATGCTGGCTGCACTGGCCGCTTGCGGCAAAGGCGGCGCTGCCGACGATGGTGATGCTCCGGACGTGAAAGGCTCCGTGCTGATCACGACCACGGCGCCGGTCAGCCAGCCCTTCCACGACACCGTCCAGGTGTGGGGTGTCGCCGCGGGCGATCCGCATCGCGCCAGCACCATCAGCCTGGGCCATGGCGGCCTGGTGACGGCGTTGGCCGTCGCGGCCGGACAATCCGTGCAGCGCGGGCAGGCGTTGTTGCGCATCGCGCCCGATCCGGTGGCGCGCAACGCCTTCTTGCAGGCGCAGAGCGCGCTGGATCTGGCCAGCGGCGAACTCAAGCGCACCGAACAGATGGCCGCGCAGCACCTGGCCACGCAATCGCAGCTCGCTGGCGCGCGTAAAGCGCTGGATGATGCCAAGACCAATCTGGATGCGCAGCGCGCACTCGGTGGCGGCACGGCCGAAGAAACCATCAGCGCGCCGGCCGATGGCGTAGTGACGGCGCTCAACGTGAACCTCGGCGATCGCTTCCAGGCGGGCGCGGCACTGCTCAGCTTTGCGCCCGCACAGGCCTTGGTCGCGCGCCTTGGTGCACAACCGGAAGATGGCGCCCGCCTCAAGGCGGGTATGCCGGTCGATGTGCAAGGTGCCTACGGCGCTAGCGGCGTCCTGCACGGCCGTCTCGATGTGGTCGGTCACGCGGTCGACGCGCAAACGCACTTGCTGCCCTTGCAAGTGAGCTTGCCGCCGGACGCCGGCAACGTGCTGGTGGCCGGTTCGGCCGTACAGGCGAGCATCGACACCACCAGCTATACCGCTTGGGCGCTGCCGCGCGATGCGGTGCTGCAGGACGACAAGGGCGCTTATGTGTTCATCGCCGATCACGACCACGCCAAGCGCATCGATGTCAGCTTGAAGCATCCGGCCGGCGCTACCGTCGGCGTGCAAGGTCCGCTGGACGCCACGATGCGTGTCATCACTAGCGGTAACTACGAACTCAACGATGGGGATGCCGTGCGCGAGCACGATGAGCCAGCGGATCAGCAGGAATCCGCCAAGTGAACAACATTGCCTGGATCCAGCGACATTGGCGCTCGCTGCTCTTCCTCGTTGTAATTCTTACGATCGGCGGTGTTGCCAGTGCCGTCTTCATGCCGGTGGCCTTGTTTCCGAACGTGCAGTTCCCGCGCATCATGCTCTCGCTCGATGCGGGCGATCGCCCCGCCGACCAGATGGCGGTCGCGGTAACCACGCCGATCGAGACGGCATTGCGCCGGGTGCCCGGCGTGCGCAACATCCGCTCGACCACCAGCCGCGGCAGCGCGGACGTGTCAATCACGTTCGACTGGGGCACCGACATGAGCCGCGCGTTCGGCGATATCAGCGCCGCGGCCAGCCAGGTACTGCCTGAACTACCGGCCGGTACGCAGCTCATTACGCGGCGCATGGACCCCAGTTCCTACCCTATGCTGGGCTACAGCCTGCGCTCGCACACGCTATCGCCGAGCGCCTTGTACGACTTGGCGCAATACCAGCTGCGCCCTTTGCTTAGCGGCATTCCTGGCGTGGCGCGCGTGGAAGTGCAGGGTGGCGAGATCGCGGAATTCCATGCCGACGTCGATCCGAACCGGCTGCGCGCGCAGGACCTCAGCCTGGTCGACGTGGCCAATGCCGTCAGCCGCTCGGCCACCATCGAAGCGATGGGGCACGTTTCCGATCACTACAAGCTGTACCTGCTGCTGGCGCAGAACCAGCCACGCACCGTGGATGCGCTGCGCCAGATCGTGGTGCGGGCCGGTAGCCACGGCATCGTGCGCCTGGGTGACATCGCCGATGTCACGCTCAGCCACGTACCGCAATGGATACGCGTAACGGCCGATGGCCAGGATGCGGTGCTGTTCCAGATCATGCAGCAGCCGGACGGCAACAGCGTGCAGATTGCGCGTGACGTGAAGCAGCGCTTGCAGGACTACGCGCCGCACATGCCCGCCGGCGTCAAGATCGCCAACTGGTACGACCAGTCGCAACTGGTGACCGGGGCGGCGGGCAGCGTGCGCGATGCCATCCTGATCGGCATCGTGCTGGCGGGCCTGGTGCTGTTCCTGTTCCTGCGCAATACGCGCGTGATCTTCGTTGCCATGCTGGTGGTGCCGGGCGTGCTGGCCATCACCGTGCTGCTGCTGCGCGTGTTGGGGATGAGCTTCAACATGATGACGCTCGGCGGCATGGCGGCGGCGGTCGGCCTGATCATCGACGACGTGATCGTGATGCAGGAACACATCATGCGCCGGCTGCATGGCGTAACCGGCCATATTAAGAAACACATCGGACGCGCTGCCTGGGAGTTCACGCGGCCGTTGACCGGTTCCAGCATGGCGACGGTGGTGATCTTTCTGCCGCTGGCGTTTCTCACCGGCGTGACTGGCGCCTTCTTCAAGGCCTTGTCGCTCACCATGGCCAGCGCGCTGGTGATCTCCTACCTGCTGACCTGGATCGTAGTGCCGCTGCTGTCGGAGCGTCTGTTGGACCAGCGGCACATCACCCACCATGAGGGTGGCGCACTGTCGCAACGGCTCAAGCACGGCTACGAAAACCTGCTGCAGCGCTGGCTGAAGCGACCGATCTGGATCCTGCTATTCGTGCTGCCGCTGCTCGGTATCGGCGCGCTGGCCTTCAGCCGGGTGGGTACCGGTTTCATGCCGGCGATGGATGAGGGCGGCTTTACCTTCGACTACATTTCCAAGCCGGGTACGTCGCTGGAGGAAACCGGGCGCCTGCTCAACCAGGTCGAAACGATCATCCGCGCCAATCCATACGTGGATACCTATTCACGCCGCACCGGTTTGCAGCTTGGCGATGCGCTGACCGAAGCCAACACCGGCGATATCTTCATTCGCCTGAAAAACGGCTCGCGCCCTTCTACCGAAGAGGTGATGAACGACATCCGCCAGGAAGTGGAAGAAAAAGTGCCGGGCCTGGATGTGGATGTCTCGCAGCTGATGGAAGACATGATCGGCGACCTGGTCGCGGTACCAGAGCCGATCGAGATCCAGCTCTACAGCGACAACCCCGCCGAGCTCAACGATACCGCGCAACGCGTGGCCGATGCGCTGGGCAAGATCAACGGCGTCAACGGCGTGCTCAACGGCATCAATCCGGCGGGCGATGCGCTGGTCATGACGGTGGATCCGGCCAAGGCGGCGTTGCAGGGGCTCGACCCGGCGGCCGTCAAGGAGCAGGTCGCTGCCGCCGTGGATGGCGTCGTGGCCACCCAGCTCCCGACAGGCAGCAAGATGGTCGGCGTGCGCGTGCGCTTGCCGATGGCTTCCTACAAGCGTCTGGAGCAGGTGGAGGCGTTACCCATTCGCGCGGCGGACGGCCATCTGCTGCCGTTGTCGCAGGTGGCGACGGTGCAGATCGTCCAGGGGCAACCGGAAATCACCCGCAACGATTTGAAGCGCATGGTGGCCGTCACCGGTCGCATCAGTGGGCGCAGCATGGGCTCGGTCATCAACGACGTGAAAGCGATGCTTGCCAAGCCCGGCCTGTTGCCCAAGGGCATGTACTACGAACTCGGCGGTCTGTATCAGCAGCAACAGCAGGCCTTCCGTGGCCTGACAGTGGTGTTGCTTGCCGCCATCGCGCTGGTGTTTACGCTGCTGCTGTTCCTGTACGAAAGCTTCCGCGCCGCCTTGGTGATCATGCTGATGCCCTTGCTGGCGATCGGCGCCGTGTTCACCGGCTTGTGGCTCACCGGCATCGAACTCAACATTTCCGCGATGATGGGCATGACGATGATCGTAGGCATCGTGACGGAAGTGGCGATCTTCTATTTCTCCGAACTGGAAACCGTCGCCCACGACATGCCGTTGCACGAAGCCTTGCAGGAAGCCGCCCGGCATCGCATGCGCCCGATCCTGATGTCGACCATCGCGGCCATTCTCACGCTGTTGCCGCTTGCCTTGGCCTTGGGCACAGGTTCCCAGATGCAGCAGCCGCTGGCGGTGGCGATCATCGCCGGCATGACGGTGCAGGTGCCGCTGGTGCTGCTGGTGATGCCGGTGTTGTATGCGGTGTTGATGCGTGGGCAGAAGAAAGCGCCGGCTGAGCATTCCGGGCTGGAAGGATAGCCGTAGCTCTCCGTGCATTATCTATTTCGTCGCCCGGGCGAATGCCGGGGTCCAGTGACTTGAAGGGTGTCTGGATCAGCGATCGAACGTTGCTGGGTTTCGCTTCAACGTCGTCCCAGCGGCTATGTCATGCACTCGGCACTTCCGTCACCGCCGCCTTCATCGACCGCTTCAACAGCCACGCCAGAATCGGCGGCGTCACCATCGCCGTGAGCAGTGACATCGCCACGATGATCGCGTACATCTGATCGCTGAATACCCCGGCGGCAAGTCCGAGGCTGGCGATCACCACGCCCACCTCGCCACGCGGCACCATGCCGAAGCCGACGATGGTGGCGCTCATGCGGCCCAGCGACAGCGCACCCAGAAAGCCGCCCAGCAACTTCGAGATGATCGCAATCA
>NZ_DATJMN010000104.1:0-18210 GCF_035508675.1 Dyella sp.
CGAGATTCACGCCCACGTAGTAGACGTTGTACGCGCTCTTGCTGCGCGGATCGCCGTCGCGGTACAGCCCTTCGATCTGGCTGGCCAGGCTGGGAAGAAACAGCCCGTTGCCCAGCGCGATGGTGGCCAGCGCGGGATAGAACAGCGGCTCGAAGGCCATCATGAAATGCCCCAGCGCCATCGTCGCGCCGCCGATGATCACCGCCTTGCGCTTGCCCAGCCAGCGGTCGGCCACGATGCCGCCGAACACCGGCGTGAAGTACACGAAGGCCGCATAGGCGCCGTAGATCAGCGAGGCGAATTCCTGCTGGATGTCCAGGTGCTTGGTCATGTAGTAGACCAGCAGCGCCCGCATGCCGAAGAAGGAGAACATCTCCCACATTTCGGTAAGGAACAGGATGGTGAGGCCGGGTGGATGGCCGAACCAGTTGCGCTCGCGCGGTGTTGTCGTGGGCATCATGCGGCCTTGCCGTCATCCGCGGTCGCCGCCGGTCCGCCCCACACGCTGTCCGGACACCAGATCCGCCCATCCTGATAACGGACCCCCGGCGTGCGATCGGTCTGCACGTACACCGGCCCGTCCAGGTCCACCACCGTACACAGCGAGCCCAGCACGAAGGCCGGCGCCATCGACCACGAGGAACCGCCCATGTTGCCCACCATCAGCTTGAAGCCGAGTTCGCGCGCCATCCGCGCCATCGTCAATGCTTCGGTAAGGCCGCCGCATTTGTCCAGCTTGATGTTGATCACCTGCACACGGCCCACCATGTTCTGCAGATCGCGATGATCCTGCACGCTTTCGTCCGCGGCCAGCGGAATCGGGGAGTTCAAGCCATCGAGCCAGCTTTCCTTGCCGACGGGAAAGGGTTGCTCCACCACCGCGACGCCTGCTTCTACGAACGCCGGCAAGGCTTCCAGCAACGAGGCGCGGGTGAAGCCCTGGTTGGCATCCACCATCATCCACGCGCCAGGGCGCGCTGCGCGCACCGCGCGTACGCGTTCGGCATTGCGATGGTCGTTGGTGAGCTTGAGCTTGAGTGCGCGCGCGTCGCTGAGCTGGCGTGCGCTTTCGGCCATCGCTTCCGGCTCGTCGGCGCTCAAGGTGAAGGTGGTCAGCAGCGGTTGCGGTGCGGGCATGCCGGCCAGTTGCCACACCGGCTTGCCTTCGCGCTTGGCTTCCAGATCCCACAGCGCGCAATCCAGCGCATTGCGTGCGCCGCCGGCCGGCAGCAGGCTTTGCAATTGCTCGCGCGTGATGCCCAATTCGATGCGGTCGCGCACTGCTTCGATCTGTTTGAGCATCGAGGCCGGCGTGTCGCGGCGGTAGTACACGCCCAGGCCCTCGCCACGCCCCATCCGTTCGCCATCCTGCAGGCACACCACCAGCACCTCGCTTTCGGTGAAGGTGTAGCCGGTGATGTGGAAGGCCTGCGTCAGCGGGCGTTTTTCGATATAGGCGCTGAGTTTCAGTGGCGCCTGCCATAGCTTGGTCATGTTCGCTTCCCCTTGTCAGTAGTGCAGGTTGAAGCTGACCAGGCCAAAGGCCAGGATGAACCAGGCCAGGTAAATGGCCGCCACCGCCAGCACTATCTCGCCTGCGCGCACCCAACGGCTGCGCGCGGCAGACCGGTTGCACCAGGTGTGGATGACGATGGCGACCGCGCCCAGCAGCGCGATCACGCCCAGCACGTAGAGCAGCAGCATCCACGGCGTGGCCGCGCCATGCAGCAATACGTTCTCGTCAATGCCTGCAGCAACCAGCAACGCTACCCAGCCCAGCACGCTGACCAGCATGGCCAGCGTGCCAAGGCGTGATAGCCGGCGCGTGCGCAGCAAGGCGGCCGGCAAATCGAGCACGCGGCGGTAATGGCGGCGCACCAGCCAGCCGGCCAGCCAGATCAGCATCGTCGCCAGCATCACCACGATGGCGATGACGACCAACACGCCCACGCAGCCCAGGCTCTTGAAACCCGGCACGCGCTGGAACACTTCCACGCCGGGCAGGTAATCGGTGGCCCAGTAGCGGATGCTGCCGTCCGGGTTGGTGACGAAGGCCAGCTTGTCCTGCCCGTTCACTTCGCGATATTGCAGCGGCCTGACTTCACGCCACTTCAAAGGCTGGCCGGCGTAGTCGGTGAGAAAGGAAACCACCAGCGTGCCGTCCGGCTGCGCGCCGACGTTGACCTGGCCGGTGAGATAAAGCATGCGCAAGGCGCTTTCGTTGCGGCGGCTGGCTTGGTACCAGCCGACCACTTTCGCCGCATCCGCCTTCGCGCTTGGCAGTGTCGGTTGCGAGGGCGGCGTGTACGGGAAGTAGCGATCGAGGAAGGCATCGAAGATCGCCGTGCGCACCATCAGCGTGCCATGCGCTTCCGCGCTGCCGGAGCTGTTGAACGACATGAACACGCCGATGTGCTGGTCCAGCAGCAGATGCAGGTCGCTATGGAAGAACACCGTATCGCCGCCATGGCCGATGATGCGCAGGCCGTTGCGGTTCTCCTGGTAAAAGCCCAGGTCGAAACCGTTGATGCCCGGCGCCGGCACGTATTGCTGGCTGTGCATCAGCTCGGCGGTTGCCGGCTGCAAAATGCGCGCGTTGCCGTACTGGCCGTTCTGCAACTGCGCGATCATGAAATGCGCCATGTCCTCGGCGGTGGTGCTCATCGAGCCGGCCGGCGCGGGATCGACCAGCTCGAACGGCTGCGGCGTGCCATCCGAGGCGCTTTTGTAGCCCTTGGACATCATCGCCGCCAGCGATGGCGGCAGCGGCTGCGCAAAGCTGGAATGCGTCATCTGCAGCGGCTGGAAGATGTGATTGGCCACATAGTCCTCAAAGCGTTCGCCGGACACGCGCTGCACGATATAGCCGGCCAAACCGCAGCCGTAGTTGGAATAGGCCACGATCTCGCCCGGCGGAAAAATGCGCGCGGGTAGATGCGTCTTGAGGTAGCGCTCCAGGTTCACCTCATCCACGGACGCCGGCAGCAAACCCTTGGCGGTATCTTCGAAACCCGGCGTATGCGTCATCAGGTTGCGCAGGGTGATGGGCTTGCCTTGATACGCGGGAATCTTGAAGTCGAGGTAGTCGTTGACGTCGCGATCCAGTTGCAGCTTGCCTTGCTCCACCAGTTGCATCACCGCGGTCCAGGTGAACAGCTTGGAGATCGAGCCGGGTCGGAACAGCGTGCTGTCCGGCGACGGTACCGTGCGGTGCGCGAGATCGGCGTAACCGTAGCCCTTGGCGAACAGCACGCTGCCGTCCTTCACCACGATGATCACGCCGCCGGCGATATCGCTGCGTTGCAGTGCGAAGGGCACCAGTCCGTCGAAGAAGGCGGCGACGTCTTGTTGCGTCATCGCCGGTGGCGTTGTTTCCATGTTCGTAGCCGGTTGTGGTGCCGAAGTGGTAGGCCCCAGTGGCGGCGGCGTTGTGGTTTGCGCCATGGCCATGCTGGCGGCGAAGCCGGCAAGCAGGGCCACCAGGCGTTGTACATGGCGGTTCATGCGGAGACTCCATGCAGGGAATGCATTGAAAAAAAGCCTAGAAATCCAGGGTGGCGGACATGCCGACGGTGCGCGGCGTCTGGTACGTGGCCTGGAACGGACTGGCGAGCGGGTTGATCGTTTCCGGCCACACGGCGGTGATGCCGCGCTTGTTCGCGAGGTTCTTGGCGTACACCTCGACGGTCCAACTGGACACATTCACGCCCGCGTGCAGGTCGAGATTGTTGTAGGCAGGCAAGCGCAGACGTGGCCCGGGCACCGGATTGAACTCCGAGGCGCGTGCGCCGAGGTAGCTGAAGTTGCCGCCGACGAAACCGGACCAGTCGCCGCTGATGGGAAAGTCGTAATCCGCGCCGAGGTTGGCGGTCCACTTCGGCACGTAGGGCAGCGCATCGCCTTTCAAGCCGTAGATGCTGCCGGTTGGCGTATCGGCGGCCAGCTGCGCCTTGGTGTAGGTGGCGTTGGCCGAAAGCGTGAGCCCGCGCAGCGGGCGGAACGTCCAGCTCAGCTCCGCGCCCTTGCTGGTCGCCTTGCCGCCGTTGCCCAGGAAGCTGATGCCGGCAACCGTGGTGGTGAGCTGTACCTTGCTCCAGTCGATATAGAACACATCGCCTTCGATGCTCATGCGCTTGTCGAGCAGCAGCGATTTCATGCCCAGCTCGTAGTTCACCAGCTTGTCCGGCTCGAAGGTCAGCGGTGCGCCCAGGTTGGGCGGCACGCCCACGTTCGGGCCGCCAGGGCGGAAACCCGAGGCGACGCGCACGTACGCCATCACATCGTCGCTGAATTTGTAGCTGGGGTTGAACAGGTAAGTGACCGGATGATCGGTGCCGCGGATGGTGAAGTCCGTGTTGCCGATCAGCAGGCCGCTGCTGGTTTGCGTGTATGAGGTTTGATCATTGCTGTAGCGTGCGCCCACCATCACGCTGAGTTGCGAGGTGGCGTGCCAGGTGAGATCGCCATAGCCGGCCCATTCGCGGAAGATGGCCGGCCCCTCGGCGATGAGCCCCAGCGGCGGCAGGGCGATGGGTGCGCCGGTGCTGGCATCGAAGCTGAGGATGCTCTGGTTGTCGGTGGTGTGTTCGTGCGTGAAGAACAGGCCGGCGCGCCACTCCCAGGTTTGATCGGCCGGCGATTGCAGGCGCAGTTCCTGCGTCACCTTGTTCAGCGCAATCGGCTGCAATTCGGAGTAGCCGCCGTTGGCGAGCCCGAACAGCGGATTCAACACCGGCCCGTAGAGGGTGGTGATATCGGTGTTTTCGTTGAAGCGCAGCGTGCCGTAGCTGGTGGTGGAAACCAGCCTGGCCCAGCCGAAGTCCGCGTTCACTGTCAGGTCGTAAAGGCGGTATTTGATCTTGAACATGCCGGTGCCGGCGGCGCGCGCCTGGTTCGGCCAGCCATACACCGGCTGCAAGGTGGCAGGGTTGATGTCGATGCCCTGGTTGGCAAGCCCATCGCTGTTGAGGTTCTGCGCCAGCGCGGAGAAACGCACCGATAGCTTGTCGCTGGGTGTCCACAGCAACTGCGCGCGGCCGCCGCTGACCCGGGCCTCGTCGATCTGTTTTTTGCCGGTGGTGACGTTGTCGATGTAGCCGGGATCGTCGCGGTTGTACACGTTCACGCGCAGGGCCAGCTTGTCGGCGATCAGTGGCAGATTGGCCATGGCATGTACGCCGTAGCCGCTGCCGCCGCCCGCCACGCTGCTGGTATCGAAGCCGACACGCGCGCTGGCCTGGCTTGCATCCGGCGGCGTGGTGACGAACTTGATCAGGCCGCCGAGCGTGTTCGACCCATACAACGTACCTTGCGGGCCGCGCAGCACCTCGATGCGCTGCAGATCGGCCGGATCGAGATCCGGCGTCAGCACGCTGCCGGCCGAATAAACGGTGCTCGAACCGAACGGCGTGTCGTCGATGTACGTGCCCACGGTGGCATTGGGCTGCCTGCCGCCGGAGGTGATGCCGCGCAATACGAGCTGTGTCCAGCCTTCGCCGGAGGAGATGACGTTAAGTCCCGGCACCTGCGCGGCGTAGTCGGTAAAGCTGAGCGCGTTTTGGCGCTGCAGTTGCGTGTCGTCCAGCACGGATACCGCCATCGGCACGTCCTGCACGCGCTCTTCGCGCTTGTTGGCGGTGACGATGATGGTGCCCAGTTGCGCGGTTTGCTGCTTGCCGGCTTTTTGCTGCGTGCTGGGTGCAGCGTTGGCGTCTTGTTGCGTTTGCGCGATGGCGCACAGCGGGCTCATCAGGCCCACGACGACGGCCGTGCAAAGACGGCGGCGAATGTACGGCGAACCAATCATGCCCACGACCCCTTCCCCGAGATACGGACAGCCCGTGGGTCAATTGGTATCAAGATAACATTTGTGTGTCAATGGTATCTAAGTAACATTCGGGATCTGACGCTCGCCGGCATGCGTCCCCTCCCCTGCGAAGTAGGGGAGGGTTAGGGTGGGGTGCGAGCGAAGGGAATCAGATGTCGTCGAGATGTGCTTCTTGTCGCCAAGCATCACGGCGAGATGCGTTGCACGCTAAAGCACAAGCAACCCCACCCCGACCCTCCCCTGCTGCCGCAGGGGAGGGGGTGTATGCCGTGAGCTGAGGTTCGGTACTAGTCAGGAAACTTCAGGCAATCCGCTTCGTCGGGACGACGAATCTAAGGATGCTCTGATTAATCCAGCGAGACGAGTTTTATGAGCGCCCGCGTTCCATCGGCCACTGACTGAACGCAAACACGTACATCATGATGAAGTTCACCAGCGGCACGAAGATCAGCAGTGACCAAGCACCGTGGTAGCCGGCTTTCGAGACGATCTTCCAGACAGGTATCACGGCCAGAATGCCGGCGAGCAATCCACCAAACAATGGATGCGAATACATAGACCCCTCACTTTTCCCGTTGGCTCCCTCGTGGGAGTGGGGCTAGCTTAGAGCTTGTCCAAAGTCTCTGCTTAGCCCACGTAACGCCTGACAGCGCTCCGGCGTTACGTGCGCTGCGCAGAGTATTTAGTCAGGCGCTAAGCCGCTCAGGCGGCATCTTCGGCAGGCCATGCCGATGTGCTGGCTTCGACCTGGGCGGCGGCCTGGCGGTGCAGCCATTCGTCGAGGATGCGCTCGGTCACCACGCACGGTTCGCCCATGCGGCATTGAGAGCAGGATTGGTTGTGCAGCATCAGGGCTGCGACGACGGATGAAGTAGTCATGATGGAACTCCCAAGGTCCCGCAACATTGGGACCCTGGGAACTTTATCGACCCGTGGGCGGAGAGCTTGAATCCGTTCAGTTGGCGCTGGCGGCCGCCGCCAGGATCCAGTGCGAGGGAGGGGAAATGCCATAGTCCGCCGGCACTTCGTAGATGCGTTCGGTCACCCAATCAAAGTGATCGATGGGCACATCGCCGCGGATCGTTGACCCGATCCAGGAAAGCTGCCCGGAACTGTACGCCCTCGGTGTCCTGCAACAATTGCGGAATCGGCCGTGATGACATGGGCGTAGCCGTGCGGCGCGCTCAAGGTAGAAGGGTTGATGTGCTGCACGCCGGATGTGTGGCCGGCGCAAAGGCGGCGCTGGTCGACAGCGCAAGCACCCGTGCAAGGACGCTGCATTTGATCAGCATTTCCCCGATAACCCGGCCCAGGTACGCGGGATCATACCCAGCGTGGTGTGACGACGGCTGCGTGATGGCTCCACCGTCGCTTACCACGCCGCCCGGCATTGTTGCTGCGGGTAAAGAATCCGTATGATCCATCGACGAAAAGCGGGGAGAACGGCTAGATGATGGAAAAAATCTCGACCGGCGTGGAAGGGCTGGATCGTCTGATGGGCGGCGGCTTCCTGCGAGGTTCGGCGTATATCATCCAAGGGCCGCCCGGCGCCGGCAAAACCCTGCTTGCCAATCAATTCTGCTACGCGCACATTCGTGCCGGCGGACGCGCGCTGTATATGTCGCTGCTGGCCGAATCGAGCGCTCGCATGCTCAATTACATGAGCCAGATGGCGTTCTTCGACCGCCATGCCGTGCCGGCGAGCATGGAGTACATCAGCGCCTACGGCGTGCTGGAAAGGGAAGGACTGTCGGGCCTGCTGAAGCTGGTCCAGCATGAGCTGAAGCGTCATGACGCCACCGCGATGGTGCTGGATGGCACGTTCGTGGCGCAGTCGGTGGCGTCGGAAAACGAATTCCGTTCCTTCATCCACACCTTGCAGGGCGTCGCGAGCCTGGCCGGTGCCGTGCTGGTGATGCTGACGCATCAGGCGCGTGAAGTGAGCAGCCCCGAGCACACGATGGTCGATGGCTGGATCGAGATGAACAACGACACCTTCGACTACCGCGCCGTGCAGACGATCCAGGTGCGCAAGCATCGCGGCGCGCAAGTGCTGGGCGGCAAGCACCGCCTGCGTATCAGCGCGAACGGCGTGGAGGTGTATCCACGCATTGAAAGCTGCATCAGCGACATGCCGCCGCGCCCACATCCGAATACCGGCGTCAGCACCGGCCTGCCGGATCTCGACCGGCTGCTGGGTGGCGGTCTTCCTGCGGAATCGGCGACGTTGATCCTGGGACCTACCGGCTCGGGCAAAACCACGCTGGGCATGTACTTCGTGGCGCAAGCCACGAAGCAGGCGCCGGCGTTGATGCTTGGCTTCTACGAGAGCCCGACCCGGCTGCGCGCACGTGCGCGGGAGCTGGGTTTCGACCTGGATCATCTGGCCGATCAGAACGTGTTGCGCTTGCTATGGTTGTCGCCGGCGGAGCTGATCGTCGACGAGGTGGCGCATGGCATCGTGCAGCACGCCAAAGCGATCGGAGCCAAGCGTGTTTTCATCGATGGCATCGTAGTGTTGCGCGACAGCCTGGTCTATCGCGAACGCCTGCCTTATCTGATCAATGCGCTGAGTCTGCAATTGCGCGATTGCGGAGCCACCGTGGTGTACACGCAGGAATGCGCAGAGATGGAAGTCGATCGTGCCATGCCGAGCGATGAACTGTCGGCCATGGTCGATAATGTGATCGTGCTCAACATTTCGCGCCGTCATCACACGCATCAACGCTACATATCCATCATCAAGATGCGCGATCGGCACTTCGACCCGCGCGTGCAGCCGTTCTACATGGAAGAGCAGGGGCTTGCGCTAGGCCTGGACCCCAAGGCTACCGGTTCCGATCAGGCGGATTGAGCCGATGTTACGAATCCTATTGGTGGAGGACGACCCGGATGTCGCCATGGTGACCAGTGAGCTGCTGGAATATTGCGGCTATCACGTCACGACGGCCTCCAACGGTCGCTACGGATTGGACATCATCCTGCAGGAACAGCCGCAACTGATCATCACCGATTTCATGATGCCGATGATGTCCGGACTGGAGATGATCGAAAAAGCGCGGGACGCCGGGTACGCCGGCCCGATCATTCTGTGCAGCGCGCTGCCGGAGTCGCAGTTTCCGCCGCATCATGCGCGTTACGACTTGTTTATGAGCAAGCCCTATAGCGCCAATGCGTTGATCAGCGCGTTGGAACATTTGCGGGCGAAGATGTGATTGAGCCGCTGCCGGTGCGTGTCGTCACGCAATGAGTGAGTCTTGCAGGTAGGGGAATCAGCCGGTCACGGCACTATTACGGATGCGAGGCAGACCCTGCCGACGTCGGCGTGTTTTTCCTCGACGTGCTCTTCAATGGCCGCGCCACATACGCATGCACATCCTGCTTCGACACCTCACCGCGATTCTCCGCATCGATGGCATCGAAGTGCCGTGCAAAAAAGGGCGCTGCCTGCGCTTCCTGGCGCGTGAGCATGCCATCGTGGTTCCGGTCGGCGGCGTCGAAGTTCTTGTCCAGCATTTTCATGTTGCGGCCCAGCTCGTTGAGCCCTCGCTGCGCTGGCAGCGCCGTCGGCAAACCAGCGGCAAGGGCGAGGGCAGGCACGGCGCGTGCAGATCGCATCATCATGGCTCTTCTCCGCTCGGCGTAGCGTGGCGGGACGATACAACGCGGCATGCATCCGCTTTGTCGTCGCGTCAGGCACTCCCGGGTTCGCGTTGCGCGTGACGCCATTCGATCAGCTGCCGTACCTGCTCGCTCAGCGTTTCCACGTTGAACGGCTTGGACAGCAGCGCCATGCCGGCAGGCAGGCTCGGCGAGGCATGCATGGCGCTGGGGTCGTAGCCGGTGATCAGCAATACCGGCACCTCCGGCCGCCGGCTGCGCACGGTGTCGGCCAGGCTGCGCCCGCTAACGCCGGGCAGGCCGATGTCGGTGATGATCAGGTCGAAGGTTTCGCCCGCCATCGCGATCGACAAGCCCTCCAGGCCATCCGACGCCTGGGTCACCACATAACCGAGCTTGTTGAGCACTTCGGTGATCACCCCGCGGATCACTTCCTGATCTTCCACCAGCAGGATGTGTTCGCCGCTGGCTGCCGGCGAGCCGATGGCGGCCATGGGTTCCACGCGCGGCTCTACCGGGCCGACATAGCGCGGCAGCAGCAGAATGATGCGCGTGCCTTCGCCCAGTTCGCTTTCGATCGCGCAATGGCCGCCGGATTGGCGCGTGAAGCCGTACACCATCGACAGGCCAAGCCCGGTACCCTGGCCGACCGGCTTGGTGGTGTAGAACGGATCGAACGCACGTTCCTTCACATCCGACGGCATGCCGGTGCCGCTATCGGCCACCACGATCTTTACATAGCAGCTTCCCGGATCCAGGACGTTGAAGCCGGACGGATCGTCACCGTAGACGTTGGATGCCTCGATGCGCAGGCGCCCGCCTCGGGGCATCGCATCGCGCGCGTTGATGGCCAGGTTGAGGATGGCGTTCTCTAGCTGGTTCGCATCGCAGTGCGCCGTCCACAGTTCATTGGGCAGCACCAGTTCCAGCGTGATCTGTTCGCCGATCGAGTGCCGCAGCAGTTCGCTCATGCCGGCGATCAGCACGCCGACGTCCACGGCTTGCGGGTCCAGCGCCTGGCGGCGCGCGAAGGCGAGCAGGCGATGGGTGAGCCCCGCGGCGCGCCGCACGCTGCTGAGTGCATTATGGATGTGCCGCTGGCCCGTGCTGAGCTGCTCGCGCCGGCTGATGATTTCCAGCACCTCCAGCGAGCTGGAAATCGCTTGCAGGATGTTGTTGAAGTCGTGCGCGATGCCGCCGGTGAGCTGGCCCAGCGCTTCCATCTTCTGTGATTGGCGCAGCTGGGCT
Organism: Dyella sp.; assembly: GCF_035508675.1. Classification (GTDB taxonomy): domain Bacteria; phylum Pseudomonadota; class Gammaproteobacteria; order Xanthomonadales; family Rhodanobacteraceae; genus Dyella_B. The sequence continues at coordinate 10,697 of NZ_DATJMN010000104.1, forward strand.
TCCATCTGGATCTTTTCGGTCAGGTCGCGCATGAAGATGTTCATCAGCGGACCGGACGCCAAGGTAAGTACGCTGGCGTTCAATTCGGCGGTGAAGCGCCGTCCCGAACGCGTCATGGCGGTGAACGGATGCGTTTGCCGCAGCTGTTTTTCCTGCCATGCCGAAGCCAGCCATTCCGGTGCAGCCGTATCGCCGGACGGAAAGCACAACGTGGCCAGCGGCTTGCCCAGTACTTGTTCGCGCGGCCAACCGAACAGTTCTTGCGCCTGGGGGTTCCATTCGGTAATGCGGCCGGATTCGTCGATCTGCGCAAACGCATCCAGTGCGGTGTTCACAATGCCGCGAAAACGGCGTTCGCTTTCGAACAGCGCCAGCTCCGCGTTGCGGCGCGTGGTGGCATCGCGCGTGACCTTGACGAAGCCGACCAGCCGGCCGGTGTCCCATACCGGATCGATCACCGTATTCGCCCAGAAGCGTGTGCCATCCTTGCGCACGCGCCAACCTTCCGTTTCGAAGCGGCCTTCGTGCAACGCCGTGGTGAGGGCGCGCTGCGGCACGGCGCTCTCCTGGTCTTCCTGGGTGTAGAACCGCGAGAAATGCTGGCCGATGATTTCTTCGGCGCGATAGCCCTTGATGCGCTCCGCGCCGCTGTTCCAACTGCTGACGTGGCCGGTGGGGTCCAGCATGAAGATCGCATAATCGGTGACGCTGCGTACCAGCAGTTCGAAATCGCGCTGGGTGCGGGCCACGCTGTCCGCCATCGAGGTCTGTTTCTCCGCCGATTCGGGGTACTGGGCCGCCAGCGTCTGGGCTTGGGCAGACTGCGCCTGTGCGTGTTTCTGATCGCTCAGATCCACCAACGCGTTGATCGCGCCGATCAGCTCGCCGTTTTCATCGAACAGCGGCGTGGGATAAGGCATGAACGGCACGCGGCTGCCGTCCGGGCGTTCCGCCAGCGCCTCCATGCCGCGTACCGGGCGGCGTTCGCGCAGCGCGATCGCCATCGGGCATTGATCGTGTGGAAGCGGTGCGCCATTGGGCCAGAACAGCCGCCACGTCACGCACCACATTTCGCCGAGCGCGGGCTGCCGCCCGGCAAATGCTGCGGCGGCGTCGTTGAAGAACGTGATGCGCCCCTGCGCGTCGGTGGTGTAAATCGCCAGCGGCAGGCTGTTCAACAAATTCTGGTCCGACGGCACGGGGGCATGTGCCGCCGTGGTTTGTAGCTCTTTCAACACGCTGCACGCCTTTTTACTAAACCCTGCTGACACGCCTGCCGCAGTCGACATCGCTTCGACCACGCACGTCCGGCAGGCTTCTAAAGGCAATGCTCCGAACTCAAGGACCTTCCGATCGCCAGGACTCCAAACCTTCGCCGGAAAGACGATCCGCTCCGAATAGCGTCGACGCGGACCTTAAGCTCGGAGCATCGCTCCTAAAGGTGGATGACGATGCCTCCTCTGGCAGTGAAAAAGTCGTGAACGATGGTACGCCCGGCGGCGGGCAAAAGGGTTAGCCAGCGGGCTGTGAGGCCAGGTGCCTTTCCAGGGCGGCATGCAGCGTGGCCACGATGCGCTGCCCCAATTCACCATACGTGGCCGCACGCGGGTGGCGATCGCGCTTGGCGCAGGTCGCCAGCAGATCGGCGCCGGCATAGCCATCGGCGTCCATCGCATGGGCGTACAGGCACGCCCTGGGGGCATCCAGAAAGGCCTGGATCTCGACCCCCACGCGGCTGGACAGGTCCGCCTCGGCGGTGGGTGCAATGAAGATCGCCAGCGCGCGGCTGCCGCGGCGGCGCAGATGGCGCATGGATTCCTCCAGCTCCACGATCAGCATGTGGTCGTCCGGCAGCGCAAGATCGCGCAGCAGCGCGGCCTCGATTTCCGCGGCAGCCCTGCGCGCCTCCATCTCGATGCGGCCCAGAAAACCCATGCGCAGCTCCTGCCGCGTGTGGCGCAGCGGCATGGTGGAAACCTGCGTGCCATTCTTGCGCACGATCCAGGAGTGATTGACGCGCTCGAACGAGATGCCGGCCTCGTCATAGCCCTGGCGACAGTTCTCCGCGCTGATGCTGGCGTGAGCCGCCCAGGCGGCCTTGAGGTAAGCAAGATTGGGGCGGGCGCTGATCATGCGGTCTCCTGGTTACGGCCGCGCGGTGTTGGGCCGCGCTCATCCAGGGTATCGGCCGGCATGGCCGGAACTTCAGTGTTGCTGGCATGGCCATCCCGGCCCCGCAGGCGCCGGTCCTACGTGCGTACCGCCGTATGCTGCGAATACAGCGCGTGCCAATGACCGTCGACATAGATGAAAACATCCGACGATCGCACGCCATTCTGCGGCCCCGATGCCGGATCGTAAAACGTCACGATAGCCGTATTGCCGCGCACGACCACCGTGCTGCCGATCGGATGCTGCCGCTGATATGCCGCCCATTCCGCCTTGGCCTGCGCCAGGCTGGTGCCCTTGCGCTTGGCCGCGCCGGCAATGATCGCGGCTTTGGGATGTGCTTTGCCGTCGTTGCCCACCGAGCGATAGTCAGGCAGCAGCATCTGCTCAAGCCACGCCGTGTCGCCCATTTCTTCAGCGAGGGTCCAGTGATTGTCGACCGCCATCACCCCGGCTTCTGTCGGCAGCGTTTCGTCGGCCGCCGGCGTGGTGTCCTGTGCGTGGACGGGCGTGATTCGTGGCGTGAGGAGCAGACACGCGAACGCGATGGCCGCTGTCATGGCAACCGCGCGGGACAGGGTGAAGATCGTCATGGATGCATCCTCTCGAAGGCCACCGTAAGTGCGCCGAGCATCGAGGCTGTTTGGCGAGCCGGCTCGCGGTTTGTGACGAGCGCGCCAGTTCTGGGGCGAGCGGTCGATTGCCCGAGGCGAACGGTTGCATGCATCAATGTGCGTGCAGCACGGGAGGGCGGCGCTTCCCAAGCGGGTGCATAGCCCGCACACTAGCGCTGCGTTGGCTACCGTGGCGCAGACCGGTGGAAGGCGGAGAGGCATGCACGATCCAACCCGCGCGCATAAACTGAAAACCTTCGGCCTGGCATTCGGTTTCTGGACCGTGCTGGCGTTGTCGTACGCGGCCAGTTCGGTGCTTGGCGGCATCAGCGAAGGTCATCCGGTTGCCTGGTATCGCGCATTGTCGTGGAACCTGATCGATTTCTATCTGTGGATGGCGCTGACCCCGCTGGTGAGCTGGCTGGGCCGGCTGGGCGCGCATGGATGGCGCCGGTTCTGGCTGCTGCATATTCCCAGCAGCATCGGGCTTGCCGTGCTGCAGAGTGCGGTGATGTTGCTGCTGTTCTTCTGGTGGTGCGGCCCCAGCCCCAGGGGGAATGTGCTCACGTTAGGTGATTTGCTGCGTAACGAAGGCATCTACAAGTTTCATCTGGCGCTGCTGACCTATTGGATGATGCTGGTGGTGCTGCGCGGTTTCGCATCCTGGCGTTCCTTGCGGGACGAGCGCTACCGCAGCGCGCAGTTGGAAACGCAGCTGGCGCAATCCCAATTGCAGGTGTTGCGCATGCAGCTGCAACCGCATTTTCTGTTCAATACGCTCAATGCGATTTCCGCCCTGACCGTGGCCGATCCGCAGCAGGCGAAGCTGATGATTGCGCGGCTCAGCGATTTTCTGCGGCTGACGCTGGAAGAACGCCACGTGCAACAGGTGCCGCTATCGCGCGAGGTGCAGTTTCTGGAGTCCTACCTGGGCATCCAGCAAGTGCGTTTCCAGGATCGGCTGGTGACGCACGTGGATGTCGGCGATACCGGCAACGCGATGGTGCCGAGCCTGATCCTGCAGCCGCTGGTGGAAAACGCTTTGCGCCACGGCCTGCTGAGCAAGAACGACGGCGGCGCGCTGCGTATCATCGCGCGGCGCATCGAGGACGAACTGCAGCTGTGCGTGGAAGACGATGGCCTGGGCCTGCCGTCCACCGGCGCCGTGGAAGGCGTTGGCCTGAGCAATACCCGCGCCAGATTGCGAGCGATGTTCGGCGACAAGGCGAGCCTGGATCTCACGCCGCGTTCGGGCGGCGGCACGCATGTGGCGCTGCGCTTCCCGTTTGTGGAGAGCGGCGCATGAGCAGCCTGCGCTGGCGTGCCTTGTTGGTGGACGATGAAATCCTTGCGCGCGTCGCCTTGCGCCAGGCGCTTGCCAGCCATGTGGACGTGGAGATTGTCGGGGAATGCGGCAACGTGCAGGAAGCGGCACAGGCGATTGCGACGTTGCGGCCGGATCTGCTGTTTCTCGATATTCAGATGCCAGGCGGCGACGGCTTCAGCCTGTTGCGCGACGGCGTACCAGCCGAATCGTTTCCGCTGGTCGTATTCACCACGGCGTTCGCCGAGCACGCGCTGCAGGCGTTTGACGCCAATGCCATCGATTACGTGCTCAAGCCGATCGACCAGTCCCGCTTCGACCAGGCCATGGACCGGGTCCGCAAACACGGATACGGATTGATGCAGCATGCGGGTGCGGTAGCCGGGGACGGCGGTTACGCCAAGCGCATCAGCGTGCAGCTGGGCGAGCGCACCATCGTGATTCCCGCCGCGGATATCGACTGGATCCGTGCCGACGACAACTACGTGCGCATTCACGCCAACGGTGCGACCTACCTGCACCGTGAAACCTTGCGTGCGCTTTATACGTCGCTGGACCCCGGCCATTTCCTGCGCATCCACCGCAGCATCGTGGTCAACATGAATCGCATCCGCGAAGTGCACACGCTGTTCCAGGGGCATGCGGAAGTGGTACTGCACGACGGCACGCGGCTCGATTTGAGCCGGCGGTTTCGGAACGCCGCGCGCAGCGCCTTGCGGCTGCGCTGACCGCTGGCCGCCACGGGGTGACCGCTAGCCCCTGCCGATGGGCCGTTTGCCCTGAAAAGGGTGCTGGGCTGGACGGCATACGCCACCTTGGCGGCTGTGACCGGTCCAGGAGCGGCACGTCGATGCTCAATTACTACTTGCAACTTGCATTGCACAGCTTCAAGCGCAGTCCGGGCCTGACCGTGCTGATGGTCGTCATCATGGGCATCGGCGTGGCCGCGTCCATGACGACGTATGCCGTGTTTCGCGCGGTATCGGGCGATCCGTTGCCGGACCGTTCCGCACGGCTGTTCGTGGCGCAGATCGACAATGCCGGCCCGCAGAAGCGGGCCGCGCGCAATCGCCTGCCCGACGCATTGACCTACACCGATGCGATGGCCTTGATGCGCGCGAAAGCGGGAGCGCGCCAAACGGCCATCTATCCGATCGCCGGCAACGTCTTGCCGGACGGATACCTGCAGCAGCGCGCGTTTGCTGCCCAAGGCTATGCCGTCTATGCGGATTTCTTTGCGATGTTCGAGGTTCCGTTTCAGCGGGGACACGGCTGGAGCAGTGACGACGACGACCGTCGCGCCAATGTGATCGTGATCAGCCGCCGCCTGAATCAACGCCTGTTCGGCGGCGGCAGCAGCGTCGGACGGACCTTGAATCTGGATGGTCACGACTATCGCGTGGCGGGCGTGGTCGGCGACTGGAATCCGCAGCCGCGATTTTTCGACGTCAACAATGGTTTCAGTTTCGGTGACCCGCCGGACTACTACTTGCCGTTCACGCGTGCGGTGGACCTGCACATCGGCAGCAACGGCAACAACAACTGCTCGGTGTCGTCAAAACCCGTTGCGCCGGGTTGGAGTGGATGGTTGCAGTCGGAATGCGTGTGGGTTTCGCTATGGGTGGAACTGCCCGATGCTGCCTCGGTGCAGCGATACCGCCGTTTCCTGCGTGATTACGCTGACGAGCAGCAGCGCAGCGGCCGCTTTCAATGGGCGAGCAACGTGCGTCTGTTCGATCTGAATGGCTGGCTGGATCACGAGGGCGTGGTGCCGCCCGAGACCAGGGTGTCCTTGCTGGTGGCAGCGGCATTTCTGCTGGTCTGCCTGGTCAATACGGTGGGTCTGCTGCTTGCCAAAATCATGCGGCGCGCCGGGGAGATCGGTGTGCGACGGGCGCTGGGTGCGTCGCGCGGGCATATCTATGGCCAGTTCCTGGCCGAGGCGGCAGCCATCGGGATCGCCGGCGGTTTGTTCGGTCTGTTGCTGACGGGCATGGGTGTGCGCGGGACGGAGTTGCTGTTCGATCCGGGCATCGCCAGGCTCGCACGGCTCACCACGGGTCTGATCGGTTTGACCGTGCTGGTAGCCCTCTTCGCAACGTTGCTGGCCGGACTTTATCCGGCATGGCGGGCTGCGCACGTGCAGCCTTCGTGGCATTTGAAATCCCAATAAGGCAGGCGCGCCATGCAGATCAGGCCCATTGTATTTGCGCTATGGCACCACAAAGCCGGCACGACGTTGATCGTGCTGCAGATCGCCTTGACGCTGGCGATTGTCTGCAATGCATTGTTCATCATTCACGCGCGCGTGGCTCGTCTATCGCGGCCAAGCGGCGTGGACGAAGCCGACGTGCTGGCCATCCAGAATCAATGGCCCGGTAGCCAGGCGTCGCAGTCATGGCCGGCGCTGATGGCGTCCGATCTGGACACGTTGCGCCGCGTGCCGGGCGTAGTCGATGCCTACGCCAGCAATGCCTTTCCCTTGGGCGAGGGCGGCTGGTCGAAAACGGTTCGCTATACGATGGACCAGCGCAATCCGGTTTCGTCCACGGCGATCTACTTTGCCGATGAGCACACGTTGGGAACGCTTGGTTTGCAGCTCGTTGCCGGGCGCAACTTCCGTGCCGACGAGATCGGCGAGATGGGAGCGCGCGACAGTTTGCTGCCGCACGTGATCATCATCACCAAGGCCTTGGCGGATCGCCTTTTCCCGGGTGGCCAAGCGGTAGGGCGGCAGCTGTGCATCGGCACGGCGCCGCCGAGCACCATCATTGGCGTGGTGGAGCGGATGCAAACATGGATAGGCAGTTACTCCGAAGCCTGGGTGGAGCAGTCGACGCTGGTGCCATTCCGGCTGCTTGCCAGTGGAACGGTCTATCTGGTGCGGACGCAGCCGGGCATGCTCGAACGTGTCGCGCAGACGGGCCCGCAAGCGCTGTTCGCCGCCAATCCCTTGCGCGTGATAGGGCCGGAAGATGTGCAAACCTACGATCGGATTCGCGCCAGCGCATACCGTAGCGATCGCGGCATGGCCATCTTGATGGGGGTGATCTGCGTGGTGCTGCTGGCCACGACGGCAGCCGGCATCGTGGGTTTGACCAGTTTCTGGGTGGGACAGCGACGCCGGCAGATCGGCGTGCGCCGGGCGCTGGGTGCTACGCAGCGCGACATTCTTGGCTATTTCTGCATGGAGAATCTGCTGATCAGCCTGGGCGGTGTATGCGTGGGAACGATGCTTGCGCTGGCGCTCAATGCGCTGCTCATCGATCGTTTCGGCATGCAGCGGCTGTCGATGGCTTATGTGGTGGTCGGCGTGGTTGCGTTGCTGTTGCTGGGGCAGTCAGCCGTGCTGGTGCCGGCATGGCGCGCATCGCGTCTTTCGCCGATGCAGGCGACCAGGGATGCGC
>NZ_DATJMN010000105.1:0-51487 GCF_035508675.1 Dyella sp.
CGCGTTCGGCGCGCTCCTGCACGAAGGCGCGGTAAGGCGCCACGCCGGTGCCGGCGCCGATCATCAGGATGTCGCGATCGTCGGCGGGCAGGCGGAAGCGTTCGTTGGCTTCGATGAAGACCGGTACGTTTTCGCCTTCCGCATGTTGCGCGAGATAACGGCTGGCAGACCCCCAGCGCGCTTCGCCATCCAGCGCGTAATCGACGTGGCTGACGGTGAGATGCACTTCATCGCCCACCACCGATTGGGCCGAGGCGATGGAGTACAGGCGCGGCGCCAGCGGCCGCAGGGCGGCCACCAGGGTTTCGGCCGTCCAAGCGGCAGGATGGCGGCGCAGCAGATCCAGCACCTGCCAGCGCGCGAACAGCTCGGCCAGCGCATCGCGTGCTGCTGGCGCCAGCAGCTCACGCAATTGCTCGTCGCCGCTGCGTTCGGCATGCGCGGTGAAAAAGGGACGCGTCAACTGGGTCAATTCGCGATGCTGGGCCAGACAGGTGCGCAACGTATGTTCTTCGCTGCCCACGCGGACGGCCGTGTCGCCATCCAGCTTGAGGGTATTCAGTACGGCTTCGACCAGGGCTGACGCTTGCGTCGGCCACACGCCGAGCGCATCGCCCGGCGCGTAATGCAGGCCGGAACCGTCCAGGGAAAATTCCAAATGGCGCACGTCGCGGTCGCTGTCGCGGCCGGTAATGCGCTGGTTGAGCAACAGCGGCGCCTGGAACGGTTGTTCGCGATGCCATACCGGCGTGCTGCGCGCGGTGCGCAAGGTGGTGACCTTGGCGGTCGGCGCGGAGGTTTTCAGCTGCTCGCGCGCCTGCTGCAGCGCCTGTTCCAGCCAGGGTTGCGCCACGGTTTCCAGGTCGACATCCGCTTCGCCCGCCGGCAACAAGCGCTGCGCGCCCAATGTCGCCAGGCGTTCGTCGAGCTGGCGGCCGATGGCGCAGAAGTTCGGATAGCTGGAATCGCCCAAGCCGAGCACGGCATAGCGCAGCGCTTCCAGCTTGGGCGCGCGGGCGCTGGCGAGGAATTCGACCAGGGCGCGTGAATCGTCCGGCGGCTCGGCATCGCCTTGCGTGCTGATCACCACGTAGAGCAGGCGTTCCTGCTTCAACTCACGCGTGGCATATGCATCGGCGCGCACCACGCGTACGGCAAGGCCGGCGGCGGATGCGCGGCGTGCCAGGTCTTCGGCCAGCCGCTTGGCATTGCCGGTCTGGCTGCCGTACAGCACGGTGAGTCGGGCCTGGGTGTCGAGCGTGGCGGCGGGTTCGACGGCCGCATGCTTGCCGGATGGCTGGCGTTGACCCGCCACCCCTGCAAGATAGCCGGAGAGCCACAGCAGCGCCGGCGCTTCCAGCCCGTCGATCAGACGCGCAACCAAGGGCTGCTTGTCTTCGGGCAACGGCGATAGTGTGGCGGCGGTCATGTTCAGTGTCCTGGACGTATAGACGTCCAATTAGTGCAACGATGTTAGAACTTCGTTTTTTTGCCAAGAAATGATGGGCCGGCATATCCCCATGCCATTCCCTCCTTTCCATCGCAGGAAATGCCGCAGGCAGCATGGAATCAGGACGCCTTCCCCATTCACCAGGCGTTTCATCCAGGGACCCATTCACTCGCCTGTCACACGCGCCGCCGATGGCGCCGGAGCTGCCCATGTCTTTGTCGCGACGATCCAAGCCTGCGCTTGTGGTGTTGATGCTGGCCGCATCGGCTTCCCTTGCCGTGCTGGCTCCCTCCACCCTCAAGGCAGGCGAGGACAACGGGCTCTACAACTGGCCCACGCACTACACCGCGGCCGATGGAACCGACATCGGCCTGGTGCTGCGCTATCAGTACGACGTGAATGATTTCTCGAACGATGACGGCAAATTCACCGATGCGCAGACCAATCGCCGCAAATACCTGGGTTTCTACGTGAAGAAACCCGGTGTCTACGACGCCACCGTGTATTACGACTTCCAGTCCCGGCAATGGCAGGACGTGTTTGCCCGCCTGCAGTCGCGGGCGTTGTTCGGCGACGACTACGGCGCCCTGCGCTTCGGCCAGAGCAAGACTCCGGTGAGCTTCGAAGGCGTTACAACGTCGACGCAGACCACCTTCATCGAGCTGGCGCTGCCTTCGCAGGCGGTTTACGAGAACCGCCGCGTCGGCGTCGACTGGGCCATCCAGCGCACGCACTGGCTGGCCAGTCTGGGCTACTACGGGCAAAACCTGACCGGCAAGAATCACGGCCATACGCTGGCGGCGCGCGCGGCCTGGGTGCCGATCCACGCGCCGACCAACGTGCTGCACCTGGGCCTGGCCGTTTCACAAGAGCGGCCGTATGGCCTGGTCAATGCGCTCGGCGTGCAGCAGCCGGCCACGGCCAGCTTCAAGGCGCCGCCGGAGGCAGGGCTCACCACCGTTTCCCTGGTCAGCTCCGGTACGCTCACCAACGTCGATCACATCAATCGGCTAGGCCTGGAAGAACTTTGGATCGATGGCCCATGGTCGGTGCAGGGCGAGTACCTGCGCGCGCAAACCAGCTTCGACGTACCCAAGCCTGCTTACGATCTGGATGGTTACTACGTCTTCGGCAGCTGGGTGCTCACCGGCGAATCACGCCAGTATCACGACGGCAATGTGAGCAATGTGATTCCTTCGCACGGCTGGGGCGCGCTGGAGTTTGCCGTGCGCTACAGCGAGCTGAACCTCAACGACGGGCGCGTGCTGGGCGGCCGCGAGCACGACTGGACCGCCGGCGCCAACTGGTACCTCGGCACGCATCTGCGCCTGCAGGCCAATGTCATCCGCGCTTTCAGCAGCCGCAAGGGACTGGTGATCGATCCGCACATCGTCGAGCTGCGTGCGGAGATCTTCATCTAGGCGGCCGCGGCCAACGCGCGGCCATATGGATAGGACGATCCGCGCTTTCGGACGTCCAGCCTTCCAAACCTATAGTGCAAAGTGGGCGGACTTGCCCCAAGGAGACGACACGCATGAAACGCCGGTGGATCATTCTGGCAGCGCTGCTTTCGCTGAGTGCGGCCTGGGTGCATGCCCAGGATGCCAAGCTCTTGAACGTCTCCTTCGACCCGACCCGAGAGTATTTCCAGGACGTGAATGCCGCGTTCAAGGCGTACTGGGCCAAGCAGGCGGGGCAGAACGTCACCGTCACCACCTCCAATGGCGGTTCCGGCAAGCAGGCGCGTGCCGTGCTTGACGGTTTGCAGGCGGACGTGGTCACGCTGGCCCTGGCCTACGACATCGACGTGCTGGCGGACAAAGGTTTGCTGGCAAAAGATTGGCAGACGCGCATGCCGGACAACAGCGCGCCGTTCACCTCCACGGTGGTGTTCCTGGTACGCAAGGGCAATCCCAAGAAGATTCACGACTGGCCGGACCTGATCCGTCCCGACGTGCAAGTGATCACACCCAATCCAAAGACGTCCGGTGGCGCGCGCTGGAATTTCCTCGCTGCGTGGGGTTGGGCCGAGCGCCAGCCGGGCGGCAGTGCAGACAAGGCACGCGCGTATGTCACCGCGCTCTACAAGAACGTGCCAGTGCTGGATACCGGCTCGCGCGGCGCCACCAACACCTTTGTCCGGCGAGGCATCGGCGACGTGCTGATTGCGTGGGAAAGCGAAGCATTGATGACCTTGCATGAGTTCGGCAAGGACAGCTACCAGATCGTGGTGCCGTCCTCCACCATCGTGGCGGAGCCGCCGGTGGCGGTGGTAGATACGGTCGCCGCTCAGCACGGTACGCAGAAAGTCGCCCAAGCCTACCTGCAATTCCTGTACAGCCCGCAAGGGCAGGCGCTGGCTGCCAAGCATTTCTTCCGTCCGCGTCTGGCTGCCGTCGCGGCGCAATACGCGGCGCAATTTCCGGCGGTGAAGACCTTCACCATCGGCCAGCAGTTCGGCGACTGGCGCAAGGTGCAGGCCACGTATTTCGCCGATGGCGGCGTGTTCGACGCGATCACCGAAGGAGCGCAGTAACGCTCATGGCGCGGCATCTGCTGCCAGGTTTTCGGCTCAGTACCGGCTACACCTTGCTGGTGCTGGGCAGCTGCGTGCTGCTGCCGCTGGCGGCCTTGCTGTGGACGGCGTGCGAGCTGGGCCCGGCCGGCTGGTGGGCGCAGATCGGTACGCGGCGCGTGCTGGCTTCGCTGAAACTGAGCTTCGGCGCCGCGCTGCTGGCCGCGACGATCGATGCGGTACTCGGCTTGCTGGTCGCGTGGGTGCTGGTGCGCTACCGCTTCGCCTGCCGGCGGCTGTGCGACGCGCTGGTCGACCTGCCATTCGCGCTGCCGACGGCGGTGGCCGGCATTGCCTTGACCGCGCTGTATGCGCCGAACGGTTGGCTGGGCAGTCGCCTGGCGCCGCTCGGCATCGAGGTGGCCTATACCCGCCTGGGCGTGCTGCTGGCGATGGTGTTCGTCGGCTTTCCGTTCGTGGTGCGTACCTTGCAGCCGGTGCTGGAAAGCATGGAAAGCGATCTGGAGGAGGCAGCCTATACCTTGGGCGCTTCGGCGAGCCAGCGCTTCTTTCGCGTGCTGCTGCCGTTGTTGCTGCCGACCTTGTTGACCGGTTACGCATTGGCGCTGGCGCGTGCGATCGGCGAATACGGCTCGGTGATCTTCATTTCCGGCAATCGCCTGTTCCGCACCGAAATTGCGCCGTACCTGATCGTGCAAAAAATCGATTCGCAGTATGACTACCGCGGCGCCGCGGCGCTGGGCGCGGTGATGCTGGCGGCGTCATTGCTGCTGCTGGTGGCGATGGCAGGGCTGCAGCGTTGGACACGACGCTGGGCGGTGGCACGCTGATGGCCGCCGTGGCTTCCGTGGTATCGATCGGCCGCCCTGCGTTGTCGGCATGCATCGCACGCACGGTGCTGGTGCTGGCAGCGCTCGCCGTGCTGGCGTGGTTGCTGGTGTTGCCGTTGCTGGCGATCTTTGCCGAAGCGTTTCGCCAGGGTTATGCGTTCTACCTCGATGCGGTCAAGCAGCCCGATACGCTCGCCGCCGTGCGCTTGACCTTGACGGTGGCGGCCATTGCGGTGCCGCTGAACCTGGTCTTTGGCCTCGCTGCCGCGTGGTCGATGGTGCACTTCGAGTTTCGCGGCAAGGCGCTGTTAGGTGCGCTGATCGACCTGCCGTTTTCCGTGTCGCCGGTGGTGGCCGGCATGATGCTGATCCTGGTCTATGGCAAGGATGGCTGGCTGGGCGGCTGGCTGGAAGCGCATGGCTTGCAGGTGATCTTTGCCTTGCCGGGCCTGGTGCTGGCGACGGTGTTCGTCACCTTGCCCTTCGTGGCGCGCGAGTTGATTCCCTTGATGCAGGCGCAGGGCTCGGAACAGGAAGAAGCGGCGCTCACGCTGGGTGCGGGCGGGTGGCAAATCTTTTTCCGTGTCACCTTGCCGCGCGTGCGCTGGGCGCTGCTGTACGGCGTTCTGCTGTGCAACGCGCGCGCCATGGGCGAATTCGGCGCGGTCTATGTCGTTTCGGGACATTTGCGCGGCATCACCAATACCTTGCCGCTGCAAGTAGACCAGCTTTACCAGGAAGATTTTTCTGCCGCCTTTGCCGCCGCTTCACTGCTGGCACTGCTTACTGTCATCACGCTTGGCATCAAGCGCGTGGTCGAGTGGCGACATGGCCACGCACTGAACATCCATCATTGAGGATCCATCGCCGCATGGGTATCGAGATTTCCCATTTGCGTCGCCAATTCGGTGCCTTCGTGGCGTTGGACGACGTTGGCCTGACCATCGGCGACGGTGAGTTCATTGCCGTGCTCGGTCCTTCTGGCTCGGGAAAAACCAGCTTGCTGCGCATTCTTGCCGGACTCGACCAGCCGGATGCCGGCAGCATATTTCGTGACGGGCAGGATCTGTTGGCGCTGGATGCACGCCGCCGCGGCGTGGGGCTGGTGTTCCAGCACTATGCGCTATTCCCGCACATGACGGTGGCGCAGAACGTGGCGTTCGGCTTGCGCGTGCGGCCATGGCGCGTGCGCCCCAAGGCGGCGACGATCAAGGCGAAGGTCGAGCATCTGCTGCGCCAGGTGGAACTGGAAGGGTTTGCGGATCGCTATCCCTCACAGCTGTCGGGCGGCCAGCGCCAACGCGTGGCCCTGGCGCGTGCGCTGGCCATCGAGCCACGCTTGTTGCTGCTGGACGAGCCGTTCGGCGCGCTGGATGCGCAGGTGCGGGTGAATCTGCGCAGCTGGCTGCGCGAATTCCATCGCTCGCTCGGCATCACCACCTTGTTCGTCACGCATGATCAGGACGAGGCGCTGGAGATGGCCGATCGCGTGGTGGTGATGAACAGCGGCCGCATCGAGCAGATCGGTACGCCGGAGCAAATCTACCGGCAGCCGGCGACGCCGTTCGCGTCCAGGTTCATCGCGCGCGGCCAAGCCCTGCCGGGGGTCGTGCACGGCCAGCATCTGCACCTGTTCGGGCATGCGTGGCGCATCGAAAATTTTGCCGCGGAAGATACGCACGAGATCGCCGTGCATGTGCGCCCCGAGGACATCGCGCTGGCACCCGTGGCAGGCGATGGCATCAGGGCGCAGCTGCTCAATCTGCGCCATGTCGCCGGCACCGTACGTGCAAGCCTGCGGGTGGAAGGACGGGAGGAACCGTTGGAGGCCGAATGGAGCGAGCGCGATTGGGGTCGGCATACTGCAGCGACCGGCGACATGGTCGACATCCATCTGCAGGCGCTGACGGTCTTTGCGACCGACCAGGAAGGCCGTGTGCAGGCACGTGCCACCCTGCATCCACCGCATGCGAGTTTTCCGATTGCAGTAGGGCCCTGGCGCAGGGTTGAGGCTTGAGTTGCTGGATTGCCTAGGCCGGGATTTCGTCTCAGCCTACGAAACGGCATCGAGGCGCTTGGACTGGCGCCATGGAAATCACGGCCGTTTGCGTAAGAAACGCTGCAGCGCGTGACGCAATGCCTGCCACGTTTTGGGGCCGGCGATACCATCCGCGACTAGACCATAATCACGCTGAAACGCGGTTACGGCGCGGTGCGTACGATCACTGAAGTTACCGTCGGCGTTCACGGGACCATCGATGTCGCAATAGCCGATGCTGCGCAACTGCTGCTGCAGCTCCTGCACGGTGTCACCCTCATCACCATATTTGAGTGTGGGGACATCTTCTGCATGCGTTCTGGATGCATGCTCGTGTTCCAGGACTTCGCTCATGCGCCAAATTCCATGACGGGTTGCCTGGTGCGAGATTGCGGCTTGCGTGGGGTCTGGCGCTGTCGGCCGATGGCGAAGGAAGCTGAGCGTTCTTGCCGTTTTGGCGCAGTTCTGTTGAGCTGGCCCAGGGCTCATAATGAGCCTATGGCTGTCATCTCCCCACCCTCCGAATCGCCTGCACTGCGGGCACTCATCGACGATCGTTACGCTCAGCTGGTGGCGCGCTGCCGCGCGGCAGGCGTGCCTTTGCACGATGATGCAGGCGTCGCCGAGCGTATCCGCCGTACCTTGCTGGCGAGCGATTTCGCCTTCGAAACCTGGCGCAGCCAGCCGCAATTGCTAGCACCGCTTGGCCTGGAGCGGTTGCGCGCCAGTGCCGATGCGTCGGCCCGCATCGAGGCATTGAAGCTCGACAGCGATGAAACCGCCTGCATGTCGGCATTGCGGCGGTTCCGGCATGCCGAGGCGTTGCGTCTGGTGTTTCGCGACGTCAACGGTCTGGACGACCTGCCGGAAACGCTGTCCGCGACCAGCGTGCTCTACGAAGCACTGCTCGGCGCCGCGCTCGATTGGTCCGAGCGTTCGCTGGCGGTGCGCTACGGCCATGCGCGTGGTGAAGACGGCAGCGTGCAGCGCCTGGTAGTAGTCGGCTTCGGCAAGCTTGGCGGCAGCGAGCTGAACTTCTCCTCCGACATCGATCTGGTGCTGGCCTACCCGCAGGGTGGTGAAAGCGACGGCGCGCGGGTGCTGGACAACAGCGAATACTTTGTACGCCTCGGGCGCCAGCTGGTGCGGCTCCTGCACGAGCCGACTACGGATGGCATCTGCGCGCGGGTGGACTTGCGTTTGCGGCCGTTCGGCAATGCGGGCCGGCTCGCCTTGCCGTTCAGTGCGATGGAGCAGTACTACCAGCGCGAGGGGCGCGATTGGGAGCGCTATGCCTGGATCAAGGCGCGCGCCGTGGCCGGCGATCGCAGCGCGGGCAAGCAATTGCAGGAGCTGTTGCGGCCGTTCGTGTATCGCAAGTATCTCGACTACACCGCGTTCGCGGGTCTGCGCGAGATGAAGGCGTTGATCGATGCCGAAGTGGCGCGCAAGGACCTGGCCGACAACCTCAAGCTCGGGCCGGGCGGCATTCGCGAGATCGAGTTCATCGTGCAACTGGTGCAATTGATTCGCGGTGGCCGCGAACCCAGCTTGCGCGTGCGCGGCTTGCTGCCGGCGCTGACCGCCTGCGAGGCGCGCGGGCATATTCCCGCGGCGCGGGCGAAAGCCTTGCGCCAGGCCTATGTTTTTCTGCGTCGCCTGGAAAACCGCGTGCAGATGATGCGCGATGCGCAAACGCATGATCTGCCCGACGACGATCTTACCCGCGAGCGCCTGGCCTTGGCGCTGGATTATCCGGCGTGGGAGCCGCTGGCCGAGGCGCTGGCGAAACACCGCGACATCGTCGCCAACGAATTCGAAGCCGTGTTGATGCCGGAAGGCGGCGCAAAGGCCAGCGTGCTGGCGGCCGATGCGATACTGTGGCAGCGCGCTTGCGACGAGTCGTTGGAGGCGCGCGTGATGGAAAGCTCCGGTTTCGTACCGGGTGGCGAAGCGGCGGAGGCCTTGCTGAAGTTGCCGCAGGCTTCGCAAGTGCGTGCCATGTCCGCACGCGCACGCGAGCAACTGGATCACCTCATGCCGCAATTGCTGGCCGCGGCGCGCGAGACGGCAGCGCCGGTCGGGTGCCTGTTGCGCTTGTGCCGCCTGGTGCAAACGGTTGCGCGCCGGCCTTCCTATCTCGCCTTGCTGGAAGAGCTGCCTTCGGCGCGCAAGCGCCTGGCGCAGCTGTTTGCCGATAGCGCCTTTCTGGCCGAGCGCGTGATCGCGCAACCCTTGCTGCTGGATGATGTGCTCGATCCGCGCATCGATCAGTTGCCGCTCAAGAGCGCCGACATCAGTGCGGACATCGCACACGTGCTTACCACACTGGACGAGCGCGAAGCCGAGGCGGAACTGGAGCGCATCAACGAGTTCAAATCGAGCATCGCGTTTCGGCTGGGCCTGGCGTTCAACGACGGACGTGCCGATGCCGTGGCCACGGCCCGCCGGCTTGCGGCATTGGCAGAATCCGTGGTCAACGCTGTCGCGGCGCTCGCCGAGCGTGAAGTGATCGCTGCGCATGGACGTTTGCCGGGTACGGGTACGGGTTCGGGATTTTCGATGCTGGGCTACGGCAGCCTGGGTGGTGAGGAACTGGGCTTTGCATCCGACCTCGACCTGGTCTTCGTGTTCGACGGCCGGCGCGCGCACGCGATGAGTGATGGCCCGCGGCCGCTGGAAGGGTCGCGCTGGTATCAGCGCCTTACCCAGCGCGTGGTGAACTGGCTGACGGTGCTCACGCGTGCCGGGCGCTTGTACGAGGTGGATACGCGCTTGCGGCCTGACGGTTCCAAAGGCTTGCTGGTCGGCAGCCTGGAGGCGTTTATCGCTTACCAGGAAAGCCGTGCATGGACGTGGGAGCATCAGGCGTTGTTGCGCGCACGTCCGGTGGCGGGCGACGCGCTCCTGAATGGAGAGCTGGCCGAAGTGCGGCGCCGCACGCTGGCCGTGCCGCGTGATCGCGCAGCGGTGTTGGCGGAAGTCAGCAGCATGCGTCAACGTTGGCGTGCGGAACGGGATCGTTCCGATACGGCGCGGATCGATCTGAAGCAGGGACATGGCGGCTTGCTCGACATCGAATTCGCCTTGCAAGGATTGGTGCTCGCACATGCGTCGAGCGTGCCATACCTGCTATCGACGACGGCCAATGCCGGATTGATCGAAGTCTGCCAGGACGCAGGCCTGCTTGATACTGCGCAGGCAAACTGCTTCACGCGGGCGCATGCCGAGCTGTTGCGACGTGCGCTGTTCTGCACGTTGGACTTGCGTTCGCGTATCGCGCCGCGCGATGCGGAGCTGGAAGCGCTGTGCGGCGAAGTGAGCGTGGTGACGCGTGCGCTTGGGTTTGATTTCTAGCATGCGCGCAAAATGCCGGCCATGGGTTGGAAGCATGCGTTGGCGGTGAGACACATGCCGAACCCAACATCGCCATCTGCATGGCAACGTTGGGGTTCGCGTGCGCTCATCGGCAACCTACGAGGATCTGCGCGGTTATGGCGCGAGATGCCGACGCCGCTTATCGCGACAGCACACGCCTGCGCAAAACCCCGGCAATCGCCGCTGTTTCACGTAATGGCACCTGCTGCGTCGGCGCATCGGCATCGATGTCATGCAATAGGCCCGCTTCGCGCAAGCTGCGATGAAAACGCGCCAGCTTTGCCGGCAGGTTTCCCACGACGAAGGTGTGTACCGCGCAGCCCACGGCACACGCTTCGCTCAACATGTTGACCGAATCCGGCGTCACGACCAGGCGATCCGCCCAGCCGAGCACGCCAGGGTAGGGATTGTTGCCATCATCCGGACCGGTCCAGAGCAGGCCGGGGATGCCGCGCAGTGCCGTGCGCATCAGCTCGGCGACAGCGGCTGGCGTGCGGCGCGAGGTGAGCACCAGCAGGCTGCCGCCTTCGCGCTGCCTGCGTGCAAGCAGATGTTCGATGAGCTGCCGTGCGTAATCGGCATCCATGCGGATGCCGGTGCGTGGGCCGCCCAGCAGCACGCCAACGCGTGGTCGCGGCAGATAACCCAGCGCCGGACTGGCATCGCGGCCATCGGCGAGCCAGCTATCGTCGACCGGGTTCAATGAGCCCAACGGGTTCAGCACGGTGGGGCCGGTCAGCCCATCATGTTTCGGGGCGATGATGGTGTCCCAGTGGCTCGGCTCCACGCGCGGATCAAGCATCTGTACGGTATGGCAATAACCTTCGGTCAGCCCGCGCAGCAGGCGTGTCAGCAAGGCCGCGCTGCGCCCGCATCCGATCGCGAGCGTAGGCCACGGCGGTGCGAACGCCGCGCGTTGCGAAGCTGGCAGTGCCAGTCGGCCGCCCAGGGTCAGGCGTGGCGACAACCATGACCATGGCGCGCGCAACGATAGAACGAGGTGCCGCACCGGCATGCCCATCTGCTCGGCCAACGCCAGAGCCTGGCGCTGGTTGCCCGCAGCCTGGTCGGTAATCGCCCAGCATTCCCCTGCCGGGGTGTGAGGCGGCTGGTGGCCTGATGGATCGATTGTTGCCGGATCGTGCACAGTACGTTCGCCTTTATCGTCGCTGGTTCGTCCGGCTAGCGCTTACACTCTGCGCTTTGTTTCTTGACGCAGAGGATACCCATGAGCGAGAAGCTTGCCGAGGCAGCCCTGGATCAGTTGTTCCGAACTGCCCGTACCTACAATGCCTTCCTGCCCAAGGAAGTGACCGACGAACAGCTGCAAGCATTGTACGAACTTGCGAAGTTCGGCCCGACCAGCGCCAATTCCTCGCCGATGCGCGTGGTGTTCGTGAAGTCCGCCGAGGCGAAGGAGAAGCTCAAGCCGTTCCTGTCCGAAGGCAATCGCGCCAAGACCATGGCGGCGCCGGTTACGGCGATCGTCGCGAACGATCACGCCTTCTATGAATACCTGCCCAAGCTGTTTCCGCATGCCGATGCACGCAGCTGGTTTGTCGGCAATCAGCCGCATATCGATACGACGGCGTTTCGCAACGCGACATTGCAAGGGGCCTATCTGATCGTAGCGGCGCGCGCGTTGGGGCTCGATTGCGGGCCGATGTCCGGGTTCGACAATGCCGGCGTGGATCAGGCGTTCTTCGCCGGCACCACGATCAAATCGAATTTTCTGATCAATATCGGTTATGGCGACGCCAGTCGTGATCTGTTTCCACGTAGTCCGCGGCTCGCATTCGACGAGGCCTGCCGCATTGCATAAGGCTTTTTCCCGTGATCGCCGTTCGGACTACGCTCCGAAGACGATCCTGTTGTTCCCGCGAAAGCGATTTTCTTAATCCACTCGATGAAGGCAGGAGACTTTTTTCATGCGTAATCTTCGCTACGTGTTGCTGGCTACACTGCTCGGCACGGCGCTTTCGGCCCAGGCCGCGCCGGTAACCTACAAGCTCGATCCGGGCCACACCATGGTGCTGTTCAGCTGGAACCACTTCGGCTTCTCCCATCCGGTGGCCGACATCGGCATTTCCGACGGTACCCTGGTGTTCGACGACAAGAACCCGGCCAAGTCCTCGGTGGACGTGACCATGCCGCTGAGCAATCTGGATACGCACGTACCGGCGCTGGACAAACACCTGAAGGAGCCGGATTTCTTCGACGCCGACAAGTACCCCACCATCACCTTCAAGAGCACCAGCGTGCAACCGCTGGGCAGCAAGCACTACAAGGTGACCGGTGACCTCACGGTGCACGGCGTGACCAAGCCGGTGGTGCTCAATGCCACGCTCAACAACATCGGCACGCACCCGATGACCGGTCAGCCGGCAATCGGCTTCAACGCCACCGGCACGCTGAAGCGCTCGGAGTTCGGCCTGGGCGCATATGTGTCGAAGCCAGGTGAGCCGATCAAGGTGAGCGACGAGATCCAGATCAACATCACCACCGAGGCTTCGGTGCCGAAGGCCGGCCAGTAAGCCTGGCGCAAGGGAAGGCGAATGAGGGGTGAGTCGCGGGGCGCTGCGCCCTCGCTACTCACCCCTTTTACCTTGCTAAGATAAGCGGTCCCCTAGCCTCGCCCCGGAGCAACATCCCATGTCGGGTCACCCTGCCGCAGCCCAGAAGCTCATACCGGCGAATGCCGAAAATCGTTACGAAGTGACGCGTTCGGACCTGCCGCTGTCGTGTCCGATGCCGGGCATGGCGCTGTGGAACTCCCATCCGAAGGTCTACCTGCCCATCGTGGAGGACGGCGGCGAGTCCGTATGTCCTTACTGCGGCGCGCATTACATCCTGCGCGATTGAAGCCGGTCTTCACCCCAGGCACAGGCTGCGCCGACCGGCACGATTGCTGCTTGGATTCTACGGATGAGAGTCGCGAATGAGGGAACCATGTCCGTTGCCGCCACACCGGCCAGAACGCTGACCGTTGTGCAGCTCATTCCCGCGCTGCACTCGGGCGGTGCGGAGCGCTCGGTGCTGGAAGTGGCGCAGGCATTGGTGCAGGCCGGACATCGTTCGGTGGTCATTTCGGCGGGGGGCCGCCTGACCGCGCAGCTCGAAGCCGAGGGCAGCGAGCACGTCACGCTCGACATCGGCCGAAAATCGCTCGCCACGCTCGGCCGGCTGGGCCGCTTGCGGCGCATCCTGCGCGAACTGAAGCCGGACGTCGTCCACGTCCGTTCGCGGCTGCCGGCCTGGATGGGCTGGTGGGCGCTCAAGGGCATGTCGCCCAGGCCGCACTTCGTCACCACAGTGCACGGTCTCAATTCGCCGGGCCGCTACAGCGCCATCATGCTGCGCGGCGAACGCATCGTGGTGGTTTCGCAAACGGTGCGCGACTACCTCATCAGTCATTACAGCAAGCTGGATACCACCCGTATCCGCATTGTTCCGCGCGGCATCGATCCGGAAGCCTTTCCATATGGGCACCGGCCCGAGGAGAGCTGGCAGAAAGCCTTCTTCAACGAATATCCCAAGCTCGCCGGCGCGCCGCTGCTTACCCTGCCCGGACGCGGCACGCGCCTGAAGGGTCATCACGACGCGATCGAGCTGGTGGCCGAACTCAAGCAGCGCGGTATCGATACGCGCTTGCTGCTGCTGGGCGTGGTCGAGCCCGGCCGTGAAGCCTATGTGCGCGAACTGAAAGACCTGGTCAAAGGTCGCGGCGTGGAGAACCATGTGGTGATGACGCCCCCGCGCCAGGATGTGCGCGACATCTACGCCATGTCCGCCTTGATCCTGCAGCTTTCCAACAAGCCCGAAGCCTTCGGCCGCACCGTGGTGGAAGCCTTGGCGTTATGCCGCCCCGTGCTCGGCTACGCCCACGGCGGTGTGGGCGAGTTGCTGGCCGAACTCTATCCTGCCGGCCGCGTACCGCCCGGCGACCGCGAGCGCCTGGTCGAGCGTGCGGCGGAACTGCTGCGCGTCGCGCCACCGATCGCACCGCTGCAACGCTATCGCCTGATCGACATGCAGCACGCCGCGCTGGCGTTGTACGAGGAAGTGACGGCCTGAGGCCTGTTCCCGTCGCGACCGGGAGCAGCGCTAACCGCGTCGCACCTGTCGCCTACAATGCCTGGACGTTTCCCACGGATCCGGCATGCGCCCGTCACCCCAAAGCCTTCTACGCTCGCCGCTGCTGCCCTTGTGGTTGCTGGTTGCCTTGCTGCCGTTCGGACGCAGCGCCGAACTGGGCACGCTGTTGTGCCTGATCGGGATGCTGGTCGCATGGTGGCGTGATGCCGCCGCTGAACTGAAGCGGCCCTCGGTTCGCCTGCTGCTTTCCTTGCTGGTTTGCTACATCGGTGCGGCGGCGCTCTCCTCGTTTACCGCCGTGGCGCCAGGCAAGAGTTGGGGTACGGTGCTGGCCGTCCTGCGCTATCTGCCGCTTGGGCTGTATGCCTGCTACGTGCTTCGTGGCGAGCAGCGCGCGCACGGGTTCTATTTTGCCGTCGCCATCGTGATCGGCTTCTGGACGCTGGATGCATGGATGCAGATGCTCACTGGTTGGAGCCTGCGTGGTCACGCTGAGCCGGAGCGCATTTCCGGTTTGTTCGGTGCGGATGATCCCAAGCTCGGGCCTACACTGGCCGTGCTGTCACCTTTTGTGCTGTGGGCGGCGCGGCAACGGTGGGGGCTGCGCGGTCTGATCATCGCATTCGTGTTGCTGCTAGGACCGGTGATGCTGAGCGGGTCGCGCTCGGCGTGGATCGCCTTCGGTTTGGTGACGCTGGTGTTCATCGCGCGCGAGGCGGGTTCGCTTGCACGCTTTTTGGTCGTGTGCGCGGGATGTGTGGCGGTGTTGCTCGCCGCGGGTGGCGTTGCCTGGAAGACTTCTTCGCGTTTTGATGCGCGCATGCAGCGCACCCTGATGGTGCTGAGCGGTAACGAACGAGGTATCAACGAGGCCATGACCGGCCGTCTCGATATCTGGCGCACCGGTTTGGCGATGATCGAGGCACATCCATTCCTGGGTGTGGGCGTGCGTGGTTTTCGTTACGCGTATCCGCAGTACGCGCCGGTAAACGATCACTTCTTGGTAGCGGAAAACTGTGGCGAAGGCGAAGGCGCGTGCCATCCACATCAGCTCGTATTGGAAATACTCACCGAAACTGGCTTGGTCGGCGCGTTGCTGTGGCTGACTGGGGTCGTGCTTGCTTGCAGAGCATCGCGGCGAGCAGGACCTGTCGGTCGCGCCACGGCTTTTCCGGTAACGGTGTCGCTGGCGGCGATGTTGTTTCCGCTCAATTCCCATTTGGCGTTCTATTCGGCCTGGTGGGGGCTGTTGTTCGCGTGGTTGCTGGGGCTATGGTGTGCCGTCCTGTTTGCGGTCGAAAAGGAGCGGGGCGATGCTGCGTGAGCCGCTCTCGGTGGTGTTGATCACCTACAACAACGCCGACACCCTCGACGCCTGCCTGCGTGAAGTGGACTGGGCGGATGAAATCGTCGTGCTGGATTCCGGTTCCACCGATAGCACGGTAGCGATCGCGCGCATGCATGGGGCGCGGGTGGAGGTGCATCCGTTCGACGACTACGGGCCGCAGAAGCAGCGCGCCTACGAACTGGCGCGCAACGATTGGGTGCTCAATCTGGATGCGGATGAAATTCTCTCGCCGGGTACGCGCGCCATCATCGAGCGTGCGCTGGAAGATCCACGGCATGCCGGCTTCCGTATTCCGCGCCGCGAGCGTATGTTCTGGACCGTGCAGCATCGCTGGAGTCATCGCAATGGCCATCTGCGCCTGTTCAACCGCCGGCGTGGCGGTATGAACGACGTGGAAGTGCACGCGGCGGTGGAAGTGCGCGGGCCGGTGAAAACGCTATGGGGCGCGGATTTCGTCAACAACGGCGATGGCGATATCGCCACGCGGGTAGAAAAGATCAATCGCTACAGCAGCGGCATGGTGGCGCACAAGCTGCGCCGCGGGCAGCGTTTTACCGGTATGCGCATGGTGGTTTATCCGCCGCTGTTCTTTTTGCGGCAATTCGTGCTGAAGCGGTATTTCCTGAGCGGTTGGGCGGGGTTTATCGCCAGCGTGCTTGGTGCGTGCTATGTGTTTCTGAAATACGCCAAATTGCACGAGGCGCGCCGGGCTGCGCGCTCTGCGCCATCTCCCGCCCGGCGTGAGTAGGCTGGCATCAGCCGTCGTTCAAGATGCGCACAAACGCATCCGCGATCACGCGTGTGCTGAAATGCCTGTTCACGAAATCGCGCGCTGCCACGGCCATTGGCTCGCGCATGTCCGCCTCGCACATCGCGAGGATGGCGTCGCGCCAGGCGCTGACATCGCCCGGCGGCAGCAATAACCCGGTCAGGTTGGGCGACAGCGTTTCGGGTACGCCGCCGATGTCGCTGCCGAGCACCGGCGCGCCGGCGGCCTGCGCTTCCACCGACACGCGGCCGAAGGTTTCCGTGGCGATCGAAGGAAAGGCCAGCATGGAGATCGCGCTGTAGTAGGGATGGACGTCGTCGATCCAGCCCAGCATGTGATGGCGATGGGCGAAAGAGCCGGCTTCGATGCGTTCACCCAGCTCCTGCACGTCCGGCCCGTGGCCCAGCCACAGGCCGTGCAGGCGCGGTTCCTGCGCCATCGCGCCGTCGAGCGCTTCCAGCAGGGTAAGGATGCCCTTGCTGCGATGGATACGGCCGAAATAGCCCAGAACGATCGCATCCTGCGGGATGCCGAGCCGGTGCAGGATCTCGCTGCGACGCTGCGCATCGGGCTTGCACCAAGCCATGTTCACCGGGTTGTACAGCACGCGCACCCGTTGCGGCGGCACGCCGCGATCGAGGTAAGCCTGCCGCGCGTGCGCGGAGACGGCAAAAAAGCGTTGTGCCAGGCGCGGCACTAGGTAGCCGGAGACGCGGCCCATCGGTGGCGTGCGGTGGCGGAACAGGGCAACCGGCACGCCCAGCAAACGGCTTACCAGGATCAACGGCCAGTATTCCTTGCCGAAGTTGCCGACCAGCCAATCCGGTTGCAGATCGCGTGCCGCCTTGAAGGTGGCGCGATAGCCGCGCAGATCGAACACGTTGCGAAACTTCGCCGGATAAAGCGTGACGCCTGACCTGGCGAGTGCGTTGGCGATCAGCCCGTTGGGATAGACCACGGCGCTGACCTGATGCCCTGCCTCCACCATGGCCTGGGCCAAGGCGACGAAGTGCGTGGCGGCACCGGTGTTTTCGGGATTGGTGCCGACGAAAAGGAATTTCATGCGCGGCTGCTCTCGTTGCCCCTGTTCTCGTAACGCCTGCTCTCGTAACGCTTGTTCTCGTACTGGGTGAACGCGCGGATCGCGAACTGCGGCAGTGTATGGTGACGGGCGATCTGCACGCGCGGCAGACGGTACAGATCCGTGCCAAGGGTGGCGCGGCCGCGCTGGGTGGTGGTGGCGGCTGCATAGCCCGATGCACGTGTCACCTCGGCGACGCGATCGTCCATGTCGCCGTAGGGATAGCAGAACTGTGTGACAGGTGCGCCCAGGATGTCTTCCAGATCGGCCTTGCTGCCGGCGATTTCGTCGCGCAGCTGGGCATCGTTGCACTGTCGCAGGTGCGGATGGGTCCGCGTATGCGCGCCGACCTCCATGCCGCCTTCATGCCAGGCACGCAATTGCGCCGAGGTCATCAAGGGTTTCTGCACGGCGAGCTTTTCGGCATCCCAGTTGTTGTAGCGGCCGATGCTGCCGCTCACCACGTAGCAGGTGGCGGTAAAGCCGTAGCGCTGGAGTACTGGCAGCGCGCACTCGAGGTTATCGACGTAGCCGTCGTCCAGGGTGACGACGGCGATGGGGCCGTGCCGTTCGCCGCGCAGGTATGGCATCGCATCGGACATCGACAGGCCGGTGTAGCCCAGACGCTTGAGCAGCCACATTTGCCGCGCGAACGCGCCCGGGCTCACGTAGAGGCTACGCCAGCGTTTTAGGTCGCGCGGCGCCTGCGCAATGTTGTGATACATGAAGATCGGGCAGGCTCGGGCCTGCAGGCTTTGCTGCGCGGTCACGCGTTACTCCTTGGTCGCCGGGCGCAAGATTTTACGGCAATCGAAGGCAATCAAGGCTGCCGGGCGGGATTCCGGCCGGCCAAACGGGCTGTGGTAGGGCATGAAGGGCGACGCGTCGAAAGCTAATGCGCCCTATGTACCGAGAGACGCTGACGTCAGCCTGTCCGACGCAAGCCGGGCGGGTTCCTAGTAAATAGGCGGGGCGCCTTCCGGGCGTGTCTTGAAGCGCTTATGCACCCACAGATACTGCTCGGGTGCCTCGCGCACCATCTCCTCGATGCAGCGGTTGACGCGCGCGGTATCGGTCGCGGCATCCGCGCTGGGCATGTCTTCCAGGGGCGCGCCTAGGCGCAAGGCATAGCCCCGGCTACCCGGCAGACGGCGATGGAAGAACGGTACCACCGCCGAACGGGACAATCGCGCAAGATGATGCGTCCCAGTGATGGTGGCCGCGATCACGCCGAAGAATGGTACGAAGGCGTTGTCCTTGCTGCGCATGTCCTGGTCGGGCGCGTACCAGAGCGTGCCGCCGCTACGCAGGTATTTCACCGTGCCGCGGATGTCGTCCTTGTCGAACATCGCGCGCGCATAACTCAGGCGGGCGCGCAGCACTGTCCACTCGAACACCAGGTTGTCCATGCGGCGGTACATGCCGGCGATGCGAATGCGCTGCGAAACCAGCCGCGCACACAGTTCCAGGTGCGAGAAGTGGCCGCCGACCAGCAATACCCCGCGTCCTTGGGCGTGCGCGGCCTCCAGATGTTCCAACCCTTCGATGGTCACTGGGATCTTGCCGATGGCGCGATCCGAGCCCATCCAGCCCAACGCGAACTCGATCAGCATCAGGCCGATATCGCGTAGGTGCGCGTCGACCAAGGCGGCTTGCGCCTTGGCGTCCAGTTCTGGGAAGCACAGCGCGACGTTGGTGGCGGCGACCTTGCGCCGTGGCGAGGGAAAGTGCTGGATGATCCAGCCCAGCGTGCGGCCCATCCCCATCAAAACGGGGAAGGGAAGCATGGCGATCAATTTCATGATGCCGACGCCGAGCCACGCCGGCCAAAGGCGTGGTGCGAGCAGGGCACGGGTAAAAGGGGGGTAAGGTGTTCCAGGCATTCGGACGATTGTAGCGGCACGCCTGCATTCCCTCTCGTTCGGTGGGCTCCCGGCCGCAGACCCGTATACTTCCGCGTCCCGGACCGGAGCCGACGCGACGTTGCGCTATCTGTATACCCTCCTGATGTACCTGGCCACGCCGCTGATCGTGATGCGGCTGCTGACGCGCGGGATGCGCTATGGCAACTATCACCAGCGCTGGCCGGAGCGCTTCGGCATTTTCAAGGCGCCGGACCTGCGCGGCAGCATCTGGGTGCATGCGGTTTCAGTCGGCGAGGTGAATGCGGCGGAGCCGCTGATCAAGGCATTGCGCCAGGACTATCCCAACGCGCCGCTGGTGGTCACCACGGTGACGCCGACCGGTTCGGCGCGGGTGCAGCAGCTGTTCGGCGACAGCGTGTTTCATGTGTACCTGCCGTACGACTTGCCGTTCTCCGTGCATCGTTTCCTCAAGCAGGTGCGGCCGCGGCTGGCGCTGATCGTGGAGACGGAGATCTGGCCGAACCTGTATTTCGGCTGCTACCGGCGCGGCATTCCGTTGATGATCGTCAACGCGCGCCTGTCGGGTCGTTCGCTGCGTGGCTACGCACCGATGCGGGCGCTGCTGCGGTCGGCGTTGCGTTGCGTAAGGCAGATTGCGGCGCAGTCGCGTACCGATGCGGCGCGCTACCGCCTGCTGGGCGCCGATCCGGCCTTGGTCACGGTCAGCGGCAATCTCAAGTTCGACATGCCGGTACCGGACGGCGCGCTGCAAGCCGGAGAGGCGTTCCGCCAGCAATGGGGACGCTTGCGCCCGGTGTGGATTGCCGCCAGCACGCATGAAGGCGAGGAATTGGCGGTGCTGGAAGCGCATCTGGAAGTGCTCAAGCGGCTGCCCGATGCCTTGCTGCTGATCGCCCCGCGCCATCCCGAGCGCTTCCGGCTGGTGGAACACGCCGTGCGCAGCCTCGGCTTCACCATGGCCATGCGCAGTGCCGACCGCGCGCCGGGGGAGTCGCACCAGGTGTTCCTGATCGACACCATGGGCGAACTGATGCCGTTCTTTGCGGCGTCCGATCTCGCCTTCGTCGGCGGCAGCCTGGTGCCGATCGGCGGACACAACGTGCTTGAGCCTGCCTCGCTGGCCCGGCCGGTGCTGGTGGGGCCGCATACCTTCAACTTCGAGGAAATCACCCTCACCCTGATCCGCGGCGGTGGTGCCAAGCGCGTGCTACAAAACGAGGCATTGGGCGGCGAAGTGCTCGAACTGTTGCAGGACGAAGCGCGCTGCAGGCAGATGGGATACCAGGCGCGCGTGGTGTTCGATAGCGAGCGTGGCGCCGTGGGGCGCGTGATGCATCTGATCGACCGGATGCTGCAGGAGTAGTTTTTTCAGGAACAAAAAAAGCCGGGAGATACACCCGGCCTTTTTCAGTCGCTTCAAGCAGATTATTGCAGCAGCGAATTGACGCTCTGCAGGTCGTCGTAAGTAATGGTGCCGGCCGATTCCTTCAGCAGCAGGCGGTTGAGCACCAACTGATGACGCGCCGTCGAGTACGTGCTCTGTGCCTGGGTGAGCTGCTGGATGGAGTTCAATACGTCCAGCATGATCTGCGTGCCCACCTGGAAGCCCGCCTTGGTGGCGTCCACGGCTTTCTGCGCGGAGTCCACGGCGGCTTTGCCCGATTCCACTTCACTGATACCGGCCAGCACCGAGTTGTAGTAGTTCAGCGTGTTCTGGATGGTCTGGCGGCGGGTCAGCTCCAGCGAATCCTGGGCTTCGTCGCGCTGATAGATGTTCTGGCGTACCTTCGCCTGGGTGGCGCCGCCTTCGAAGATCGGCACCGACAGCGTGACGCCGATGGTGTTGCCGTAGCGGCCGTTGCCGACGGAGCCAAAGGCATTGTAGCTGCCGTTTTCCAGCCATGCCGTGCTCTTGGCACGGGTCAAGCTGGCCGTGATGGTCGGTAGATGGTTGGCGCGGGCGGCGTTGATGTTGTGCTCCGCCGCGTCGACGGAAAGCTGCGCAGACATAAGGGTTGGATTGTTCTTCAGCGAACTGTCCACCCACGCCTGCGGATCGGCCGGCGAAGGCGGTGTCATCGGCAGGTCATCGCGCAGCTTCTTCAGATCGCCCACCGGCTTGCCGGTGATCACGCTCAGCGCCTGGCGATCATTGGCCAGCGTATTCTCGTAAGTAACCGTGGTGGCCTTGGCGGCTTCGTAATATGACTTCGCCTGGTACACGTTGGTAACGGCGGCGATGCCCACCTTGTACTGCTGCTCGGCCTGGTCGTAGGTGACGCGATAGGCTTCCTCATTGGCCTTGGCGTAGGCGACCTGCTCCTGGTCGTTCAGCACCGTGAAGTAGGCGCTGGCGACGCGCACGAATAATTCCTGTGCGGCAGCCTCATAGGTTTTTTCCTGCGCATCGTAGGTGGAATGCGCGGCTTGCAGGCTCGCAATGTCAGACAGGTTGAGGATGGTCTGATCCACACTGGCCGAAATCGAGCGTGTCCGCTCGTGCCCGCTGGTAATTCCGCTGTTGACCCCGGTCCCATTCAGGCTGTTGTTGCCGGACAGGCTCTGTTGCTGCAGGCTCATGCCCGCGCTGATCTGCGGTAGCAGCAGCGCACGCGCCTGCGGAATTCCTTCGCGAACGGCGAGGCGGGTGGCGTCGGCCTGTGCAAGCACAGGATCGTTCGCACGCGCCTGACGGTATGCATCCAGCAAATCCTCGCCATGGCTGGGCAGGGAAACTGCAGCCAGGGACAGGGCAAGGGTCAGAAGCTTCAAGCGCATGGTTTCGCCTCGTAGGTTCGGAAAATCGACAGGTCAGAAAACGAATCGGCGAGGAGGTTCGGCGTGCGCGAGATAGGGAAGATCCGTCTCGAACAAGCTTTCCTCGCGATAACGGCCGTTGCCTTCGTGCGTGAGCACCACCACTTGCTGCACCGGCGACTCGCCGCGAATGGCAAGCAGTCGGCCGCCGGGCTTGAGCCAGGTGAGGAAACGGTCGGGAATACGGTAAACGGCGCCGGTGACAACCATGGCATCGAACGTGCCCTGCGGCTGCCAGCCGTTTACGGCCTCGGCAGTCAATAATTGCACATTGGCGATGCCGGCAGCCTTCAGGCGCGCAGCAGCAGTAGCAGTGAAATCCGCGTGCATGTCCACGCTGGTCACGTGCGCGGCGAGGCTGGCCAGGCAGGCAGTGAGGAAACCCGAACCGGTGCCGACTTCCAGCACGCTGTCCTCGGGCTTCAATGCCACTGCCTGCAGCACACGGCCTTCGACGACCGGCTTCATCATCACTTCGCCGTGGCCAAGCGGCAGGTTCAGATCGGCAAACGCCAGTTGGCGATGGGCGGGCGGCACGAAGTCCTCACGGCGGACGTGACGCAGCACGTCAAGCACGCGCCCATCCAGTACCTCCCAGGGGCGCACCTGGTTCTCAACCATGTTTTGACGCGCCTGATCGAAGTTCATCGCCATGAAACAAGCCTGTATGAATCAAAAAAGGTCAAAAAGGATAAGCGTTTAGACCCTGTTTCGACAATGGTAAGGTTGCGGTGCGGCATGCCGCGCATTAAGTGCCGGAAGTCATCGCGGTGACTTGACGTAAGTCATGCAATGTCCTGTGTCCGCGGACACTTACGCGCTTTTCCGACGAGCGCGAAGCATGCTCCGATCCACACCGAGCGGCAGCCTTGAAAGCGCCGCTTCAGTGCTTGCGCCAAGCGCGGCATCCAATCGCTCGATGCGTCCAAGCAACTGTTCGCCGCGATATCCAGCCGCGACACACCACCAAGCCAGCCACCGGCATAAACGATGCTTGTCCGTAGCATCCAGAGTCGGCACCAGTGCCCGAATCGCGAATACCTGTCTACGCGCTGTCCGGCTATCTTCCAGCCACTCCGAAAGCAGGCGCTGGATCTTGCGGTACGGAGCGCTGAGCGCCATTTGAGGAGTCGTTGCGCACATCGGCCGAAATATTCGGTATCATTCGGAAAATAAGTAAACCGACCCGTATATTAAATTGGGTTTCTCGATTTGTGAAGGTGCATCCATGAACTCGATCCCGCTAGCCAAGCCGCATGGGCCAGGCCGCCCTAAGGACATGGAAAAGCGCGCGGCCATCCTCGACGCCGCCAAGGCTCTGTTCATACGCAATGCATTCGCCGGCACCAGCATGGACGCCATCGCCGCGGAAGCGGGCGTATCCAAGCTTACGGTCTATAGTCATTTCGGCGATAAGGACAACCTGTTCCGCGAAGTCATTCGTTCGCGCATCCAGGACCTGCTCCCCGAAGAGACCTATCAGTTCGATTCCAGCGCCGACATCGGCGAGATTCTCAACCGCATTGCCCTCATCCACGCGCATCTGGATTGCGATCCCGAAAACGTCGGTACGTTCCGCGCCATTCTCAGCGATTGCCGCCAAGGCAATCCCCGCTTCGGCAAGTTGATGTGGGAAGAAGGCCCCATGCGTACTCGTGGGCTGATGGAGCGCCTGCTGCAGCAAGCGGTCGATGCGGGCAAGCTGGACATCGACGACGTGCCGCGTGCCGGCGTCCAGTTCATCTCCTTGATCAAGGGCGACATGATGATGCGCCGCATGTTTGGCTGCGCCGACTGCGCGCAGACGTACGCGAGGGAAGTGGAAGAAAATGCGCGCGCGGGCGTGGCCATGTTCCTGCGTGCCTATGCGCCGCGGCGCTGAACCGCGAGCCGGCTCCACTCGTTTATCACCCCGCTTCGTGGTCAAATAGCGGGGTTGTTGTTAGGAAGCGGGGGTGCCGACCACCTGTCGGCTGAGAGAGTCCCTTCGAACCTGATCCGGTTAGCACCGGTGTAGGGAGCTTCGCCGCGCGGTTCCGGCCGTGCGTTGGCGCCATCGCTTCAGTTGCTGGTATGCGAATCCGTTCGCAACACCCCGCACATCCATGTGCGGACTTTTCAATAAAGCGCGTCCTGTTGGGACACCGCTTCAGCACTGGACGAATGCCGATGAATGCCTTGCCCTCCGATCTCGTGCGCGCCGCGCAAGAACTCTCCGAAGCCGTCACCCGCCCCATTCCGGGCTCGCGCAAGATCCACGTGCAGGGCAGCCGCCCTGATCTGAACGTGCCGATGCGCGAAGTCACGCAGGCGCAGACGCCGACGCTGTTCGGCGGCGAGGCCAATCCGGCCATCACCGTTTACGACACGTCCGGCCCATATACCGATCCTGCCTACACGGTCGACCTGGCGGCGGGCCTGCCTGCGCTGCGCGCGGCGTGGATCACCGAGCGCGGTGATGTAGAGCAGTTGTCCGGACTCACCTCTGCTTTCGGCCGCGAGCGTGCCGCCGACGCCAAACTCGATCCTGTGCGCTTTGGCCATACGCGCGCTCCGTTGCGGGCCAAGTCCGGCGCCAACGTTACGCAGATGCACTACGCACGCCGCGGCATCGTTACGCCGGAGATGGAATACATCGCCATCCGCGAGAACCAGCGCATCGAGGCACTCAAGGGCAGTGCGCTATGCAAACAGCATCCGGGCGAATCCTTCGGTGCCGCGCTGCCGAAGCTGATCACGCCGGAATTCGTGCGTGACGAAGTGGCACGCGGCCGCGCCATCATCCCCGCCAACATCAACCACCCGGAAAGCGAGCCGATGATCATCGGCCGCAACTTCCTCACCAAGATCAACGCCAACATCGGCAATAGCGCGGTCAGCTCCGGTATCGCCGAAGAAGTGGAAAAACTGGTGTGGTCGATCCGCTGGGGCGGCGACACCGTAATGGACCTTTCCACCGGCAAGAACATCCACGAAACGCGCGAGTGGATCATCCGCAACTCGCCGGTGCCGATCGGTACCGTGCCGATCTACCAGGCGCTGGAAAAAGTCGGCGGTGTGGCCGAAGACCTTACTTGGGAGTTGTTCCGCGACACCCTGATCGAGCAGGCCGAGCAGGGCGTGGATTACTTCACCATCCACGCCGGCGTGCTGCTGCGCTTCGTGCCGCTCACCGCCAAGCGCGTCACCGGCATCGTCTCGCGCGGCGGCTCGATCATGGCCAAGTGGTGCCTGGCGCACCACAAGGAAAATTTCCTCTACACGCACTTCGAAGACATCTGCGAGATCATGAAGGCGTACGACGTATCCTTCAGCCTCGGCGATGGCTTGCGCCCCGGTTGCGTCGCGGATGCGAACGACGCCGCGCAGTTCGGCGAACTCGACACGCTGGGCGAACTCACCCAGATCGCCTGGAAACACGACGTGCAGGTGATGATCGAAGGCCCCGGCCACGTGCCGATGCAATTGATCAAGGAAAACATGGAGCGCCAGCTGGAGAAGTGCCACGAAGCGCCGTTCTACACGCTGGGACCGCTGACCACCGACATCGCGCCCGGCTACGACCACATCACCAGCGCGATCGGCGCGGCGATGATCGGCTGGTTCGGCACCGCCATGCTCTGCTATGTCACGCCGAAGGAACATCTTGGCCTGCCCAACAAGCAGGACGTGCGCGACGGCATCATTGCTTACAAGATTGCCGCGCACGCCGCCGACCTCGCCAAGGGCCATCCCGGCGCGCAGGTGCGCGACAACGCACTCAGCAAGGCGCGCTTCGAATTCCGCTGGGACGACCAGTTCAACCTCGGCCTTGATCCGGAAAAGGCCAAGGAATTCCACGACGAAACGCTACCGAAGGACGCACACAAGTCCGCGCACTTCTGCTCCATGTGCGGCCCGAAGTTCTGCTCGATGAAGATCACCCAGGACGTGCGCGACTACGCCGCCGAGCATGGCGTGGACGAGACCGCTGCACTGGATGAAGGCATGGCTGAGAAGGCAGCCGAGTTCCGCGCACAAGGCGCGGAGGTTTACCACAAGGCTTGACAGTGATTGCGGCGCGACCCGTGTTTCTGCGGGTCGCGCCAAGCTTTGGCACAAAAAATAAAAAACGCCTTCAACTCTGGCCTTCCTTGACGATCACCGGGGCGAAGCGCCCATTGAGTCAATATCGCTTGCTTACGGCCATAGGCCGCTCAAGGGCCAGAGTGCGGGCGGCGCGTTGTGGGGAAACAGAAGAACAGGAAAAGCGATCCAACCGCCAGTGCTCGCCATAAGTCGATCGTGCTAGGGTCCGCAGCAATCCTGGGTAGATGCGATAGCTGGAAAACCGACAGCAGGAAAAGTAAGGCCAGTACGACCCGGCCGAAACCCCGTTTTGTTCGCGTCGCGAACGCCGTGCGTGCAGTTGGAGTCTTCATGCCTGGCATTCTCCGGCGCCGCTGCATAAAATTGCGATATGCCTGCCCCTCGGCGGCGTATAGATCCCATAAAAATTCGAGATTTGTGCTGCTTATGGGACGCAGCATCGACTGAAGCGTAGTGGGATGCCAAGGGCAGGTCCGCCTTTTATCCGCCCGGTTACTTACACAGCCTCCCTTTCTAATACGTCTTTCCGGAATGCAGGCGGCTCGATGCCGCTGAGACGATCGGCCAGGATGCCCAGGCGCGTATGCCAGCCGCAAGCCACGCCGATTGGCAGCAGTACCTGATCGCTGTGTGGAATGAGTGCGAAGCGCACTCCCGAATCGGTATCGCTCTCTTCTTCGACGCAAAGTTGTGTGCGAGCTGATGCGGCGGCTCTTAGTCGATCATGCGTGAGGCGATGGCTTGCGATGCGGCCATGAATCGCGCATCGGAATGGCTGGTGTAAAAGGGGCCGGGTTGCTTTAGGAATATCTAAATACCCACACGTGCATTTCATCGCTGTGCTACACGCCAAGACGTACAAGTTGCGCGGGCATCAGGGCGCTTTCGAATGCCCAGGGGGATGTCGATCGAAACCGGATGATGTGCCAAGCGGTTGGCATCGTTCATTGCCCAATCCCAGCGAATCGGGCGAATACATCGAGCACTGGCCGTGGTGCGGTTCGCGCACCCCATTCGTCCCTTTCGCTTCCGACATGTTTTCTCTCTAGGAGTCAGCCATGTTTACGTCATATGTAAATAGATGGGCTTCAAGATTCGGTTCCGCGTTCGCTCTGACCGTGCTCTTTGGATTGGGGCTTGCCGTGTTGCCAGCATCGTCAAAGGCCACAGGTCTTGCGCTTGAGGACTGCACGGGACTCCACTCGGCTACCTGGAGCCCGGGTGTTAGCAATACCCCCGCACCGCACACGGTTACCACGACATCCAATTGGGAGTGCACAGGACTAGGCGGCCTGCTTACGCCAGCTTCGTCCATCAATCAGTTCCAGGCAACTTTCGCGTGCAGTGGCCTGCTGGCGCCGGTGAACAATCTTGTCTGGACCATCAACTGGAACGACAGCGCCCTTCCTGCAACCAGCACTTTTTCCTTCAACGTGACGGTGGAGGCGGTTGACGGAAATCTCGTCATTACGTCCAACAATGGAAGCATCACAGCCGGGCGCTACGCGGGCAATTCAGCCGTGGCGACGTTTACGCTGCTCGGCCTGCAGGGATTGTTGAATAATCAATGCAATGCCCCGGGTGGTCTTACGGGTGCGGGTGGCCCCACGACGTTGACCATTCTTGGTCTCTAAGAACGGCGCTTCGTTGAATTTGGGTAATGGGGATCTCAATTCTGGAACGAGATCCCCTTTCCGATTGACCGCTACTGCCTGCGTCCCGGGAATATCTGCTTAGGGTTGAGGGCGTGGCGGCATCAGCCGCCAAGATTGCCTTCGGCCTGTGCGTACTCCGCAGGAGACCGTCCCACCAATTTGCGGAAATCACGGATGAAATGAGCCTGATCGAAGTAGCCGAGCGTCAGCGCCAGTTCTGTCCACGCAACCGGTATGCCCGCCTGCAACTGCGCGATGGCTTCGTGCAAGCGATAACGGTTGATGACCCACTTGGGGCCGACCCCAACGTAGTGGTTGAACAGCCGTTGCAAGGTACGCTTGGTCAATCCGCTTCGCTGTGCCAGCAGGTCGACCGAAGTCAGGCCGTGATCCGAGGCAATGCTCGCAACGAGCTCCCCGGCGCGCGCGACGTTTGCATCCGCAGCAGGCAAGTGAGCGAGCAACAGTCTTTCGGCGAGCGTCGCCATGGCATCGAGGTCGGTACTGGCGAAGATGTCCGACACGAAGCGCGCCGCCTCGTGACCGAAAACGCGTGACGGATCGAGCGAACGATTCAATAGCTCCGACACCGGTGCGCCGTAAAACGGAAAAAAGCCACCGGCCTTGAACTTGATGCCGAACACCTGCCCCTGTCCTTCGAGCCGACGGACGAAGCGTCCGGTATGCACGCCGTAGATGCCAGTGCATCCCGGTTCGATCACGAAATGTACGTTCGGATGGGGCAGGGTTTCCTGCTGCTGCGGGGGAAGGTCGCGCAAATCCCATGACACATACCAGTAATGTTCGATCAAGCCGCCAAGGGCGGGCGACGGTGCACGGCGGGCGTGCTTGAAATCACCTTCCGCCAGGCGCGGATGCAATACGCCGCGCGGCTTGCCCAGGTCGACGTCCAGGCTGCGCTCGTTCGGGCGGGTTTGTCGCGTTTTTCCAATCGCCATGGACGCAGTTGTACTAAGGTCGCATCCAGAAAGCGAATCGGAGCAGGTCATGCAAGCAAACGGACGGTTCGAAGTGAAACTCGCCCCGCAGCCGCCGGCCCCCGGCCTCGAACAGGCCAACCTTGGTCGGATGACGATCGACAAGCAATTCCAGGGCGATCTGGAAGCCACCAGCCTGGGCGAAATGCTTTCGGCGATGGGCCAGGTCCAGGGTTCGGCGGGCTATGTGGCGATCGAGCGCGTGACTGGTACGTTGCATGGGAAGTCGGGAAGTTTCGTGCTGCAGCATCGTGGCGTCATGGATCGCGGTGTGCCGGAATTGTCGGTGACGGTGGTGCCGGATTCGGGAACGGAGGCGCTGAGCGGCTTGAGCGGGTCGATGCAGATTCGAATCGAAGAAGGCAAGCATTACTACAGCTTCGATTACATGCTTTCATGAGCGGCTCCCTTGGGCGACAAGGCTGAACGCGGAACGCCTTCGCTACCTTAATTTCACCCGTGCTTCGCAGCAGTGAAGACAGGATGGAAGGGAAGTTGCCACTCGCTCATAGGAGAAAGCCATGGCGGCAAAGCCCTTCCTCACGGATATTCAGACGATCCGCAAGCGTGCGCGCGAGCATATCGATCAAGGTGCCATCACGGCAGGCTACAAGGCCGACCGCGACACCGTCATCAAGCTGCTTAACGAAGCGCTGGCAACCGAGATAGTCTGTACCTTGCGCTACAAGCGGCATTACTACATGGCGTCAGGCATTCATGCCAAGAGCGTGGCAGCGGAATTTCTGGAGCATGCGCAGGAAGAAGAGCAGCATGCCGACATGCTGGCCCGGCGCATTACGCAGCTGGAAGGCGCGCCCAATTTCAATCCGGAGGGTCTGCTGACGCGCAGCCACTCCGATTACGTCGAAGGCGGCGATCTGGTCGACATGATCAAGGAGGACCTGGTTGCCGAGCGCATTGCCATCGACAGCTATCGCGACATCGTGGAATACCTTGGGCACGACGATCCCACGTCGCGGCGCGTGATAGAAGAAATCCTCGCAAAGGAAGAAGAACACGCCGAGGATTTGTCGACCTTGCTCGAAGAGCTGGGCAAGAAGGGTGAGCCGGCCAAACCCGTGAAACATTGAAACAAGCCGCGCGGACGTCGTTGCGCTTTCGCAGGATCGACGTCCGCGCCTTTTGACTACCAGCCCGCAATCACCAGCTTTCCGATCGTACTGCCCGACTCCAGGCGCCGATGCGCCTCGCGCAGATTCTCCGCGTTGATCGGGTTCAACGTCTCGCGCTGAATCCCACGCAGCTCGCCTTCGTCGATCAACTGGGCAACACGCGCCAAGATGCGTCCTTGCTCGGCGATGTCCGCGGTTTTGAAGCGCGGCCGCGCAAACATCATTTCCCAATGAATGCCGATGCACTTGGCCTTGTAAGGGTCGCCGATGTTCACCGGCGTCTTCGGTTCCACGATCAAGCCGACGTGCCCTTGCGGCGCCAGCAATTCGCCGAGTTCGGTCCAGTAGTGCGCGGTGTCGGCCAGGTTGATGGCGGCGTCGATGGCGTTGAAACCCAAGGCTTTCAATTGCGCGGTAAGCGATTGACGGTGATCAATCACATGCTGCGCGCCCATCGCGCGACACCACGCCTGCGTCTCCGGCCGCGAGGCGGTGGCGATGACGGTGAAGCCGGCGCGCCGTGCAAGCTGGATGGCGATCGAACCCACGCCGCCGGCGCCTGCAATCACCAGCAGCGACTTGCCTTCACCGCCATGCTCAGGATCGTAAGGCATGCGGTGGAACAGCAGCTCCCACGCGGTGATCGTCACCAGCGGCAGTGCGGCGGCTGCGGCGGCATCCAGCCGGTGCGGACGATGCGCCACCACTCGCGCATCCACCGCCTGGTATTGCGCATTGCTGCCGGCGCGGGTGATATCGCCCGCGTAGTACACCGTGTCGCCGGGCTTGAAGCCGATGACCTCGGCGCCAACCGCTTCCACCGTGCCGGATGCATCGAAACCGAGCACGCGCGGCTGCGGTTCTACCTGCGGCTTGGGCGAGCGCAGCTTGGTATCGACGGGGTTGACGGAAACAGCCTCCACGCGCACCCGGAGATCGTGCACGCCGATCTCCGGCTTGGGTAGGTTCACGTCAAGCAGCGATTGCGGATCGTCGATGGGAAGGTAACGGGTGAGGGCGACAGCTTTCATGGCGATATCTCTCAAGGCGAGGTTCAAACGGTCTGCACGGCCGGTGGGTTGCGCTCGGCGAATTGTCCATTCCAATACGGGTAATACGGATAAGGCGGCGTGACGGCGCTGGCGGCATCCAGTCGCATCACCTGTTCGCGTGTGAGCGTCCAGCCGATCGCGCCCAGGTTCTGCCGCAATTGCGCTTCGTTGCGCGCACCGATCAGCACCGTCGATACGGTGGGGCGCTGCAGCAACCAGTTCAGCGCGATCTGCGGCACGCTCTTGCCGGTTTCCGCGGCGGTCTGCTCCAGCGCATCGACTACGCGATACAGCCGTTCTTCGTCCACCGGCGGCGCGAAGCCGGCCGTGTCATGCAGGCGGCTGCCCTCCGGCAGCGGCTGGCCGCGGCGAATCTTGCCGGTAAGGCGGCCCC
Source organism: Dyella sp. (assembly GCF_035508675.1). Taxonomy (GTDB): domain Bacteria; phylum Pseudomonadota; class Gammaproteobacteria; order Xanthomonadales; family Rhodanobacteraceae; genus Dyella_B. Next base: position 31,550 of record NZ_DATJMN010000105.1, read on the forward strand.
AGCCCAACGGGCTCCACACCACCGCGCCCACGCCCTGGTCCAGCCCCAACGGCATCAGTTCCCACTCGTAATCGCGACCGACCAGCGAATAGTACGTCTGGTTGGCGACGAAGCGCGTGTAGCCGTAACGATCCGCCACGGCCTGCGATTTCATCAGCTGCCAGCCGGAGAAATTGGATGCGCCCAGATAGCGCAGCTTGCCTTCGTGGACCAGGTCGTCGAGCGTGCGCATCACGCTTTCCACCGGCGTCATCGCATCGAAGTGATGCAGTTGCAGCAGGTCGATGTAATCGGTGTTCAATCGCTTGAGCGCGCGTTCGACGCCGGTGATGAGATGGTGCCGCGACGCACCGACATCGTTCGGGCCATGGCCCGCGCGCAGCGTGAGCTTGGTGGAGATGATCGCCTGGTCGCGCCGTCCTTTGAGCGCTTCGCCAAGGATGCGTTCCGACTCGCCGTCGGAATAGACGTCCGCCGTGTCGAACAGATTCACGCCGGCATCCAGGCAGATGTCGAGCAGGCGGCGTGCCTCGACTGTATCGGCATTACCCCAGGCGCTGAACAGCGGCCCCTTGCCACCGAACGTGCCGGCGCCAAAACCAAGCGCCGGCACTTTGAAACCCGATGCGCCGAGTAATCGGTAATCCATGATGGTTCCTCTATGTGTCGTCAAATGACGGAAGTGGGACGATCACACGCCACGGCTGGCGCAGCCGTCCAGCGACAGGTGTTGCAGATGGGCGTCGCGCTGCTGCGCCCACAGTGCGATCAACAGCCCGGAGCACGTGACCAGCGCCGCCACCCACGTCAGTGCGTCGAGGCCCGGACCACGCGCCACCACGATGCCGCCCAGCCAGGCACCCAGTGCGTTGCCGAGATTGAAGGCGCCGATGTTCAAGCTGGACGCGAGGCTCTTGGCATCGTCGGCTTTGTGCAACACCCACCATTGCAGCGGCGGCACCGTCGCGAAGGCGGCGATGCCGAGCAGTCCGACGAACAGCACCGCCAGCACCTTGCTGTGCAGCGCGAACGTCATCATGCCGAGCACGGCGATCAGCGCCACCAGCGTCAGCAGCAGCGCGCGCACCAGGTGCCGATCGGCCAGCTTGCCGCCCAGCAGGTTGCCCGCGATCAAGCCGACGCCGAACACCAGCAGGATCGGCGAGACGGCGCTCTGCGCGAAACCGGTCACTTCGGTCAGGATCGGCTGGATATAGGTGAACACCGTGAACACGCCGGCAAAGCCAAGCACTGTCATCAGCAAGCCAAGCAGTACGGAAGGATTGCCGATGGCGCGCAATTCATCGCGTACCGCGATGCGATGGCCATGTGTATGATCGGCCGGCACCAGCGCTGCGATCACCAACATCGCGGCGACGCCGATGGCGGCAACCGCCCAGAACGTCGAGCGCCAGCCGAAGTGCAAGCCCAGCCACGCGCCTGCCGGCACGCCCAGCAGGGTGGCGATGGTCAGGCCGGTGAACATGATCGAGATGGCCGAGGCGCGGCGATCCGCCGCCACCAAGCCGGTCGCCACCACCGAGCCCACGCCGAAGAAAGTGCCGTGCGCCAGCGAGGTGATCACGCGCGCCAGCAACAGCACGCTGTAATTCGGCGCGATGGCGCAGCACAGGTTGCCGAGGGTGAAGATCGCCATCAGCCCGATCAGCACCGCCTTGCGCGGCAGGCGGCTGGTGGCGACGGTAAGCACCGGCGCGCCCACGAACACGCCCAATGCATAGCCGGAAATCAGCAGGCCGGCGGTGGCGATGGTGACTTTCAGGTCGGCCGCCACCTGGATCAGCAAACCCATGATCACGAACTCGGTGGTGCCGATGCCGAAGGCGCCGGCGGCCAGCGCGTACAGCGCCAGGGGCATGGGGCGGGAAGGGTGGGAAGACATGCGGCGGCTCCGTCGGGAAAACGATGCCGTGCAGCCTAGGCGCTTGCATCTTCAGCAAAAACCGCCAGGATGGCGAATCACTTTCAACAAAGCATTGACAATATGGACCGCGTCGGCGATCTCGTTCTGTTCATGCGCGTGCTGGACCAGGGCTCGATCAGCGCCGCCGCGCGCAGCCTGGACCTCTCTGTGGCCGTGGCCAGCCAGCGCCTGAAGCGGCTGGAGCAGCACCTCGGTGTCCGCCTGTTGCATCGAACCACGCGGCGGCTGAGTCCCACCCCGGAAGGGCTGGCCCTGGCCGAGCAGGGGCGAACCCTGGTCGAGGACCTGGAGGCGCTTACATCCGGCTTGCGCCAGGCGGCATCTGACGTGGGCGGCACCTTGCGGCTTACCGCCTCGGCGTCGTTCGGGCGCCAATACGTTTCGCCGCTGCTGCCGGCCTTTATGGCGCGCTATCCGCGCGTGCGCCTGAGCGTGCATTTCAGTGACGAGCTGCAGGACCTGATCAGCGCCGGCTTCGATCTCGCCATCCGCATCGGCGCGCTGCACGACTCGCGCCTGGTGGCGCGCAAGCTGGCGGTGAACCGCCGCGTGTTATGCGCCTCGCCGGACTATCTGCGGCGTTTCGGCACGCCGAAAACGCCGGAAGACCTCGGCAAGCACGAGTGCCTGTTGCTGGTGGGCAGCCATGGCCGACAGGACATCTGGCGCCTGCACGACGCGCAAGGGCAGTTGCATACGGTGCGGGTCAACGGCCGGTTGGAGTCGACGCTGGGCGAACTGTTGCGTGATTCGGCGCTGGCGGGGCTGGGCATTGCGCAGCATTCCACCTGGCACGTGTGCGATGACTTGCGCAGCGGACGGCTGAACGTGGTGTTGCCTGGATATTCGATTGCCGAGACCGGCATCTATGCCGTGATGCCCCAGCGCCGGCTGGTGCCGCTGCGCGTGCGGGCATTCGTGGACTTTCTGGCGGAGCAGTTTGGCGACCTGCCGCCGTGGGAGCGGGGCTTGGACGTCTAGACGGCCGTTCCTCTGGCACTCCCACGCCGTCATTCCGCCTTGCGCGGAAATGACGGCAAAGGGGCGAGCGCAGGCGTTACGCCTTTTGCTTGCAGCGCTCCACGCCGGCGAGGATTTCGGCCTTGGCTTCTTCAGCGCCAACCCAGCCTTCCACCTTCACCCACTTACCCTTCTCCAGGTCCTTGTAGTGCTCGAAGAAGTGGCCGATGCGCTCCAGCCAGTGGCCCGACACGCCCTTGATGTCCTCGATATGTGCATAGCCGGGGAAGATCTTCTTCGACGGGATCACCACCAGCTTCTCGTCGGAGCCGGCTTCGTCGGTCATCTTCAGCATGCCGACCGGATGGCAGCGGATCACCGAGCCCGGCACCAGCGGTAGCGGCAGGATCACCAGCGCATCGAGCGGATCGCCGTCGCCGCCCAGGGTGCCCGGCACGTAGCCGTAGTTGCAGGGATAGCGCATGGGGGTGGAGAGGATGCGATCCACGAAAATCGCGCCACTATCCTTGTCCACCTCGTATTTGACCGGCTCGGCGTCCTTCGGAATCTCGATGACGACGTTGATTTCGTTCGGCACATCGCGGCCAGCGTTAACCCTATCCAGGCCCATCGGGCACTCCTTACGTTAATCAAAGCGGGGAAAGCCGATCAGGATAAGGCAAAGCTTGCCGCGGCGCACCAACCGGCGAGGGCTCGCTTCAGGCGCGCTCCAGCTCATCCAGGCAACGGCCAAACAGCTGCATCGCCTCGCGCAATTCGTTCACCGACAGGCCGCAATAGCCCAGCAGCAGGCCCTGGCGTTCCGGCGCCCTGAGATACAGCGGGCTCATCGGATGCAGGCCCAGCCCAAGCTGGTGTGCATGGGCCACCAGCGCCTCGCGGCGCGGCGCATCGTAACCGCGCAGCCACACCACCAGATGCATGCCGGCCGGCGTGTCGGTGATCTCGACCCGCTCGCGCGCATGCTCTTTCAATCCAGCGACCAGCGCGTCGCGGCGTGCCTTCAATTCCTTGCGCGCCAGGCGCAGGTGTCGTTCGAAACCGCCGCTTTCCATGAAATGCGCCAGCGCGGCCTGATCGATCACCGGGCAGGCCATGTCGCTGAGGTATTTCGCGCTGATGAAATCATTGCGCAGGGCCGCCGGTATCACCATGTAAGCGAGACGCAGGCCGCCGAACATCACCTTGGAGAAGGTGCCGACATAGATCACGCGATCCTGTTCGTCCAACGAACGCAGCGCGGCCAGCGGATGCGCGTCGTAGCGGAATTCACCGTCGTAGTCGTCTTCCAGGATCCAGCACTGGTGCCGCTCGGCGTAATGCAGCAGATCGAGCCGGCGCTGCATGGAAAGCACGGCGCCGGACGGAAAGTGATGCGACGGTGTGACGTAGAGCAGGCGCGGCGCTTGCGCCGGCAGTGCGTCGCACACCAGTCCGTCTTGGTCGGTGCGCACGGCGATGATGTCGGCGCCATGCGCGACCAGTGCCTGGTGGGCAAGGAAATAGTGCGGCTCCTCCAGCACCACGCGATCGCCTTCGTTGAGCAGCACGCGCGCCGTAAGATCGATGGCCTGCTGGGTGCCGCTGACAATTAGCACATCCTCAGGCTGCGCCTGTACCCCACGACGGCGCGCCAGGTAGTCGCAGGTCTGTTGGCGTAACGCACTGAACCCGGCTACTTCGTTGACGTTGAGGCGTGTATACGCTGCCGCGCGTGCCAGCTCGCGCCCCCAGGCGTTGTTGAGCGCTGGATTGACCAGCGGATAGCCATATTGCAGGTTGTAGCGCAACCCGCGATGCATGCGTGGAATATCCCAATTGCGCACCACGCGTGCACGCTGCGCATATCGGGAAGGCGCCGGAACCTCGGTGCGGACCGGATGCTGCGGCGGCCTGGCTTGCAGGTGGCTGACGAAACTGCCGGAGCCCACCCGGCCATCGATAAAGCCTTCCGCACGCAGCTGTTCGTAAGCGGCGAGCACGGTGGTGCGGGAAATCTCCAGTTCCTGCGCCAGCTCGCGCGTGGGCGGCAGTTGCGTGCCCGCGCTGATGCGGCCGTCAAGGATGGAAGCTTTCAATGCACGCGTCAGCTGATCGTAGAGCGGCCCCCGCCCGTCGAGTTCTAGAAACACGCAACGCCCTCCCAATGGCCCCAAGAAAATACGGGCAATTGGCTATGGAGGGAATGTGCCAAGCTGCCTAGTCTGCGTGTGTCGCAGGGCTCGCTAACAACACTTTATCGTCGGCGCTCTCCCCAGGCAGACGAACCCGGCGGCGACGTCTCCTCGCTTCGATGCCGCGGAGCGGTTGTCCCCCAACAACTGCTTCGCGGAGTTTTTCGGGCGTGGGTGCCTTTGTTCTCATCGAGTGGTGATCATGTCAACAACGTTTGATTCCGCTGCGCGGCAGCCTCTGCGCGCGCAACGCATCGTGCTGCTTGCGGTACTCGTCACCCTGGCGCTCGCCAGCGCGGACTTGCTGTTTGCCTGTACGTTCTGGTTCTCGCTGTATCACGTGCCGCCCGTGCGCCTCATGCAAAACATCGCCGCCGGCTTGCTGGGCAAGCGAGCGTTTCTCGGGGGCGCCGGCACGGCGGCCTTGGGTGCGCTGCTGCACTACGCCATCATGGGCGCGATGGTGAGTGTGTATGTCCTGGCGAGTCGGCGTAGCCGCGCGCTGGTCGAGCGGCCTTGGCGGTACGGCAGCCTGTATGGACTGGTGCTGTTCGTGGTGATGAACCTGATTGTCGTACCGCTATCGGCCGCGCCGAAAGCGCCGGTGGTGCCGAGCTGGATCGTCAGCAGCGTGGTGGTGCACGTGGTTATCGGCCTGGTGATTGCCTTGGGTGCACGCTGGGCCATGCGGCCCGTGCCTCAAGCGTAGTTACCGTCAGCGCGACGTTTTCTGGAACGGCCATTCGCGCAGCCATTTGGTGGCGATCCATTTCTCTCCTTTCTCCACCGGCAGGCCTGCGTGCAGCGATGCCTCGTCGCCGGTGTCATAAGCGAAATAGACGGCCGAACCGCGCAGCGCCGTCACGGTAAGCCCCACCTGCGGAAACGCGGTGCTGCCGCCGGCTTCGGGCGTATTCAAATACATCACCAGGCTGGCGATGCGCTGGCCGCCTTTGGCGGTGATGGCGGCAAACCCCGGCTGCTCGGGATTGAACCAGTCGTAGTGCGCCTCGTATTGCTGCCCGGGCCGGTAATGCAGAATCTGCAGGCCTTCGCCATGCTCCACCGGGATGCTCAGCATGCTGGCGATGCGCTGTTCGATGCGCTGGACCAGCGGCGTTTCGCCGACGGTGAAAAACATGCCTTCGCTGGTACGGCGTGCGTCGATCTGTTGCTTGCCAGCTTGGTCGACCGTCTTGGCGCGTTGCAAGCGCGGCGCGGCCTGTTCGATCAGCGCCGTGCATTCTTCGACGGAGAGAAAGTCATTGAGCACCCGCAGCGCGGGCGACTCCATGCTGAGCCCCACATGGACGGTGTAGCCATTGACCACCATCTGCGGCGCCTCGGGGTGCCGGGTGCGGCGGCCCTGGGTTTTGGCTGCCGGGGTTTGCGTATGTGCATCCAGGGCCGAAATCGGCATGTTCAGCACGGAGGCGACGATGCTGCGGCTTTGGCGCGGGTCGTAGCCGGTCTCCTGCATCATTTTCAACACGGTGTCGACACTGTGGCCGGCACGGGTGGTGCCGAGGATCCATTCGCGCAGTTCGGGGCGTATCGGGAGGTGCGATTTCATGAGGCGATTTTATCCCCTCTCCCGACGGGAGAGGGGTGCAACCAAGCGCGATGCCTTACTTCAACCGGTCCCATAAGAACTCATAAGCCAACGCGTGCATGTAAGCCGCCTGCTTGTTGTCCGCGCCGGCGCCGTGGCCGCCCTCGGTGTTCTCGTAGAACCACACGTTCCTGTAACCCATGCCTTCCATCTTCGCGGCCATCTTGCGCGCCTGCGCCGGACCGACGCGATCGTCGCTGGTGGTGGTGTAGAACAATACCGCGGGATAGGTCATGCCGGCCTTGACGTTCTGATACGGCGAAAATGTCTTGATGAAGGCCCATTGCTTGGGATCATCCGGGTTGCCATATTCGGCGATCCATGATGCGCCAGCAGAGAGATGCACATAGCGCTTCATGTCCAGCAGCGGCACCTCGCAGGCGATCGCGCCGAACAGTTGCGGATAAAGCGTGAGCATGTTGCCCATCAGCAGGCCGCCGTTGCTGCCGCCTTCGGCGCCCAGGTGCGTGGGCGAGGTCACGCCGCGCTTGATCAGGTCGCTGGCCACGGCCGAGAAATCTTCATAGGCGCGCGGGCGATTTTTTTGCAGCGCTGCCTGATGCCAGCGTGGACCGTACTCGCCGCCGCCACGGATATTGGCGATCACATACACGCCGCCGCGGTCCAGCCACGCGCGGCCGATACTGCCGCTGTAGAACGGCTGCAGCGATACCTCGAAACCGCCATAGCCGTAGAGCAGGGTACGGTTGCGGCCATCGAGCTTCATATGCTTCGGTGCGATCTCGAAGTAGGGCACTTGCGTACCGTCCTTGGAGGTCACGAAGTGCTGGCTCACCTCGTATTTCGATGCGTCGAAGAAGGCCGGGCTCTGTTTGACCGTCTGCGCCTGGCCCGCGCCGAGCACGCCACGCGCCAACGATGACGGGGTGAGGAAGCCGGTCACGCTGAGCCAGTATTCGTCGCTGTTGTCCGGATCGGTATCCACCACCGACACCGTGCTGAATTGAGGGGCGCCAGGCATGTCTTCACGTGCCCAGCTGCCGTCGGCCTTCGGCGTGAGCACATCGAGACGGCTCTTCACATCGTCCATGATGTCCAGAATCAGGTGGTGCCGCGTCCAGGCATAGTTCGACAAGGCGGTATGCAAGTCCGGCGCGAACAGCGTGGTGAATTGGCGCTTGCCGGCCATGAAATCGTCGAACTTGGTCGCGATCAGCGCGCCGGAAGGATAGGTTGTGCCACCCACCGTCCATGCGCTGCGCAACTGCACCAGCAGCCATTCGCGATGCGGATCCACCGTCGCGGCATCGGCCGGCACGTCCAGATGGATCAGCTTGCCGTCCTTGAGCTGGTACATGTCGCTATGAAAGAAGTCGTGCGCCACGCTGATGAAGTCGCGCTCGAAGCCAGGCGTGCGGTCGTGGTAGGCGCTGACGGCAAGATCGTCCGGCTTGCCTTCGTACACCGTGCGGGCGGCGCTGAGCGGCGTGCCGCGCTTCCATATTTTTGCGATGCGCGGATAGCTCGAGGTGGTCATCGAACCCGGCCCGAAATCGGTGCCTACGTATACGTCATCCTGGTCGATCCAGCCCACCTGGGTTTTCGCGACCGGCAGCAGGAAGCCGTCTTTCACGAACGACTTGCTGGGAATGTCGAACTCGCGCACTTCCACCGCGTCGCCGCCATCCGGCGACAGGCTGAGCAGGCAGCGCTGGTAAGCCGGCTTCAAGCAATCGCTGCCTTTGAACACCCAGCGCTTGCCTTCGGCCTGGTTGAGCGCATCGATATCCAGCAGCACGTCCCACTTCGGCTCGGGCTTGCGGTATTCCTCCAGCGTCGTGCGGCGCCACAGTCCACGCGGATGCGCCTTGTCCTGCCAGAAGTTGTAGAGGTAATCGCCGCGGCGTTCCACGTATGGAATGCGCGCATCGGAATCGAGCACTTCCAGGATGCGGTCGCGCGTGTGCGTGAATGCAGGGCTGGCGGCGAACTGCTTTTGCGTGATGGCGTTCTGGGCTTTTACCCAAGCCATCGCGCGCGTGCCGTGGATGTCTTCCAGCCACAGATAAGGATCGTCGGTGCTAGCGGCGGCGCCAGGCGCGGGAGTGTCTTGGGCTTGGGTCATGCCACTCATTATGACGACGAGTGCCAGCGCCAGGCGCATCGATGCTTTCAGATTCATGCTTCCCTCCCCATGATGGATGCGCGCCGAGCGCACGCAGAACCGTCAGCATGCCAACTCGGCGGAAAAACGCCAGTGAGGGAAGTCAGTAGGTTGGGATCAGGGCTGGCGCTGCAGCCCTGATCCTGCGCGAATGCTCAGAGCAAGGGGATGAGCAGCAGCGCCACGATGTTGATGATCTTGATCAGCGGATTCACCGCCGGCCCTGCGGTGTCCTTGTAAGGATCGCCGACCGTATCGCCGGTGACCGCAGCCTTGTGCGCATCCGAACCTTTGCCGCCGAAGTTGCCATCCTCGATGTACTTCTTCGCGTTGTCCCACGCACCGCCGCCGGTGGTCATGGAGATGGCCACGAACAAGCCGGTGACGATGGTGCCGATCAGCATGCCACCCAATGCGACCGGGCCAAGAGTGAAACCGACGATGATCGGCACCAGCACCGGCAGCAGCGAGGGGATCAGCATTTCGTTGATCGCCGACTTGGTCAGCATGTCCACGGCGCGCGAGTAATCGGGCTTGGTGGTGCCTTCCATGATGCCAGCGATTTCGCGGAACTGGCGACGCACTTCTTCGACCACGGCACCGGCGGCGCGGCCTACCGCTTCCATCGCCATCGCGCCGAACAGGTACGGAATCATGCCGCCGATCAGCAGGCCAACGATCACGCGATGGTCGGACAGATCGAAGGTGAAGATCGTGCCTGCATGCTCCAGCGACAGGCGATGCGTATAGTCGGCGAACAGTACCAACGCAGCCAGGCCGGCCGAGCCGATCGCGTACCCCTTGGTAACGGCCTTGGTGGTGTTGCCCACCGCATCGAGCGGATCGGTGACGCCGCGGACTTCCGGCGGAAGGTCGGCCATTTCGGCGATGCCGCCAGCGTTGTCGGTGATCGGGCCGTAGGCATCGAGCGCGACCACCATGCCGGTCATCGACAACATCGCGGTAGCCGCAACGGCGATACCGTACAGACCGGCTAATGCGAACGCCCCCCAGATCGCCGCGCATACCGCCAATACGGGTAGCGCGGTCGATTTCATCGACACGCCCAGTCCCGCGATGATGTTGGTGGCATGGCCGGTGGTCGACGACTTCGCCACGTGGCGCACCGGCGCGTATTCGGTGGCGGTGTAGTACTCGGTGATCACCACGATCACGCCGGTCAGCACCAGGCCGATCAGCGCGCTGCCGTATAGGCGGGTGACGCCCAGCGTGGCATCGGCCATGAGCACCTTGGTGATGGGCCAGAATGCGATGGCGGCCAGCACCGCGGAAACCATCACGCCCATGTAAAGCGCGCTCATGATTTTCGCGCCGGCGCGGGCTCGCACGAAGAACGTGCCGATCACCGAAGCGAGGATCGATGCACCACCCAGCAGCAGCGGATACAGCACTGCGTTCACGCCGGCCTGTTCGCCCACCACGCTGCCGAGCAGCATGCTGGCGATCAGCGTCACCGCGTAGGTCTCGAACAGGTCGGCGGCCATGCCGGCGCAGTCGCCCACATTATCGCCCACGTTGTCGGCGATTACCGCGGGATTGCGCGGATCGTCTTCCGGAATGCCGGCCTCCACCTTGCCGACCAGGTCGGCGCCCACATCCGCGCCCTTGGTGAAGATGCCGCCGCCCAGGCGCGCGAAGATCGAGATCAGCGAGGAGCCGAAGGCCAGCCCCACCATGGCGTGCAAGGCGCGGTCGTTGTCATAGCCCATGTGTGTGAGCACCGCGAAATAGCCAGCCACGCCCAGCAAGGCCAGGCCGACCACCAGCATGCCGGTAATCGCGCCACCACGGAATGCCACGTTCAAGGCGGCAGCCAGTCCGCTGCGTGCCGCTTCCGCGGTACGCACGTTGGCGCGCACCGAGACGTTCATGCCGATATAGCCGGTAGCGCCGGACAGTACCGCGCCGATCAGGAAGCCGATGGCCGTGCCCCAGTCCAGGGCAAACCCGATGATCACCAGCAGCACCACGCCCACAAGCGCGATCGTGCGGTACTGGCGGTTGAGGTAGGCGCGTGCGCCTTCCTGGATAGCCGAGGCGATCTCTTGCATGCGCGGGGTGCCTGGCGATTTCGCCAATATCCAGCGTACCGAAAACGCCCCGTACAAAATCGCCACGACCGCGCAAGCTAACGCGATCCATAAGCCATACTGCTGCAGCATCGGTGCCTCCCCATCGTTGGTTGAACCCAAGTGATCTGAAGCGGACTGCTGGGAGCAGTATAGACAGAGGTTCGCGATTTATTCGTTGTGCGTCGCAGCGGTCAAGCGGGTGCGACAGCATGCGCGACATGCTTTGCCGCACCCTTCGTTGTCATCGATATGCAATGTCGTCGATAGGCAATGGGCAGACCCTTATTAGTTCACGCTGGCGGGGTAGCGCCCATGGCGGACATGATGTCGATGAAACGACTCCTCAGTAGGCCGCTGTTATTTAGGCGATGATCTTGGGGGGCACATAGCTGCAGTGTGGCTTTTTCAAACGCCAAGAGCAGCGCACGCTAGGGCGTTCTGATGTGTGGGCCATGTGAAGCGTGCGCACTCACCTCGTCCGAACTTGGCTGGGACACATCCCGGCGAGCGCAAGATACAGGCTTACCGATCAGCGGCCGAATGCCGGCAATTGCGGCGCCACTGCCGCGTTCTTCAGCCGCACATACTTGGGCAAACCGTCGCGACCATAGGGCAGTGGCGCTTCGCCGCGGATCAAGGGGGCGAGATAGCGTCGCGCTGCCGCGGTGATGCCGAAACCGTCGTGGGTAAGAAAATCCGCCGGCATCTTCTTTTCATGGTTGGCAATTTTATCCAGCGGCGCCGATTCGATTTTCCAGCGGTACGGCGATTCCGATGTGCGCACGATGACCGGCATGACGGCGTTCATGCCACCGAGTGCGTATTCGACCGCAGCCTTGCCGACGGCGTAGGCCTGGTCCGCATCGGTCTTGGAAGCCATATGGCGCGCGGAGCGTTGCAGGTAGTCGGGCAATGCCCAGTGATACTTGTAGCCAAGCTTTTCCTTTACCAGCGCGGCCAGCACCGGCGCCACGCCGCCGAGCTGGGCATGGCCATAGGCATCGCGCGTGCCGGCCTCGGCGAGGAATTGTCCCTGGGCGTTGCGGATGCCTTCGGAGGCGACCACCGTGCACCACCCCACGCGCTCGACCGTGGCTTTCACCTTGTCGAGGAAGGCGGTTTCGTCGAACACCCGCTCGGGGAACAGGATGATGTGTGGCGGTGTATCCGGGCCTTCGCCGGCCAGGCCCGACGCGGCGGCGATCCAGCCCGCGTGACGCCCCATCACCTCCAGGATGAACACCTTGGTGGAGGTGTCTGCCATGGAGGCGACGTCCAGGCTCGCCTCCAACGTCGAAACAGCCGTGTACTTCGCCACCGAGCCAAAGCCAGGGCAGCAGTCCGTGATCATCAGGTCGTTGTCCACCGTCTTGGGTACGCCGATGCAGCGGATGTCGTAATCCATCGCTTTGCCTAGCTGGGAAATCTTCAGCGCCGTATCGGCCGAATCATTGCCGCCGTTGTAGAGGAACCAGCGGATGTCGTGGGCACGGAACACCTCGATCAGCCGCTCATACTCGCGGCGGTTGTCATCCAGCGATTTCAACTTGTAGCGACAGGAGCCGAAGGCGCCGCCCGGCGTGTGCCTGAGCGCGGCGATGGCGGCAGCCGTTTCCCGGGTGGTGTCGATCAGTTCTTCGCGCAACGCACCAAGGATGCCGTTGCGTGCGGCATATACCGGAATGCGGCGCGCGCGCGCCGTTTGGATCACGCCGGCGGCGGTGGCGTTGATCACGGCGGTGACGCCGCCGGACTGGGCGTACAGCATGCGATCGGTAGCGGAACGTGCTTTCGACTTCATGGGCGCTCTCCAAAGCCTATGTGACAATTCGACGTTAATGATGGATCACATATATATCAGCGACTTGGCGTGAATTCGGAGCGTTTGTCGTTTGACGCAACCCCACGCAGACGCTACCTTGACCGCCATTCATCTAAGGAATCCCGGTAACTGCCGCAGTGTGCGACAGAACGCGGGATCTTGTGGAGATATATGCGACTTGTCCTTCTTGGCGCGCCCGGCTCGGGCAAGGGTACCCAGGCGGCTCGGCTGAAGGCCGATCTCGGCGTGCCGCACATCTCGACCGGCGACATGCTGCGGGCGGCGGTGAAAGCGGGTACTCCACTGGGCATCAAGGCCAAGGCGGTGATGGATGCCGGCCAACTGGTGTCCGACGACATCCTGCTCGGCATGCTGGAGGAGCGCTTGGCCGAAGCCGATACCCGGCCCGGCTTCATCCTCGACGGCTACCCGCGCAATCTCGCGCAAGCCGACGCGCTCGACCACCTGCTGACCAAGATCGGCCAGCCGCTGGATGCGGTGGTGAAGCTGGAGGTACCGAGCGAGGTGATCATCAAGCGCTGCGAAATCCGCTTCGCTGCGGAACACCGCAAGGACGACGACCCGGTAGTGGTGCGCGATCGCCTGAAGGTCTACGCCGAACAGACGGCGCCGGTGGCCGAGTTCTACGCACGCCGCGGCAAGTTGCAGGTGGTCGATGGCGTGGGCGAACTGGATGAGGTCACGGCGCGCGTGAAGCGTGCGCTGGCCAACGAGACGGCGGCGGCCCATAGCTGACGCTTTTGGCTTAGTCTTCGCTGTCCTTGATCAAGGCGTTAGTGATCAAAGATGGGAAGAGAGCCGGGCCTAGACACACACATCGCATGCGTCTGCACATTCTCGGTATCTGCGGCACCTTCATGGGCGGCGTCGCCGCCTTGGCGCGCGAACTCGGCGAAACGGTGGAGGGCTCTGACGCCAACGTCTACCCGCCGATGAGCACCCAGCTCGAAGCGCTGGGCATCGCCTTGATGCAAGGCTACCGGGCCGAATATTTGCAGCCCGCGCCCGATCTGGTCATCGTCGGCAATGCCATGACGCGCGGCAATCCGGCGGTGGAGCACATGCTCGATGAGCGCCTGCGCTACGTGTCCGGTCCGCAGTGGCTGGGCGAGCGCTTGCTGGTCGAGCGCGAGGTGCTGGCGGTAGCCGGTACGCATGGCAAGACCACCACCACCAGCCTGCTGGCGCATCTGCTCGATAGCGTGGGGCTGGCGCCGGGTTTCCTGATCGGCGGCGTGCCCGGCAACTTCGGTATCTCGGCGCGGCTGGGGCAGGGCAAGCTTTTCGTGATCGAGGCGGATGAATACGACAGCGCGTTTTTCGACAAGCGCTCCAAATTCGTGCACTACCGCCCCCGCATCGCCATTCTCAACAATCTCGAGTACGACCATGCGGACATCTTCCCGGACGTCGCCGCGATCCAGCGCCAGTTCCACCACCTCGTGCGCACGGTGCCGGGCAACGGCAAGCTGATCGTCAATGCGCACGATGCCTATCTTGCCGAAGTGCTGGCGATGGGCTGCTGGACGCCGGTCGAAACCTTCGGCATCGGCAAGGGCGACTGGCAGGCACGCTTGATCGAAGCCGATGGATCGCACTTCGCCGTGCAATACCAAGGTGAAGCGATCGGCGAGGTGAACTGGCCGCTGCTGGGCGATCACAGCGTGATGAATGCGCTGGCCGCATTGGCCGCGGCCACCGCAGCAGGCGCCGATCCGCGCGCGCTGCTGCCGGCCTTCGGCACGTTCCAGAGCGTAAAGCGTCGCATGGAGCTGGTGGGCGAAGTCGCTGGCGTGCGCGTCTACGATGACTTCGCCCATCATCCCACCGCCATTGCCACCACGCTGGCCGGTTTGCGCGCGAAAGTGGGTAACGCGCGCATCCTGGTGGCGCTGGAACCGCGTTCCAACTCCATGCGGCTGGGTGCGCACGCCGACGCCTTGGCGCCCTCACTGGCCGACGCCGACGCCGTGGTGTTTCTGCATCGACCCGAACTACCGTGGGACGCCCGTCGCGTGACCGACGCCTTGCACGGCCGCGCCAGCACTGCGCCTACCGTCAGCGATTTGCTTGCTGTGCTGAGGTCGCAAACGCGTGCCGGCGACCATGTAGTGTTCATGTCCAACGGCGGCTTCGAGAACGCGCCGCGCCGTTTCGTCGAAGCGCTGCACGCGTAGGCTGGGATGGCAATCCCAGCATCGCCATGATGTATGCCTGGGCTGGGATTCGGCTACGCCTCGTTCCGGCCTACCTGCAAGCATCAACCGATCGGCGCATCGAAGCGCGGCGCGCGCGACACATATTCACGCTGCGCCGCCATCCACACCCCGGCGCCAAATCCCAGTGACACCAGCGCAAGCAGGCCACCGCCGATCAGGTAGCCGGCGGTGCCTACCAGCCAATAACCGCCCCAATACACGGCCATCGTGCCGAACATCACCGCCAGGTTGACGATGGCGCGGCCTGTGCTGCCTTCCGGGCCGATCAGATGCAAGGCGAGCGCAGCCAGGCTGGTGGCCAGCGAAACGATCGCTGCCACGAACAGCATGTGCCACGGATCCGGCGCATGCATCAACACGGCGCCGAGCACGGTGTAGACGAGTGCGGTAAGCAGGCTGATGGGCACCAGGATCAGCAATGCATCCGAGATGGTTTGCTGGTACTCGGCGCGTGTCTCCGGCGCCAGTGTCAGATAAAGATCGGCCATGTTCGGCCGCATGCGCAGCATGCCGACATTCAACTGCGGAAAACGCGAGACGCTCAGCATGATCGCGTAGGCGCCGATAACCACCGGGTTGAAATGCTGGCGATGCATGATGGCGACGAAATAAAAGCAGACGATCACGGCCACCAGGACTATGCGCAGCACGATGGCTTCCGGGTTGTCGTTCGGCAGCAGCAAGCGCCGCACCAGGATCATGCGTCGTCGAAAGCTTGGGCTGCCCGCGTAGGCCGCCAAGGCACGCTGCAGGGTCCGCTCTGCCAGTTGTTCGTATAGCGCATTGATGCGTTTTCCGAATCGGCCCATGCGCCGTGGTTCGCCAGGCGTGCTGCGGGTTTGCATGCGGCCCAGGCTGGTGCTTTCCAGTGGCGAAGCCGCGGTTTCCCGATCCTCGATCCGCAATAACGGCGCGATGCTGAACCGCAGCAGCAAAGCCACGCCAGCCAGCAGCAGCCATGGGGTGAGTGGCGAGCGCAGCGCTTCTTTGAAGAAGGCGGTCAGGAACGATGGCATCCAGCCCAGCACGATCAGGAACGGCCAGATGTAGGCGCCGGTGCGGGGGTTGCTGCCCATCATCAGCCCCATGCCGGCGAGGATCAGCAGTGCGCAGGCGATCAGCGACAAGTGCGGCGCGCCGCCGATGACGGTGATGAGCAGCGGCAGCAGCACCCACATCGCTACATCGATGGCGCCGTATTCCAGCAAGCGCCTGCGGAAATTTGGCAGCAGAAAACTCTCCGGTACACATAGGCCTCGCAGCTGATAACCCTGGCCGGTATGCCATATCCACGTTGCTGCCCCAAACAGCATCGCGGCGACGATGGCGAGCTCCTCCTCGCCACGCAGCCATCGTACGGCGAAATACGCGGCGGCAAGGCGCAACAGGTTCGCCAGTACGACCAGTAATGGCGTGCGGCGAAACAACTGCAGCCAGAGTTGCCAGGCGACACTCATGCCAACTCCACGAACAGATCTTCCAGCGTGGGTGTCTCGATGTGCATGCTGGCGTTTTCACGCATGGCGAGCGCATGCAGGCTATCGATAACGGGATCTTCGACCAGCAGCACGGCTTGTTCGTCCTGCACGTGTGACTTGAGACTGCCTGCCACCGTGGGTGCCTGTGCCCAACCTTCCGCGCGCGCCAAGACCACGCGCTTCAGCCGCTCGCGCAATTCCGCCAACGGCCGGGTGAATTGGATGCGGCCATCGCGCAGCAGGGCGATATCCGCGCCGGCGCGTTCGAGGTCGGCAGTGATATGGGTAGAAAAAATGACCGTCTTGCCCGGCGCGCGCATCAGCGTCAGCAATTCGCCCATGAAGGCGCGGCGCGCCTGGGGATCGAGGCTGGCTACGGGCTCATCCAGTACCAGCAGGTCCGGATCCGGCGCAATCGCACGCACGATCGCCAGCTTCTGCCGTTGGCCTTGTGAAAGTTCACCGATCTTTTGCTTGACGTCCAGCTCCCAGGTCGCCAGCAGGCGAGTCACCAGGTCATGATTCCAGCGCGCGTAGAAGGCCGCGGTGAAATCGAGATAAGCGCGCACCTTCATCCAGGGAAACAGATCGAAGGTCTGCGGCACGAAACCAATGCGGTGCATGCGCTCGCCACCCGGTTCCAGCATCGGCTCGCCGAACAGCGTGATGTTGCCGCCGTCGATAGGCGAAAGACCCAGCAGGCAGCGCAGCAGCGTCGTCTTGCCGGCACCGTTGCGGCCGAGCAGGCCGATCACGCGTCCGCCTGGCACGCTCCAGTCCAGCGACCTGAGCACCTGGCGTTGCTTGAAGGACTTATTCAGGGCGCGGACTTCCAGCACGGCCGGGGCGGGTGCCGGCTGCACGGGTGTCGAGGCGGGTGGCATGGCGGCGGCCAGTGGTGTGACGGACATCCGGTGGGGCTTCCTGCATGGATATCGACGCACTCTGCCGCGTGCGATGTGAGGCGTCCAGTGGCTACTATTCAGGGCATGGCCGCTCAGTTACCTCCCATGGAAGTGCCCCTGTTTCCGCTCGGTACCGTGTTGTATCCGGGCGGCCAGCTGCAGCTGCGAATCTTTGAGCCGCGTTATCTGGACCTGGTGCGCGAATGCACGCGCAGCGGTACAGCCTTCGGTGTGTGCCTCATTCTGGAAGGCGCCGAGGTGGGCGTGCCGGCGCGCCCGGCGGCCATCGGCACGCTGGCGCGCATCGTGGACTTCAGTCATCGGGAAGACGGTCTGCTGGGCATCTCCGCCGAAGGCGGCAGCCGTTTTCGCGTATTGCGCACACGTGCACGCTCCGATGGCCTGCTGCGTGGCGATGTGCAATTGTGGCCGGACGAATCACCGCAGGAAGTGCCGGTGGAATTCGCCTTGCTGCAGACCATTCTTGAACGTTTGATTGAAACCATTGGGCCGCACTGGCGGCACGAACCGCGCGCCTCCTATGACGATGCTGGCTGGCTGGGTTTTCGCCTTGCCGAATTGTTGCCGTTGACACGCGAAGAACAACAACAGCTGCTGGAAATGACAGATCCATTGCAGCGTTTGGCCACCCTGCGCGATATCCTGCCGCGCTTCCAAAAAGCCTGAGCATTCCTATGAGCACCCTGGCCGGAAAAACCCTGTTCATTACCGGCGCCTCGCGCGGCATCGGGCTTGCGATAGCGCTGCGTGCAGCACGCGATGGCGCCAATATCGTGATCGCTGCCAAGAGCGGCGTGCCCAATCCCAAACTGCCGGGCACCATCCATACGGCCGCTGCCGACGTGGAAGCGGCCGGCGGGAAGGCGCTGGCGTTGAAGGTGGACATTCGCGAAGAAGGCGACGTGCAGGCGGCGGTCGCGCAAGCGTTGGAGCGGTTCGGTGGCATCGATATCGTAGTCAACAATGCCAGCGCCATCTGGCTTGCCGGCACCGAAGGCACGCCGATGAAACGCTTCGATCTCATGCATCAAGTGAACACGCGGGGCACCTTCATGGTGACGCAGGCGTGCTTGCCCTATTTGAAAAAGGCCAGCAATCCGCATGTACTGATGCTGGCGCCACCGCCGAACCTCGATCCGAAATGGTTCGCCCCGCATACCGCCTACACCATTGCCAAGTACGGCATGAGCCTGTGTGTGCTGGGCATGAGTGCGGAACTTGCCTCGCTGGCCATCGCCGTGAACGCGCTATGGCCGCGCACAGTCATTGCCACGGCAGCTATTGCCATGATCGATGGCGTAAGGCCCGAACACTGTCGCCGTCCCGAGATCGTTGCGGATGCTGCGCACGTGCTGCTGACCCAGCCTGCGCGGCAGTGCACCGGCCGCTTCGCGATCGACGAGGACGTGTTGCGCGAAGCGGGCACGCGCGATTTCGATCATTACGCTTATCAGCCCGGTGCGCCGCTGCTGCCCGATCTGTTCTTGAACTAACGCGTTCAAGAAGCGCCTGTCATCAGGCCGCCGCCATTTGATGCTTAGCATGGACATCCCATGCCATGGCGGGCGGGCATGGCAATAGGCGTTTTGCCTGCTCAAAAAGTGATCGCCCACGAAATTCGGGTGTATATTCCGTGAACGGCGCCGAGTTTCTGGCGCATGCTGGCCCACGGGCGCGGGGGCGAAGGCCTGCCATGGGATGTGGCTGGGACCGCGGGCCAGCTATCCTGGAGGGAGGCGTTGCGATGATTAGCGATACGTCGATCCGCTGTTTAGTGTGGTTCGGGGAGCCGACGAGTATAGAAAGAGCGCGTTTGGCGCAGGCAGGTTGGCATACGCGAGTGGCGGATGCGAATGCCCCAGGGGGTGGCGTGGGCATCCGGCGAGGCGATACGGTCGTGGCGATGGCCGACGTGCGCATGGCCGACGTCGAGGCTTTGCGCAGCATGGCCAAACTGATGGCCGATCATCCGCGTATTCCGTGGCTGGCACTGTTGTCTGCCGAGACCTCGGTGCAGGCGCCCGAAGTGGAGCGCGTGCTCCGTGCCAGCATCGATTTCTTCACCGCGCCAGTAGATATGCATCGGCTGGTTGACACGCTGGCCAAGCTGGCAGGCGATGCGCCGCCACCGATCATCGTCCATGCGGACGTGCCAGGCATTACCGGCAACAGCCCGGCGATGATGGCGGTGGTGGCGAGCCTGCGCAAATACGCGCCGGTGGAACTGCCGGTGCTGATTACCGGCGAAACCGGCACTGGCAAGGAAGTGGCTGCGCGTGCGCTGCATAAGTTATCGCCGCGCCGCGCTCATCCTTTTGCGGCCATCAATTGCGGTGCGTTGCCGGCCAACCTGGTGCAGTCGGAGTTGTTCGGGCATGAGCGCGGCGCGTTCACGGGTGCGAATGCCCGCCGCGTGGGCCACTTCGAGGCGGCGGCAGGCGGCACGGTGTTTCTGGATGAAGTCGGCGATCTGCCGCCGGATGCGCAGATGAGCCTGTTGCGCCTGCTGCAGGAAGGTACGCTGGAGCGCGTAGGTTCCACC
>NZ_DATJMN010000106.1:0-14433 GCF_035508675.1 Dyella sp.
GCTGCATGGCATCCCTAGGTAGGTGACTGCTATCGCACGGGTGGGAGTGACAATCCGGCTTTCTCCCGGGTTCGCAACGCTTGGGTTGCATTCCGGCCTACGCGCTCATCGAGCGGGCGCGCCACGCTGCAGCGCTTCAACGATGCGCGTCGCCACGTTGTACGCATTGCCGACAGGCTCGTCGCGATACACCTGCGTGCCGCGGTTCCATGCCTCGCCCATCGCAAACCAGTCGATGGCCTTGGGTGGTGCGCCAGTGCGCAGTGCCAGGTCCAATGTCGAGAAATAGGTCTGCCAGCGCAGCCGGTAATAATCGCGCGTGAGTCCTGCCCAATCCTTGTTGCCATAATCGTGCAAGGCGGCGCCTTCGCTGGCCTTGCGCTCGCCCCAGGTGGTGAGCAGGGAGCGGGCGTCGTAGTCGAGCCGTGCGCGTTCCGCGGGCGAGCTGGCCCATGGTTGCACTGGCGCCAGCCAGTGGCCGACCAGGAAGCAGCGGTTGGTGGCGAGCAACTGGTCTTGCAGGTCCATCAGTTGCAGCCAGCGTTGCGTGAGCGCCTCGAAACGCGGACGGCTTTTGGTGTCGTAAGCGTCCTTGATCTGCGGCAGCAGCAGGCGGCTTTCGTTGGCCAGGGTCTGGCGGGCGACGTCCACCAGGTCGTATTGATAGGTTTCGCTGTTGCGCAGGGCGGGGGCGACTTGCAGCAGCTCGGGTAGCGCCTGCTTGAATGCCTGTGCGCTGTAGCGCATCGCTTCGGGCGACCAGTTCGAGGCGCGGTTGGCGGTGAGGCTGGGTTGGGCGTTGAACAGGGATTCCTGCGCCGCGTCGCGCTCGCTGTTGAAGACGACCTGGTCGACGTGGATGTCGTAGGCGGTGTGCAGCAGCACGTTCCAGGCAGCCAGGGCATGCGGGTCGGCCGCGCCGTAGCGGCGGCGTACGTAATCGGCGGTCCAGGCGGCGAGATCGACTGGCGCATGGCGCCAGGCCATTTCGGTAAAGAGGTCGAACGCGAACGGATTGGTATCCATGCCCTCGGTGAACACCGCCGTGCCGGCCATGTTGTGGTTGATGCGACCCAGGCGCTGCAGTCGTTCGGTGATGTTGCGGATGTTTGCGCCAAGCGTGGTGCGCCCGCCGAACTCCCAGATGCCGCCGAACAGGAACGGTGCACCCTGGAAATCCTTTTGGCGGTTATCGCGCGGTACGCGGTCGTGATCGATGTCGATGATCAGCAGGTCGTTCCGGTCGACGCCGGCGAGCAGATCCTGGCGCGGATTGCCCTGCCAGGCGAGCATCATCCAGCGCGCACCCGGATGCGCCGTGCGCAGGGCATTCTGCACGTCGCGCGCGGCTTGCGGCACCGGCACGTCGCCGGCATCGCCGCCTTCCTGGAACACTTCCATGTCGTAGATGCTGCTGTCGCCGAACAGCTCGCGTTGATGGCGGTAAAACGCGGCGGCCAGTTTGGCGAACATGGGATCGCGCGGATCGAGCCAGCCCGGCCGCGTGAAACCGGCCCACTCGCCCTGCGGCACGACGTGGGCCTGCGGAAACCGGCGTTGGAAATCGGCCGGCACGATGCCATAGAAACCAGGCAGCACCGGTGTGATGCCGAGCTGGCGCAGGCGCGCGATGATCTTCTGTGCGGAAGCGGCACGCTTGTGCATCAGCGCCGTGCTGATCGGCCCGTTGAAGCAGCACAGGTTGCCCATCAGCTGCCAGTTCTGGTGCGCGGGCTGGGTGATCCAGTCGCGGATGTCCTGATCCGCATAGCCGACGTCGCGAAAGGTCTGGTACAGCACGCTATCCGTGCCGCGCTCGATCAGCACCGCATTGATGCCGGACAGCGCCAGCACGTCGATCTCGCGTTGCCAGCGCGGCCAATCCCAGTAGGGCGCGGTGTAGCCGTCGACGTTCTCGTTGAGTGCGTAGCGATAAGGGTAGGGCGTTTCCTTGTCGATGGCCGTCGTCGGCAACGGAAACGGCGCGTCGCTGACGCGATCGCCATTGGGCGAGATCTGCACGTGCGCGACGTATTTGAGATACCAGTTGACGCCGAACAGCAACGCGCTGGGCGTGCTGCCCGCCACCTGGATATGGCCGTTGCCGCCGGCGATGCGGAAACGCTCGTGGCCGTTTGCCGTTGGCAGCGTGCCGAGTTCGAATTGCTGCGCCTGGTGCGGCAGCAGGCGCGCGAGCAGCGCCTGTTCGGGACGAACATCGAAGGAAGCGGTGGTGCCTGCTGTGGCGGTCGACCAGGCCAGGACGGCGAAGCAGAGCAGCAGGCGCATGATGCGGGGCGTCAGTCCGATTCGGGCTGCTTGCGCAACATGATCAAGTTGCGCAGGAAAATCACCAGGGTGACTGATTCGCCGATGATGAAGACGACCTCGCGCTGGTGGATGGCATAGCTCAGCACGATCGCGCCGCCGGCCACGCTCAGGTACCAGAACGCGGGCGGGATCAGGCTCTGCCCGCGCGCTTCGCTGTATAGCCATTGCACCAGGAAGCGCACGCCGAACAGCAACTGGCCGATCATCCCCAAGCCGATCCACAGGGTCTGGTGGTCGAGCGTCATGACGCCAGCTCCGAGGATTCGGATTCGGCCGCGGGTGTTTTCTTGCCACGCCGGCGCATCTGCAGGTTGCGCAGATAGATCAGCAGCCCGCTGCTCTGCGCCACGATGAATACCGGGTCTTTCTTGTAGCAGGCGTAGCAAAGCAGCAGCAGGGCACCGACGATGCTGGCGTACCAGAATGCCATCGGAATCACGCTGCGCCGCTTGTATTCGCTGTAAATCCATTGCAGCAGAAAACGGCCAGAAAACACCGTCTGGCCGATCAATCCCAGCACGAGCCAGGCGTTGTTAAGCATTCCCATTCAGGTCACTCGGAGGGTACGGGGCGGCGGAAGGGCGCCGCTATTTCAACAGAGAGGCGCGCGAACTATATGACAGGCACCCCCGGCGCGTCTCGAACGGTGAGCCGAAACCCTGCTGAAATGGGCCTGGACCGCACATCCGGCTTGGCCTAACCTGCCTCGGCTGTCGGCCGCCTTTCGCCCCCCATGCCCGCGTGAGAAATCCATGAAATTCCTGGTCATGATCTACAACGACGACTCCCTGCTGGACACCCTGCCGCCAGGCCAGTTCGACACCATGATGAACGGCTGCTTCAAGCACGCCGACGAATTGCGCACGGAAGGCCATCTGCTCGATTCCATGCAACTGGAGCCGCCGGCGCAGACCAAGACGGTGCGCGTGCGCAACAACCGCACCACCGTGATCGACGGGCCTTATGCGGAAGCGCGCGAATACCTGGGTGGATTCAACCTGATCGAGGCGAAGGATATCGATGAGGCCGTGCGCATTGCGCAGAGTTTTCCGTGGGCGGCCACCGGCTGTATCGAGGTGCGGCCGGTGAAGGATATTGATGCGGAGCGACAGCGCGTAGGGGCGTGATGTCCTGCGCCGGGCGATCGTGGCGATGAGGTTTGACGCACCTCGCCGTCGTCACGACCCAGGCAAGCCCGGCCGGCTCCCCATCAGCTCAACTGCTGCTCTTCCTCATCCAACGGCAACACGTCATGGAAGACGTTGTAGTCGATGATGCTGACACCATCGCTGTCCTTGTGTACCAGATCGGCATAGCGGTGATTCCAGCGCACTTCCTTGATGCTCCATTGGTGGCGCGCCATCATCGATTGCGAGGTGGTTTCGTCGATGCCCTCAATGGTGAGCAGCAGCGCGGCTTCGCCGGCTTCGAGGTTTTCCAGTGGAACGTTGTAGAGCGGGCTGTTCTCGTCGATCACATGCATGACGTTCCAGCTCAACATGAAGATCGGATGCTGGTTGCGCACCAGCGCCATGTCTTCGATGCGGCGCAATTGAAAGCCTTCCGGCGATGCATGCAGGCGCAGCAGGTGCAATTGGGCCGAGGCCTGTGCGATCAGGTTCTGCCGCATGTTGGCAGCGCGCAGCATCAGCGTCTGCTTGCCGTCGATCATGCGGACGATGGGATGCTTGCCGAACATGATCTTGGCGCGCGGGCGCGAGAAGCGCGCGAAGATCAGGCCGGTGAACACGGCGATATTGCCCATCCCCAAAATGATTTCCGCGGTGGCCACCACGTGCGTGTAGACCGACTGCGGATGCATGTCGCCATAGCCCACCGTGGCGAGCGTTTCCACGCTGAAAAAGAACGCGCCGGCCAAGCCTTTCGGAAACTGGTTGGCGATGCCGTTCGGGTCGACCTGGTAGATCATGGCGAACAGCGCATTGAAGATCAGGAACACGCTGACCGCCAGGCCGAAGAAACCCGGCCAGCTCATGGTCAGTGCGCGATGGTAGAAGTCGTCCCAGACGTGTTCCTTCAAGCCTTGGGAGACGAACGGGCGTCCACCGATCCGCACGACGCGTGCCCGCCGCCAGAAAGACGCTGCCCGATTGCCGTTCATACCCCATGACCCCGCTGTCGATGCCGTGCACGATTGTAGCGCTCGCGCATGCGCCGGCGCGGCGAGCGCGGTAAGCTTGCCAGCCCCATTCGAGGACGGTCCATGCTCAAGCTCATCGGCTTCGACGGTGACGACACGCTCTGGCACAGCGAGGGGTATTACCGCGAGGCCAGCGCACGCTTCACCGGCATCATCGGGCGCTACGTGGACGTGGGCGACAGCCACGTGCAGGCCAGCATGCTGGCGACCGAGCGGCGCAATCTGAAGCTGTTCGGCTACGGGGCGAAGGGCATGACGCTGTCGATGGTGGAAACCGCCATCGCGATCACCGAAGGCCGCATTTCCGCCGCCGACATTCATGCGTTGGTGGAAATCGGCAAGACGGTCTTGCAGCATCCGGTGGAATTGCTGCCGGGCGTGCGTGAGGCGGTCGCCGCCGTGGCCGCGCAGCATGCGGTCGTGCTGATCACCAAGGGCGACCTGTTCCACCAGGAAAAAAAGGTGACGCAGTCCGGCATGGCCGACCTGTTCCACCGCATCGAGATCGTGTCGGAAAAGGACATCGCCACCTATCGCCGCGTGCTGGGCGAGTTCTCGCTGGAGCCGGCGCAATTTGCGATGGTGGGCAATTCGCTGCGCTCGGATATCGAGCCGGTGATCCGGCTGGGCGGCTGGGGTGTACACATGCCCTATCACGTGACGTGGGAGCACGAACTGGAAAACGGCCTGGGCGAAGCCGATGCGCCGCGCATGCTGACCGTGGACGCGCCCTCCGCCATTCCCGCGGCGATCGCGCAACTGGCCGAGCGCGCGGCAGCCTGACATGGACATGCTCACGCCGTGCACCATCGCGTGCCCGTATTGCGGCGAGCGCATCGAGATCCTGGTGGACCCATCGGCGGGCGATCAACACTACATCGAGGATTGCCAGGTGTGCTGCCGCCCGATCAGCGTGTCGGTATGGATCGGCGCGGATGAGGATGTTCACGTGAGTGTGGCCGGCGAAGACGAAGCGTAGCCGGACCCGTAGGTTGGGGTGAGCGCCAGCGAACCCCAACCTTGCCATGCAGAACGCTACTCAAAGCGCCATCTGGATCATCGCGCCAAACGGTCCCCTCCCCTGCGAAGTAGAGCCTGCCCCGGACTTGATCCGGGGGGAGGGCTAGGGCGGGGTGCGAGCGCAGCGAGCGTCGGAACCACACGCCGCTGACATGTGCGTTTTGCGATCGAATGACGGCGACATTCGGTGGTGCGCTAAAGCCCAGGCAACCCCACCCCGACCCTCCCCTGCTACCCAGGGGAGGGAGTCCGAGCAAACAATCATCTCGCGTCAAGCAAGGCGAGCCGAATCCAGGATGCCAATGCCCAGGCGCTGCAATGTCGTCCGCGTTTCCGCATCGCTTTGGGGCGTCACCGGTCGCGTCAAATCCCAGATCACGTGGGCCGTGAAGCCTGCCTCCAGCGCATCCTGCACCGTCCACAACACACACACGTCGCGCGCCAGCCCTACGGCGTACACCTCGCTTACGCCGCGTTCCCGCAACCATCCGGCCAGCCCGGTGCGGGGACGCTGGCCGTCCGGCCCGTGGTTTTCCTGGAACGCGCTATAGGAGTCCACGGCCGGGTGGCTGCCCTTGCGCAGGATCAGGTCGGCCGGCGACCAGTCGATGCCCGGATGCAGGGCAGCTCCCGGCGTGTCCTGCACGCAATGATCCGGCCACAGGGTTTGCGAATGACCATGCAGCGGGATGGTTTCGAACGCGCTTTTCCCGGCATGCGTGCTGGCAAAGGAGATATGCCCGCGCGGGTGCCAGTCCTGGGTGACCACCACCTGTTTGAAAAGGCGCTGGCGCAACAAGCGGTCGATGCCGGGCACGATGGTGTCGCCTTCGTGGCAGGCCAGTGTGCCGCCGGGCATGAAGTCCGGTTGCACGTCGACGACGATCAGGGCGGCATGGGGATGCATGCGTGGGTCCGCTGAAGAGATCGCAAGATTCCACCGCGGAGCGGCGGCATAATGCAAGCGATCACTTCAGGCATGCGGAAACGGCTGATGCATTACGACCAATCGTGGATGGGCTATGGACTGGTGGGCGGCCTGGAGGCGGGCGGCATCAGCGCTGCCGTCGCCCTGCTGGTTTATCTGGTCGTTTACGCCATCGGCCACAAGCAGGGCTGGAGTCCGCTGCGGATGATCGCCATCGCCTTCCTGGTGTCCCTGCTGCTGACCGCCAGCGGCGACATGTGGGACCTGATCTATTTCAACTACGCCGCCATGAACTCCCTGCAATACCTGAAAGCGCGGCTGGCGCAGGTCCACGACCCGGACAGCATCGGGCTGCGCGTGTTCTGGGAATTGCTGGGTGCGCTGGTGGGGGCGGGATTGGGTTGGCTGTTGCGCGGGGGCGATTGGCGGCGTGCGTTGCGTGGCGATTAGCTACAACACCGGATCGAACAACCGCGCTACATGCATGGCGAGCTTGCGCGGATAAGCCGCCTTGCGATATTCGTCGCGCGTGATTTCCACCGACTTGCCGAAGTCTTCCACCAGCATCCGCTCCACCGCGGCGGCAAAGCCGCGATCCACGTTCAGCGCGCCGATCTCGAAGTTGAGCCGGAACGAACGGTTGTCCAGGTTCATGCTGCTGACGCAGGCGGTATCGTCGTCGATCAGCAACACTTTCTGGTGCATGAAGCCGGGCTGGTAGCGATACATGCGGATACCAGCGTCGATCGCGTCATACGCATGCAGGATGGAGGCAAGAAACACGGTGTGGTGATCCGGCCGCGAGGGCAGCAGCACGCGCACGTCCACGCCGCGCATCACGGCCAGGCGCAGTGCTGACAGCACCGCCTGGTCAGGCACGAAGTAGGGGGTGCTGAGCCACAGCCGCTTGCAGGCGGCATTGATCGCGACGGTAAAGAACAGCGAACAGGTTTCCTGCGGATCGGCTGGACCGGTTGCCGCAATCAGCGTATGGGCGCTGCCTTCGGCGGCGCGGGGCGGCAACATGGGCGGCAGTTCGCCGGTTACCCAATGCCAGTCCACGGCAAAGCTGCGTTGCAGGTCGGCCACGGCCGGGCCGGCCAGTTGCAGGTGCGTATCGCGCCACGGCGCCAGCGGCGGCTTCAGTCCCAGGTACTCGTCGCCCACGTTGAGGCCGCCGAGAAAACCGAGCCAGCCATCCACCACGACGATTTTGCGATGGTTGCGGAAATTGAGCTGGAAACGGTTGGGACGCCGCCGCGTGGCAAAGGGGTGGATCGCCACGCCGCCGCTGCGCAGGGTTTCCACATAGTGCCGCGGCAGGGCATGGCTGCCGATGCCGTCGAACAGCACGAACACGCGCACGCCGGCAGCCGCCCGTTCCAGCAGCGCCTGTTGCATGCGTCGTCCGAGTCCGTCGTCGTGGAAGATGAAGAACTGCAGCAGGATGCAGCTTTCCGCCTGCGCGATGGCTTGAAACATGGCCTCGAACGCCGCCTCGCCATCGACCAGCAGCCGCAGCTGCTGACCGGGATGAAACGTGCCGTGCATCATCTGCACCAGCGCGCTGTAGCGGCTGCACGATGGCGGTACGCCATTGCGCTCGCCACGCTGCGCAGCCTGCGACAGGCGTTGGCGATGCACGCGATGCAATGTGACATATCCCTGGAAATGGCTACGGCCGAGATAGAGGTACGGCAGCAAGGTGACGTAGGGCAGCAGTGATAATCCCAACGCCCATGCAAACGCACCTTGCGGGGTGCGGGTGTTTATCACCGCGTGCATGGCGGCGACGATGCCGATGGCATGCAGCAGCACGGCGAGCAGCAGGATGAGTTCCGGCAGGGTCATGGGCGTGAAGTAGAGCATGAGCCGCGGGGTATCGGTACTCTGTCCGCATTCGCACGGAGCGGCGTAGGTTGGGGTGAGCGGAACGCGAACCCCAACGTCTCCCGATGCGGCATGCCTTGTTGGGGTTCGGCTGCGCCTCACCCCAACCTACGTCATCGCATGCGCCATCACCCCGCCAGCCAGCGATCCGCCAAGTGCCGTGCCTGCTGCCGCACCTCCGGCATCGCCGTGGATTCCCACAAGGTGCCGCGCAGCATGCTGCCGATGGCGAACAGCCGTGGCCATGCGCTGCCGTTGTGCAGCAGGCGGCCGTCCGGCGTGGCCTGGATGCCCAGGCCGAACGGGTCGGGCCGGATGTGGCCGTTGGTGACCAGCTGCTGCAGCAAGGTGTGCTGCGTGCTGCGGATGTCGTTGTCCAGGCCGGTGCTTTGCACGATCAGATCCGCCGTGAATGTTTGCTCCCGGCTTTCGTGCCGCGACAGGTACGTGAGTTGCGGGCCGGATTCGCCAAGTGTTGCGCGGTGCAGGTGACCGCTCAGCCGCTGCAGGCGGCCTTCTCGTTCCAGCGCGGCGATGGACTGCGCCACTTGCTGCGGCAGGCGATGGCGCGAGCGTTCCCACGCCCAGCGCGCGTGGCGCAGGAAACGCGCGCGGTCGGCCTGCGGCAGCAACTGCCACAGTTGCTGGGTATGCGGGCGCAGGCTGTCGATTACGCGGCGCCAATCGTCGGTATGGGCGATGGCGTCGCGCAGCAGGTGCATCCAGGTGCGGATGTCCGGCGCATCGCGCATCGCTTCGACCAGTTCTTCGCTGTCTTCGTACGGCAACGAGGCGCTCGCCTGGTGCACTTCCGGCAGCAGGCCGTGGCGCGAGAGGGCGGTGAAGCGCGCATGCGGCCACAGCGCCGCCAGCTCGATGATCACGTCCACGGCGGTCAAGCCCAGGCCGATCACCGTCACGTGGTAAGCCTGCGTATCCGGCTTGGCGTCGGCCAGCAAGGACCATGGCTGGGTGGCGTAGCGCCCGCTGGCGAGCAACGCGTCATCCACTTGTGGAAGCGGGCGCGGCGGCAGCGTGCCCAGCGCAAGCACGGCGGCTTCGACGCGCGTGGTGCTTTCGCCCTGGAACAGGGTGACGCCATCGTTTTCGGGCACCATCGCATCCACGGCGTACGGCACGATGCGCACGTCGTGGCCATTGCTCTTGGCGCGCGCAAGCGCGTTGGCGGTTTCGGCCTCGAGGTATTCGCCGTACCAGCATCGCGGCAGGAAATCGGTGCCGGCGATGTCCGGGTTGCGTTTTTGCATGTATTCCAGGAAACCGTTGGGACGGTTGGCGAACATGCCCATGGAGGCCGCGCGTACGTTCAGCAGGTGACGTTCCGAACGCGTGCCATAAGCCATGCCGCGACTGGGCGTGCCGCCGCCGGTATACCAGTCCAGATGCAGGGGCTGCGGCGTGGAGCGCTCCAGCAATTCGCTAAGCAGTGTGGCTCCCGCGGCGCCGCCGCCGATGATGGCGACGCGTCGAAACATGTCACTCCTTTATGGGTGATCGATCTTGTAGTGGATGTCAGAGGCGAAGCGGGCCGGTGATGCGAGCGCGCTGCGGCAAGCTCAGCCAGCGCGGCTCCGCTTCGATCTGCTCGTAGGCGGCGTAGTCTTCGAGATCGCCACCGTACACGTGCAAGGTCAGTGCCGTTTCCTGCCGCGAAAGATTGCGGCAGCGATGCATATACGGCGGATCCGCATCGAACCAGGTTGCAT
Organism: Dyella sp.; assembly: GCF_035508675.1. GTDB lineage: Bacteria > Pseudomonadota > Gammaproteobacteria > Xanthomonadales > Rhodanobacteraceae > Dyella_B. The sequence continues at coordinate 10,058 of NZ_DATJMN010000106.1, forward strand.
CGCCGGGACCGAGCCAGTCGCGTCCGCGCAATTGCCACGGTTCGGCGGTCGACGCACGCGTCCACGATTCCACTTCGAGCGCGCCGTACAGGCTCAATTCGATGCCCCACAGGCCCGCATGATCGTGCGATGGCGAGCTGTAGCCGGGCGGCCATGCCATGACCAGCACGCTGACGCCGGGATGGCCACGACGAGCAAGCAGCCAGCGTTCCAGGCCGCGGTTGTGCGTGCGCAAATCGGACAGGCCATGGCCCAGCGCACGCGCCTCGCGATGCACAATCGCGCCGAGTTCGCGCGACAGCGAAGCGAGATCCGGACTCTTTTCCAGCGAATATGCGAGCGCAATATCACGCAAGTTTTTAAGACTGTTTCGGTATGTACGCATGGGACTCGTAAGCAGACCGGAGATGTTTGGCAGTGGAGCATGCGCACCGTTAAATGGTCGTAAGAGCCGGTTTAGATGAACTGCATGACTTCCGAGGCATGAAGAGTGGCGCGCACCGGCCTAAGCTGGTCGCCAGGTTCCAGTCATGCGCGCAGCCTTGCGAGCTTTGCGGACAATTAAACCTTTGTCGGACGAAACGCATCGAACACGCACCGACGTCGGAGGAACGGACATGATCGAGCTGATGGTGATCTTTCTGGTGATAGGCGGGCTGTGGCTGGTCGGCTCGCTGGTGGGGCTTGTCTTCAAGCTCACCTTTGGTCTGATCGGCGGCTTGTTCAGTTTGCTTGCCGGCGCGGTTGGCATTGTGATTGGCGGCGTAGTGATGTTGCTGGTGCTGCCGGTGATCGCCTTGTCGCTGTTGCCGGTCATGCTGCCGGCGCTGCTGTTGTTCGGGCTGATATGGACGATCGTGCATCTGGCACGCAAGCCGGCGGTGACGCAGGTGTCGCGCTGAACGACGGAAACAGGAATAGGGAATAGTGCCGGCACCTGTGTGCCGGCTTGCCCATTCCCTGCTCCCGCATGTTTGTTTCCTGCCGCTACATATCCTGCAACACGAAGCTGACAGGTACTTGTGCCCAGGCCTTGACTGCGTGGCCGTTGATCACCGCCGGCTGGAATGTCCAGCCCGCCAACACTTGCTCGCGCGCACTCTTGTCCAGCAGTGGATGGCCGCTGCTGCGATCGACGATCACATCGACCGGCTTGCCGTTTTCATCCACCAAGACGCGCAGCAGCACCGTGCCTTGCATGCGCGCGCGCAAGGCTTGCACGGGGAAGCGCACCGGCGCCGAGCGATAGGCCAGCGACACCACGCCGGGCGCGATGGTGGCTGGCGGCGCGACGCTCGGTGGCGTGGCGGGCAGGGCGTTGTGCGAGGGTTCTGTCGTGGGTGGTGCGTCGGCGGCCGGCGGGAGCAGGTGTTGCTCACGCACCACCGGCACGTGTACGGGGGCCGTTATGGGTACGATTTTCGGCAACGCCTTGAGCACGATGGGCGGCGGTGGGGGCGCCGGTGGCGGTTGGGCAATGACGCGTATGGTGGTAGGCGGTGGCGATGCCACCACCGCGGCAAACTGCGGTGCCAACGGACGCATGGCGAAGATCAGTGCGACAAGGTTGAGAGAGATGGCTACGCTGAGCGCAGCCACGCGCACCATGTCCGGATGATGCGCACGACGAACGACTGCCAGGCCTGCGGACGACATAAGACGACCTCCTGACGACGATGTGGTTGTAGGCATCCGGCACGCCGTGTGGGGACACGGGGGGATCGTGGGATGCGGCGCCAGCGTATGCCTGTTTTTTGGATTTCTGCAATAGCCGTCTAGACGGGCAACCTGGAATGGTGCTTGCTTGCGGGGGGGGGGCGCGTCCTTGCCTGGCTATAGGCAACCTCTATGACGTCCAACATATTTTTCAATTTCAACCAGGCCTGCGTCTTCCGTACGATCACGGTAACCCTCGCCTGCCGGCGACCGGAGCTGTTCCAGGGATTGCCATGATCGACTACCTCGCCCATTTCCAATCCACGCTGGATACGCTGAAGCAGGAGCGCCGCTACCGGGTCTTCGCCACCCTGGAACGACAGACGGGCCGCTTTCCTCATGCGACGTGGGAGGGGCGGGATGGCCCGCGCGAAATCGTGATCTGGTGTTCCAACGACTACCTCGGCATGGGCCAGCACCCCGCCGTGGTGCATGCCTTGACCGAGGCGGCGCAAAGCATGGGCGCAGGCGCCGGCGGGACGCGCAACATTTCCGGTACGCATCGCGCCATCGTGGCGCTGGAGCACGAACTGGCTGATCTGCACGGCAAGGAGGCGGCGCTGGTTTTCACCTCCGGCTACGTCTCCAACCTGGCCGGCATTTCCACGCTGGCGAAGCTGCTGCCCGATTGTCTGATCCTGTCCGATGCGCTCAATCACAACTCGATGATCGAAGGCGTACGCGCCGCCGGCAGCGACAAGCTGATCTGGCGCCACAATGATCTGGCGCACCTGGAAGAGCTGCTCGCCCGCGCGGGCAACCGGCCCAAGCTGATCGTGTTCGAAAGCGTGTATTCCATGGATGGGGATATCGCGCCGATCGCCGGCATCTGCGCGTTGGCTGAGCGCTATAACGCGATGACCTACATCGATGAAGTGCACGCAGTCGGCATGTACGGCCCGCGCGGTGCGGGCATCGCCGAGCGCGAAGGTCTGATGGATCGCATCGATGTGATCGAAGGTACACTCGCCAAGGCCTACGGCACGCTCGGCGGCTATATCGCCGGCAAGCGCGCGGTAGTGGACGCGGTACGTTCGCATGCGCCAGGTTTTATTTTCACCACCGCATTGCCACCGGCCATGGCCGCCGCGGCAACGGCATCGATTGCGCACCTGAAAGTGTCGCAAGCCGAGCGCACCGGCCAGCAAGTTGCCGTGGCGGCTACGCGCAAGGCGCTGCAGGCGGCCGGGTTGCCGGTGATGGTGACCGACACGCATATCGTTCCGGTGATGGTGGGCGATGCGGATCTATGCAAACGGGCCAGCGATCTGCTGCGGGAACAGCACGGCATTTATCTCCAGCCGATCAACTATCCGACCGTGCCGCGTGGCACCGAGCGCCTGCGGATTACGCCGGGACCGTTTCACGATCAAGCGCTGGTGGATGCCTTGGCGCAGGCGATGGTATCCGTGTGGCGCACGCTAGGGCTGCCGTTGACGCATGCGCTTCCGGTCAGCGCTGAGCCGGCGAGCTGGGTAATGGCAGGCGGTTAGCTTCGGCGACGTGCTGCATCTGTCTTTGCCGTCATTCCTGTTTCCGCAGGCATGACGGTTTACCGTGCGTGTGATTTTTTCAGCGTCGCGATGTGTGCATCTGCCCAATCCACCACCATGGACACCGATATAGAAATCCCCTATCGACATGATCCGAACAAACGATTAGACGCACGCAGACTCATCAGTGGAAATACGCCGGCTGTTGCGTACCTCACACACTCGAGGAGTCATCCATGAAAACCATAAAAAGCTTTGCGCGTTATTCAACACTTGCCATGTCGCTGTGCATGGTCATAGGCCTGCATGCACAAGCAGCATCTCTCACGACCAATGCCGGCGCGCCAGTGGGCGATAACCAGAATTCGCAGACGGCCGGTCCGAATGGCCCCACATTGCTGCAGGATTCCCGGCTGATCGAAAAGTTGCAGCGCTTCGATCGCGAGCGCATTCCCGAGCGTGTGGTGCATGCGCGCGGCACCGGTGCGTTTGGCGTTTTTGAGCCGACGGCCGATATTTCCGATCTGAGCAAGGCCGTCGTGTTCAAGCCCGGCACCAGCACGCCAGTCTTCGTTCGTTTCTCCACCGTGATGGGCTATCGCGGCTCACCCGAGCAGGCGCGCGATCCGCGCGGCTTTGCCACCAAGTTCTACACACAGCAGGGCAACTGGGACCTGGTCGGCATCAACTGGCCGATCTTCTTTATTCGCGACGCGATCAAATTCCCGGACTTCGTGCATGCCAACAAACCGAGTGCGGTAACGGGCGTGCAGGATGCCAACCTGGCGTTCGATTTCTTTGCGCATACGCCGGAAGCGACGTCGATGTTGACCCACCTGTATACGGATGAAGGCATGCCGGACAGCTATCGACACATGGACGGCTTTGGCGTGCATGCGTTCAAGCTGGTCAATGCCAGGGGCGAGGTGCACTACGTGAAGTTCCACTGGAAGAGCGAGCAGGGCATCCATGGCATCCGCCCGCAGGACATCGCCACATCCATTGGTGCGGACTGGAACCACATGACCGATGATCTGTATGGCGCGATCAAGGCGGGCGATTATCCGAAGTGGGATCTCTATATCCAGGTGCTGCAGCCCAAAGACCTGGCCAAGTTCGACTTCAACGCACTGGACGACACCAAGGTCTGGACCGGCATACCGGAGC
>NZ_DATJMN010000107.1:0-11076 GCF_035508675.1 Dyella sp.
TTTCCTGATTATTGTCGAATCTCAGCAATATCTCGCCGTCGACTCGAACGCGTTCGTTCGCACCACCCTCTCCGCCACCCATAAAAAAACGCCCAGATGGGCGTCTTTTTATGGGTGGCGGAGAGGGTGGGATTCGAACCCACGGTAGGCTTACACCTACGGCAGTTTTCAAGACTGCTGCCTTAAACCACTCGGCCATCTCTCCGTATTTTGTTGGCGAGTCCCCTGTCACTAGGCACTTGGGAAGTCGCTAGGCCCCGGCCTTCGCCGAGGCGGCGAATCTGCGTATGCAGACTCGTTTGTAAGGTCGGTAATCGTATCAGGAACCACGCGCCCTTGGACCATCTGCCCCCTTCCGCGACAGCGCCACCAGTACCCACACAATGATCACCACCGGAATCAGCCCACCCGGCAGCGGAAACGGCATGACAGGGTGGCGCAACACCATCGGCAGCAGTTGCGTGGCGGTGGCGGAGGCAATGATCCACAGGCGCCAGCTGCGGCGCTTGCGGGCGATCCAGAAGCTGGCCAGCACCAGCACGAGGGCGATGATGCTGAAGATCATGTCCGCCGTCGTGATCTCCCACACGCTGGCGAAGCTCAGGCGCCTGCCGATGATGGAGGCGAGCACGATCATCAGGAAGTAGCTGGATTAGAACTCCACCTTGTTCTACGAGGGGCTCGCCGGGAAATCATGCAATGTTCTCCGCACCGTGCATATAGGAACGCAGGGCTTCGGGCACGGTGATGGAGCCGTCGGCGTTCTGGTAGTTCTCCATCACGGCGATCAGGGTGCGGCCGATGGCGAGGCCGGAGCCGTTCAAGGTGTGTACCAGCTCGGGTTTGTTGGTTTCCGGGTTGCGCACGCGGGCTTGCAAGCGGCGCGCCTGGAAATCCTCGCAGTTGGAGCAGCTGGAAATTTCGCGATAGGTGTTCTGGCTGGGCAACCACACTTCCAGGTCGTAGGTCTTGCTGGACTGGAAGCCCATGTCGCCGGTGCACAGCAGCAGTTTGCGGTAAGGCAGGTTGAGCTTCTGCAACACCTTCTCGGCGTGGCCGACCATTTCCTCCAGCTGCGCGTAGGATTCGCTGGCGCGTGAAACCTGCACCATTTCCACTTTTTCGAACTGGTGCTGGCGGATCATGCCGCGCACGTCGCGGCCGTAGCTGCCGGCTTCCGCGCGGAAGCACAGCGAATGCGCGGCAAGGCGTAGCGGCAAGGCATCGGCTTCCTGGATGGTGTCGCGCACGAGGTTGGTGAGCGATACCTCGGCGGTAGGAATCAGGTAGCGGCGGGAATCGCCGACCTGGGTGGCGAACAGGTCTTCTTCGAATTTCGGCAGTTGCGTGGTGCCGAACATCGCGTCGCTGTTGACCAGCACGGGCACGTTGCATTCCAGGTAGCCGTGTTCGCGCGTGTGCAGGTCGATCATGAATTGCCCAAGCGCGCGATGCAGTTGCGCCAGCTGGCCGCGCAGCACGGTGAAGCGTGCGCCGGAGAGCTTGGCGCCGGCTTCGCCGTCGAGCCAGCCGTGCCGCACGCCGAGGTCGACATGGTCTTTCACCGCGAAATCGAAGCTGCGCGGCGTGCCCCAGCGGCTGATTTCCTGGTTATGGGTTTCATCCTGGCCGATCGGTACGGAGGCGTGCGGAATATTGGGGATCAGCAGCGCGATGTCGGCGAGCTTGGCCTGCACCTCGGCCAGCGCCAGTTCGTTGGCTTTGAGCTTGTCACCCAGGCCGGCGACTTCGGCCATCAGCGGGGCGACGTCTTCACCCTTGGCCTTGGCCTGGCCGATGGCCTTGGAGCGGGTGTTGCGCAAGTTCTGCAGTTCCTGCGTGTCGGTGGAGAGCTGCTTGCGTTGGCTTTCCAGCGCTTCCACGGCGCTCACGTCGAGGGTGAAGCCACGGGTTTCCTTGAGGCGCGCGGCGGTTTCGGCCAGGCGCGTACGCAGCAGTGCGGGGTCCAGCATGTTGGGATCCAAAAGGTGGGGCAAGAACGCCGGATTATGGCCGTGGGGCCGCTGCGGTCGCAACGCGGCGGGCGGTTCGGCGCGCGCTGCGGCTCGCTGCGCTCGCACCCCTCCCTGGCCCTCCCCTGCTATCGCAGGGGAGGGGACGTATCCCAGCGGGTGCGAGATACACCCTCAGCTCAGGCGGGCTTGCGTTCGCCGCGCCCGATCCACCAGGCCATCACTGCGCCAGCCAGCAACCACCCAATGAGCTGTTCTGCCAGCGCGGCCCAGGTCAACGCGCCAGGGAAGCGGTACCAGTTCCAGTACGGCACCATGGTGCTGAGCCAGGCGAACACGGCGGCCGCCGCGGCTATGCCGATGCGCTTGACGAAGCCGAAGGCGGCCAGCCCCATCACGAAGGCCAGGGCCAGCGAGGCCAGGGTGTCGGAGGCCCATTGGCGCGGCAGCTGGCGGTGCATGTCGGTCATGTCGTCGCCTTGCGGCAGATAGACGATCCAGGCGTAGGGTGAAGTCCGCGATTTCTGCGCATAGGCGGCCCGGGCGGCCTGGTCGCTCCATTGCTTGGGATCGAAGCTGGGCAGGATGTAGACGCCCGGCGTGGCGCCCAGGCCTTCGTGCAGGCTGCTCAGCACCACGTCCTCGTGCACGGGTTGATGGATGCCTGGGTTACCGAGGCCAAGCGCCATGTGTGCGACGGCGCCCCAGATGAACATGACGATGCCACCGAAGATAGCTGCGACGAGTACGCGCATGGTGCGGCCCTCCCCTTCTGGATGGTCAGGGCAATCTAGGCGTGGTGGCGGGAAAGCGCAAATGGATGCGCTGTGGCGTGTGGCGGATCGGCCAAATGGATTCCTGCTTTCGCGGGAATGACGGCCATCCAAGCGCGTAGGTTGGCGGTGAGCGTAGCGAACCCCAACGTTGCCATGCAGATGGCGATGTTGGGGTTCGGCGTTGCCTCACCGCCAACCTACGACTATCCCTGTTTCTTTCGCGCCTGCCTGCGCGCTTCGCGCAAGGCGAGCAGTTTTTCGCGCAGTTTCAGTTCCAGCCCACGCTCCACCGGTTCGTAGAACTCGGTGCCCACCAGTGCGTCGGGCAGGCACTGTTGATCGAGCGCAATGCCGCCTTCGGCGTCATGGTCGTATTGATAGCCTTTGCCGTAACCCAGGCCTTTCATCAAGCGCGTGGGTGCGTTGCGCAGATGCATGGGTACATCCAGCGTGCCGGTGTTGCTGACTACTTCGCGCGCCTTGTTGTAGGCCATGTACGCCGCGTTGCTCTTGGGTGCAATAGCCAGCCAGATGGCCAATTGCGCCAAACCCAACTCGCCTTCAGGGCTGCCGAGGCGTTCGTAGGTATCCCATGCATCCAAGGCCATGCGCCAGGCGCGCGGTTCGGCCAGGCCGACGTCTTCCACCGCCATGCGCGTCATGCGGCGTGCGAGGTAGAGCGGATCGCAGCCGCCGTCGAGCATGCGCGTGAGCCAGTACACCGCCGCGTCGGGATCGGAGGAACGCACGGATTTATGCAGGGCGGAGATCTGGTCGTAGAACTGTTCGCCGCCTTTGTCGAAGCGGCGGGTGCGGTCGGCCAGCACCTGCTCCAGCGTGGCTTCGTCGATCTGGTGGCCATCGGCCAGTTCGGCGGCAATTTCCAGCAAGGTGAGTGCGCGGCGCACGTCGCCATCGGCAGCCTGGGCGATCAGGCGCAGCGCCGTATCGGCGACATCCAGTTGCTGCGCGCCGAGGCCGCGTTCCGTATCGGCCAGGGCGCGCTGCAAGGCGGCGACGATGTCGTCGACCGATACGGCATCCAGCACGTGCACGCGGCAGCGCGACAGCAACGCAGAATTCAATTCGAACGAGGGGTTTTCGGTGGTGGCGCCCACGAAGATGATCACGCCGCGCTCGATGTGCGGCAGGAAGGCATCCTGCTGCGCCTTGTTGAAGCGATGCACTTCGTCCACGAACAGTACGGTGCGCCGGCCTTGGGCGAAATTGACTTCGGCTTCGGCCAAGGCCTTGCGCACGTCCGGCAGGCCGGAAAGCACGGCAGAGATGGCGCGGAAATCCGCATCGGCGTAGCGCGCTACCAGCAGCGCCAGCGTGGTCTTGCCGCAGCCGGGCGGCCCCCACAGCACCATGGAGTGCACGCGGCCGGCTTCCAGTGCGCGGCGCAGGGCCTTGCCGGGCGCAAGCAGGCGTTGCTGGCCGACGATCTCATCGAGCGTGCGCGGGCGCATGCGCTCGGCCAGGGGCTTGAGTTCTTCCGTGTCGCTGCCGAACAGTTGCGGGGTATGGGGTGCTTCGCGTGGTTCCATGCGGCCGATGATAGGGCATCGGGGCGTGCCGAGCCCTTGCAGGCATGCCGCTTGCATAAGGAAACACCGGCCAATTACCATTGATAATGATTTATTGCATTAATGATGCGTAGCTTAGTTTCAGCTTAAAGCGATAGATTATTGAAGCTCTCAAATTACGCGCTTTATTACACAAATAATTCAAACCTTAGATTGGCCTTAGCGCACTTTCTTTCGCATTAAAAAAACGTCATTTTTAATGTAATTGTTACTAAAGTGTCATAAAGCATCTCTACGGTGTCGGGCTTTCTACAACCCGCCGATACCGGAAAAAAACAATGATTGCATCGACACATGCGTTGTACCGCCGCACGCCGGTTTACCTTGCTCTATGCCTGGCCATGGCTGTTACGGCGCCCATTCACGCGCAGGATGCGAGCGCCCAAGGCAATAATGCAACAAGCGGCCCCAGCGCCGTGGATAATGCTTCCGGCGACGGCACGTCCAATAATCCCAAAACCCTTAATGGGGTACAGGTATCGGCCTCCACGACGGTCAGTTCGATCGCCATTACGCAGGGCTCGACCATTGCGACGGAACCGCAGTCGACGATCGGCAGCACCTATATCCAGGAAAACGTTCCGCCTACCGGCGATTACACCGACGTCGCCGCCATCGCGCCGAGCGTGTACACGGTGACGCCGAACGGCGCCGGCTTGATGGAAGCGTCGGTGGTTTCGATCCGCGGTTTCCAGGACGGCCAGTACAACGTGACGTTCGACGGCATTCCGTGGATGGACTCCAACGACTTCACGCACCACTCCACCTCGTACTTCACCAACCAGGAAACCAGCAGCGTGGTGGTGGATCGCGGTCCCGGCACGGCCAGCACACTGGGCAATGCCACGTTCGGCGGCACGATTTCGGTGGATTCGCTCAGCCCGCAGGCGAAGTTCAACGTCAGTCCGTACATCAGCTTCGGCAGCTGGGATACCGCCATCGAAGGCGCGCGCATCGATACCGGCAGCTTTACCAGCAGCGGCACCACTGCTGTGATCAATCTGCAGAACGGCGAATCGGACGGCTACCTGACCTATGCCGGCCAGCGCCGCCAGAGCGTGTTCGCCAAGGTGGTGCAGCCGCTGGGCGACAACACCACGCTGACCTTCGCGGGCATGTGGAACAAGCTCAACCAGTACGTACCGCTGGGCACCACCAAGGCGGAGATGGCGCAATACGGCGTCAATTACGGCTTGAACAACGACCCGACCAGCCAGGATTACTACCGCTACAACCAGGACAAGATCAACACCAATATGGGCTACATCGGCCTGCATTCGGAGTTCTCTGGCTGGACCATCGACAACAAGACCTACACCTACGGCTACAACCACTTCGGCTTCAACGGCCTGGACCCGAATGGCGAAACACCCAACGGCACTCAATATGGTGCGAACGACGTGCCCGGCCAGCACATGCGCAACACCAACCGTTCGTGGGGCGACATCTTCCGCCTGGGCAAGGACATCGGGCCGGGCGAAGTGCGCACGGGCGTGTGGTACGACCACCAGGACGACCTGCGCTGGCAGTATGAATTCGACGATACGTTGGACACGTACAACCCGGTGGCCAACCCCGGCGCGTCGACGCTGGCGCTGGCCGCGGCAGATCGCCGGATGAACGATTCGCTGGTCACGATCCAGCCGTTCCTCGAATACCAGTGGAACATCACCGACAACGCCTATCTGGTCGGCGGTGCGAAGTACAACTACTTCAAGCGCGACATCGACGCGCCGGTGAACCAGAAGACCGGCACCCCGCTCACCTATTCCAAGGACTGGAACGCCACCCTGCCCTCGCTCGCCTTCCACTATGCGTTCAATTCGAACTGGACGGCGTATGCGCAATGGGCCAAGGGCTACCTGGCCCCCAACCTCAACCTGTTCTACGTGCCCAATCCGGTGGTTTCCGATAGCGCGATCCAGCCGGAAAAAACCACCAATATCCAGCTCGGCACGACCTGGAGCAGCGATCGCCTGACGCTGTCGGGCGACGTCTACAAGATCAACTTCAACAACTTCGTGCAGAGCCACAAGATTGCCGGCGTCACCGAGTTCTACAACGGCGGCGGCGTACATTACAAAGGCGTCGAGCTGGAAGGCACCTACATGCTGGGCGGCGGCTTCAGCGTGTACGCCAACGGCTCGCTCAACCGCGCGATCCAGACCACCGACAACCAGTGGAACGCGAATACCCCGCACAAAACCGCCGCACTGGGCTTCATCTACAGCAACGGCCCGATCTACGCCTCGCTCGTCGACAAGTTCGTCGGCAAGACCTACTACACGGCCAATGCGGAAGACGACACGCCGATCGGTGGCTATGCGGTGGCCAACTTCGCCGCCAGCTATACGTTTGATCCGCACATCACCGATGTCAAGGATTTCAAGATCGGCTTCCAGATCAACAACCTGTTCAACAACACCACCATCAACTACCTGGCGGGCGTCACCGGCCAAGACAGCACGCCGCTTTACTTCACCATTCCGGCGCGCAACTTCAACTTCACCGTGTCGGCGGATCTGTTCTGATGAGCCGCCGCGCCGTACTGGTTTCCCTGCTTCTGCTCGGCCAGTCCGCCCTGGCTTACGGCGACGGCGCCTCTCCCGCCGTCGTCGAATTGTCGAACCTGCTGCCGCCTCCGCCGGCAGCAGGTTCGATGGCGGCCCAACGCGACCTGCAAGCAGTGCTGGCTGCACAACAGACACGCACCGCCCAGGACATGGCCGCGGCCAAGGCGGACTCGGAGCGTTCCGTGTTCCGCTTTGCCGATGCGGTGGGACTGACGATGCAACCGGCGGCGTTGCCGAAGACGGCTGCGTTCTTCGACCGTGTGGCTAAACTGGACAAGGCCGAAGCGAAAGAAGCCAAGCAGTTCTGGAAACACCCGCGCCCTTCGGTGGTATCCGGCCAAGTGCATGCCTTGTCGAAGGAGAAGCCCAATGATTGGAGCTATCCCAGCGGGCACGCGACGTTCGCCTATACCACCGCGGTGTTATTGACCAACATGCTGCCGGAAAAACGCGAGGCGATTTTTGCGCGGGCGGCGTTGTACGGTGAACATCGCGTGGTGATGGGCGTGCACTTTCCCAGCGATGTGGAAGCAGGGAAGATCGCCGGAACGGTGATTGCGGATGAGATTTTGCGTGATCCGCAGTGGCAGGCCGATTACGATGCGGCGCGTAGTGAATTGAGGCATGCGCTGGGGCTGCCTTGATGCGTAGGCTGATGTGCGAAGCCTGATATATCCCCGCGTTTTTTGCAGGAATAGCAGACAAAAAAACGGGGGATACCTCAGGGGGCGAACCCCAGTATTGCATGCTGCATGGCGACGTTGCGTTCGCATGCGCTCATCGCCAACCTACTCGCTCCGATTCTGTCTTAAGTTCGGAGCATCAGGATGCCGATCACACTACGCCACGGCGTACTGCTTCAACACCGGCAACAACTCTTCCGGCTCGGGCCGATGTGTGTAATCCGGATTGACTTCGGCGTAGACGATATGGCCGTCGGGTGCGATCACATAGCGCGCGGGAATCGGCAAGGTCCAGCTATCGTCGCCATTGAATGCCGGCAAGCTGTTCTTGAGCCGCTTGTAGAGCTCAACCAGATAATTCGGCAACGCATAGCGAAGGCCGAACGCAGCGGCGACGTCGTTGTGGGTGTCGCTGAGAATGGGAAACGTCAGGTGGTTCGTGCGCTGTGACTTGAGGCTGTTCACCGCGATCTGCGGCGATATGGCCAGCAGGTTCGCGCCCGTTGCACGAATCGCCGGCAGCGCCGCTTCCAGCGCCTGCAATTCGAAGTTGCAATACGGGCACCACACGCCGCGGTAGAAGCTGATCACCAGCGGGCCTTTCGCCAGCAGTTCCTGTGACGAGACAGGGTTGCCGTGGGCGTCGTTCAAGACGAAGGCGGGTGCCCTGTCGCCGGCCTTGGCGGCATGGCTTGCCTGGCCGGAGGCGATCAACTCGGCGGTGGCGCGCTCCATGATGGGATGAATGTCCGCCGGCGCGTTGTAGGGCGGCTTGCCGGCGCGAAAGTCGGCTTTGAAAGCATCGAGCGTGGCTTGGAGTGACATGGTCCTGCTCCTGCAAGTGGGAAGTGCTGTCCATCCTGGCCACCCGGCCTCGCGCCCGGAACGCAGGCGCCATGCATAACTGCCATTCCCGCCGGGAATCCCGCGCTACCTATTCCTGGCAGGACTTACAGCTATCACTTCGCGCTTTCTAGTGCGGCCTCGGACCAAGGTGCACAGTTCGCTCCGTCAACGTCCCACCCATCCCAGGAGCGCATCATGAACACCCCCGTCGTATTGATCACCGGCGCACTCAGCGGTATCGGTCGCGCCACCGCCATCGCCTACGCCAAGGAAGCTGCGCGCATCGTCATCAGCGGCCGGCGCAAAGAAGCCGGCAATGCCCTCGCCATGGAACTGCAGGCCATGGGTGCGCAGGTCGAATTCATACACGCCGACGTGCGCTTTGAAGCGGACGTGCGGAACCTCGTCACGCAGACTGTTGCGCGTTTCGGGCGGCTGGATATCGCCATCAACAATGCCGGCACCGAAGGCCAGCTCGGCCCGATTACCGAACAATCCGTCGAGAACTACGAAAGCACCTTCGCCAGCAACGTGCTGGGCACGCTGTTGGCGATCAAGCATGAAATGCAGGTGATGCAGGCGCAGGGTTCCGGTTCGATCGTGAACCTGTCCTCGATCGCCGGGAAAAACGGCATTGCCGGCGCCTCCGTGTACGTGGCCAGCAAGCATGCCGTCGAGGGCATCACCAAGAGCGCCGCGCTCGAAGGCGCTGCGGCCGGTATCCGTGTCAATGCCGTGGCGCCGGGTCCGGTGGCTACCGACATGCTCGATCGTTTCGTTGGCAGCAACGAAGAAGCCAAGGCGCGCTTCCTCGACTCGATGCCGGCCAAGCGCGCGGCAGAGGTGGATGAAATCGTCCAGACCATTCTGTTTCTCGCGGGCAACAAAGCGCGCTACCTCACCGGGCAATCCATCGCTGTCGACGGCGGTTACACGGCGCAATAAGCCTTTGTCTTTTCCCTTCTTGTTTCATCATCCAGGAGCACGACCATGAGCACCATCAACGTACCCACCCGCGACGAGGTTTCACCGGCCAACCAGGCGCTGTTCGACAGCCTGAAGAAAAACCTTGGCATGGTTCCCAACCTGTACGCCACGCTCGCGCATTCCGAGCATGCGCTGGGCAACTATCTCGCCTTCCAGAACGCCAAGAGCAGCGTGACGGGCAAGGCCCGCGAAGTGGTGAACCTGGTCGTGAGCCAGGTCAATCAATGCGAATACTGTCTCGCCGCCCATACGGCGATCGGCAAGATGCACGGCTTCACTGACGTGCAACTGCTCGAAATCCGCGGCGGCAAAGCCAGCTTCGATGCCAAGCTCGATGCACTGGCCCGCCTGGTGAAGAGCATCGCCACGGAACGCGGCCATGCCGAGCCGGCGCTGATCGATGCGTTCTTCGCGGCTGGCTGGAGCAAGGAAAACCTGGTCGACGTCATCGTGATCATCGGCGACAAGACCGTCACCAACTATCTGCACGCGGTGACCAAGGTGCCGGTTGATTTTCCTGCCGCACCCGCGCTTGCGGGTTGATGCGCGTAACTACGTAGGCCGGGGTGGCAATCCCTGCATTGGGCACTGCAAGAGCGGGTCGTCATTCCGCGTTCGCCGGAATGACGACGACGTCCGATCTTATCGATCAGAACGCTGCAGAAAGAAATGCCGGTAAATGGCGTAACCCAAACCGACAACGCCAGTCAGTACTGCCGGCACCAGCAATACCCGCTCCTGCACGTGCGCATAACCCAGTGCCCCCAGCATGGCGCCCATAATGAAATGGCTGGCCACGAGCACGCAGATGTGGATGCGTAGCATGTCCACGTTGACGCCACGCAAGCGCTGGCCCAGATAGATACCCAAGTCCGTGAAGATGCCCGACACGTGGGTCGTGCGCAGGGCCGCACCGCTGTAGGTGCTCACCATGGCGTTCTGCAGACCGCAGGCGGCAGTAGCCAGATAAAGCCCGACATCCTTGGCGTCGTGAATCAACGGCGTGGCGGCGAACAGCAGTACGGATTCCAGCATCAGCACGACGCCATAGCGGCGCCCCAGTTGCAGCGTGCGCTGCTCGACGATGAAACCGCTCACCATCGCACCGACCAGGAACGACACGAGGGTCAAACCCCAATGTACGATTTCCTTTAAGTCGCCGTGCGCCGCCGCAATGCCGAGTTCGGTGCTGGTGCCGGTGAGATGCGTCACCGGCTGATGGCGAAAACACAGATAACCCACCGCATTGATGCAACCGGCGGCCAGCGCAAGCAGGCCGCCGCCGACCCAGGCCCAGCGGGGCAGTTGACGGATCAATGCTTCAGAGGCTGGGTGGTGAGTTCCGGCAGGTCGCCGATCACGTCCGCGCCCTTGGGCGGGGTGAAGTTGAAGGTCTGCGGCGAGATGTCGGGATTGCGCTTCCAGTTGGAGAAGCGGATGTCGGTGGTGGCGCCGAGCTGATCCTTGAATTGCATGCGCGCCAGGCCGTTCGCATCAAAGCCGAGGTCGGCGTAGTTGAATTGCGGGTCTTTGGCGGTGGAGGTCAAGCGCAGCCAGACCAGGCCGTCGCGCTCGCCCTGCTCGGTCACATGGAATTCCTTGTCGAGCTGCGAGAGATCGGTGAGTACGGTCAGGGGGCTGTGGGCTTC
>NZ_DATJMN010000108.1:0-5284 GCF_035508675.1 Dyella sp.
CGGCGCATCCTGCTGCCGATCGACGGTTCGGAGTTGTCACTACACGCCTTCGGCATGGGGCTGGAACTGGCCAAGACCTTCGGCGCCAGGGCGGTAGCGATGCACGTGGTGCCACCGTACAACGCCATCGCCTACATGACCGAATTCCTGGCCGCCGCCGAATTGCGCTACAGCCAGCACGCGGTGGAAAGCGCGTCGCGTTATCTCGATCGGGCCAAGGCCAGCGCCAAGGAAGCCGGCGTACCGTGCGAATGCCATTACGTCTTCGGCGAACATCCGCACGAAGCGATCCTGGAAGCGGTTGCCGAACACCACTGCGACCTGATCGTAATGGCCACGCACGGCTGGCACGGCATGAACCGGCTGCTGCTCGGCAGCGAAACGCAGAAGGTATTGATGCGCAGCCCGGTGCCGGTGCTGGTCTGCCGCTAGGACAGATGGCATGCCTTTTCGATGGGACCCCCAAGCCGGCTTAGCCGCCGCGGATGAGCCGGCTCACACGGACGCCCCGGTCCCACTGTCGGTCCCTCCTGCACCCGGTCGCGCCGGAACCCTGTGGGAGCGATTGAAACAACATCCCTTGGCGCACATCGGCCCCGGCCTGATCACCGGCGTGGCCGATGACGATCCGAGCGGCATCGCCACGTATTCGCAAGCCGGCGCGCAGTTCGGCCTGCACATGCTGTGGACCATGCCGTTGAGCTATCCGATGATGGCGGCGGTGCAGTCCATGTGCGCGCGCATCGGGCGCGTCACCGGCAAGGGCCTGGCGGCAAACATCAAGCAGGCCTTTCCGCCTTATGTGCTCAAAGGGGTCGTGCTGCTGTTGCTGATTGCCAACACGCTCAATATCGCCGCGGACATCGCGGCGATGGGCGAAGCGGCGGAACTGGTCACCGGCATCGACCGGCACGCGATGACGGTGTTGTTCGTGGTTCTCACGCTGGCCTTGCAGATCGCCGTGCCGTATAGCCGCTACGTGTATTACCTCAAATGGCTGACGCTCTCGCTGCTGGCCTATGCCGCGGTGTTGTTCACCGTGCACGTCCCGTGGAAGCACGTAGCCTGGCGCACGATCTGGCCGGGCTTTGTGCCCAACCGCAGCGCGGCGGCCATGATCGTGGGTGTGTTCGGCACCACCATCAGCCCTTACCTGTTTTTCTGGCAAGCCTCCGAAGAAGTCGAAGACATGCGCTTGAAGGCACGCGAGAAACCGCTGCAGCAAGACCCGGCTGAGGGGCCGGCCGAACTGGTGCGCATCAAATGGGATACGTGGAACGGCATGTTCTATTCCAACATCGCCGCTTATTTCATCATGCTGGCGACGGCCGTAACCCTGCATGCGGCGGGCATCACCGACATCACCACCGCTGCACAGGCTGCGAGCGCCTTACGCCCATTGGCCGGCGACCTGGCGTATCTGCTGTTTGCGTTGGGCATCCTCGGCGTCGGCCTGATCGGCGTGCCAGTACTGGCCGGTTCGGCCAGCTATGCGCTGTGCGAAGCGATGGACTGGCAATGGGGGCTGGAACGCCAGGCCAAGGATGCGCGCGGGTTCTATGGCGTGATCGCCGTGAGCGTGCTGGCGGCGCTGGTCATCCAGTACTCGCCGATTCCGCCGATGAAAGCCCTGTTCTGGAGCGCCGTCATCAACGGCGTGGTGGCGGTGCCCTTGCTGGTGCTGATCACCCTGCTTGCCGCGCGCAAGTCGGTGATGGGCCGCTTTACGGCGCCGAAGATTTTGCTTGGCCTTGGCTGGATCACTACGCTGACGATGGGCATGGCTGCGTTGTGGATGTTGATACCGCTGTAGGCGAATTGCTCAGGTCCGCGTCGACGCCATTCCAAAGCGGGCCGTCATTCCGGCGTTCGGCCACTGCTGCCCGGGGAAAAATTACCAACCTTCGCCGTAACGCTTGGAATTTATCGGGTGAAATGTGAGCTTGCGATGCGTTGCAGAGGCTTGTTTAGAGCAAGGCGCACTTTCCCCGGACAGCAGTGGGCGTTCGGCAAAATGACAGATGTTGGATCTTGGCGGCTGAAACATGCTTGAGCTTTCTGCATGGCGACGTTGGGGTTCGCATGCGCTCACCGCCAACGCGTTCCGGCTCTGGCTGCAGGCTGGACGCGAATCTCACCCAGCCTGCGAAGGCGCCAGGCTCTGCAAGGTAGTCGGCAGCAATTCCGAAACGGTCGGATGGATGTGCACGGCGTGCGTTACCGTCTGGTAGCGCGCCTTGGCATACATCACGTCCAGCAGGCTATGGATGGCCTCATCGCCGCTGACGCCCAGAATGGCCGCGCCAAGCAACTGCTCGCTTTTCCCATCCACGATCACTTTCATGAAGCCCAGCGTTTCGCCGCGCTCGACCGCCCGGCCCACGCGCGTCATCGGGCGTACACCCACCAGCACGTCATAGCCTTTTTTCCGCGCCTCCTGTTCGGTGAGGCCGATGCGGCCGAGCGGTGGGTCGATAAACAATCCGTAGGCAAGAATGCGATCGGAGATGCGCCGCGGCTCGCCATCCAGCACGTTCGCGGCGACGATCTCGTAATCGTTGTAGGCGGTGTGCGTAAACGCCCCCTTGCCGTTGCACTCGCCCATCGCCCAGATGCGATCGGCCGAGGTACGGCATTGATCGTCGACGGTGATGTAGCCGTGCTCGTCCGTGGCCACACCCGCCTTATCCAGGCCCAGTGCGTCGGTGTTGGGCCGACGCCCGACGGCCAGCAACAGGTGCGTGCCGTGTACCTGCAAGCTCGGCTTGGCACATCGGGCCGCGATGCTTATTTCGCCGGCCTGCCCATGCAACTCGATGCATTCGGCCGCCAGGTGCAGCTCGATGCCTTCCCTTTCCAGGATATCCACCACGGCAGCGGATACGTCGGGATCCTCTTTCGGCAACAGGCGCTCGCTGCGCTCGACGATGCTGACCTGGGCGCCGAATCGACGGAACATCTGCCCGAATTCCAGCCCGATGTAGCTGCCGCCGACGATGACCAAGTGCTTGGGCAATTCCCGCAATTGCAGGATGCTGGTGTTGGTAAGGTAAGGCACGCTGTCGATGCCGGGAAAATCAGGCACCACGGCACGGCCGCCGACGTTGAGGAAGAACTCGTCGGCCTCGATCAACGCATCACCCACGCGCAACGTGCGTGGCGATTCGAATGCCGCGTGGCCGCGCAGCAGCGAAACATTCGGCATGCCGTGCAGCCATTTCTCCACATTGCTGCGCGATTGCCCCGAGATGCCTTGCGTGCGCTGCCACACCGCCTCCATGTCCACGCGGACATCGCCGGTATGCACGCCATAGCTCGACGCGCGGCGTGCCTGTTGCGCGACATAGGCACTGGCCACCATCGCCTTGGTGGGAATGCAGCCGGTATTGACGCAGGTGCCGCCCACCAGCTTGCGCTCGATCACCGCAACCTTGCGGCCGGATTGGCCGAGACGCTCGGCCAATGAAGGCCCCGCCTGCCCTGCACCCACCACTATCGCATCGAATCGCTGAGCCATGACGGCGCCTTGACGAAATCCACGGAGCCGCAAGTGTGTAGCAGGAATGAAGAAAAAATCGTAAACGCGCGCCGGATCGCGCCCATGGCAGGTCGCCGCTCTCCTCAATGACTCGGCAGCACTTCCACCAACACCACGTCATTGGACCGCATCGGCAGCGACACGCTCGCGCTACCGTCCTTGGTCACCACCAGCGAACGCATGTCGGCACGATCGGCCGTGACGGCTTGCAACTGCTGCAGCTGCACAGCGCTCAACGATGCAGGCGAGCCCATGCGCAAATAAGCCGAATAGGCATCGTTGGCATCGAAGCCGGTTCGATGGATGGCAACCTGGTACTTGCCCGGCGCCAGATGCTTGAGATCGATGCTGATGGGCTCTGCCGGATGCGCCGGCAGCAGCTTGGTATAGAACGAACGATTGCTCTTGTCCTGCTTGGGCTGCTCGAAATCCCAGGCCACCAGCTTGAGCACGCCGTCGTTCCACGTCGCGTAGCTTTGCGCATCGGTGGTCTTGAGCTGCGTGTCGCCGAGCTCGTTGAGGTATTTGTACGCGAAATACACCGGCTTGCGGATGCCCTGCGGGTTCATCAGCCCGAAGCCGCCCTGGAACGGTGCCGTGGGCGGGCCGGGTTCTTCGAACAGGTCGCTGAAGGTCCAATAGCTCATGCCTTGCGCCAGCCCCTCGCTGGCCTTGAGCTTGCTCAGCACATAGGCAGCGCTCACGTACGAATCGTGTACCGCATCGCGCGGCGTATAGCTGGTGCTCCATTCGGTGAAATACAGCGGAAGGTCCGGACGTGACGAATGGCTGATCTGCTCGCGCACGCGCCGGACGTCGCCGACGATCGCATCCGGCGACGGCGACAGCTTGGTGTCGCTTTGCCCGTTTTCATCGAGGAAGCCGCCGTCCACGCCATAGGTGTGCGTGCTGATGAAATCGAGCGGCACGTGCGCCTGCGTGGTGTGCGCGATCAGTTCGGGCACCCACGCCGCACCCGCGGTGGCCGGCCCGCCCACTTTCAGCTGCGGGTCGATTCGCTTGATGGTGCGCGCGGTGGCGTCGAACAGTTGAAAATACGCTTTCTGGTCGGCGCCCTCCCAGAATCCGGCCAGGTTGGGCTCGTTCCAGACCTCGAAATACCAACGGCGAACTTCTTGCTGCCCGTAGCGTTGTTCAAGATGGTGCACGAAGGCATCGACCAGCGCGGTCCACTTCGACAGCACGGGATGCGAGGTATTGCCCTTCCAATAGAAGATGTGCTGGTTGGAGGTTTTCATCGCTTCCGGGGTGAAACCCAATTCCACGAAGGGCCGGATGCCCATGGCCAGCAAGTCGTCGTAGAGCGTGTCGATCTTGGTCCAGTTGTACACCGGCTTGCCGTCCACTTCGCGATACGTGCCGAGCACATCGTGGAAGATGGCGTGAAAGCGGATATAGCGGAAACCCAGCTCTTTCCTCACCGTTTTGAGCTGGGCAAGACTGTCCTCGCGCTTCAGCGTGCCGGGATAATCCGAACCGACGGAGAAATTATAGAAGCGGTCGAGCGGCGAGGATGGACCCTGCACGTCGACGGCGATATGGCGCACACCCTGCCCGGCCTGGACGGCAGGCGCCATGCTCAACATGCCCAGCAAGCCGCATAGAGCCGCCCACCGATGGGGCCGAAGGAAGGACATCGTGTTCATGTTTTTCATGCTTATCCAGCCAGGGATTGCGTTGCGCCCGCGAGTGCCGGGATTTCATCCCGGCGTTCGCCAAGCCTCT
>NZ_DATJMN010000109.1:0-12730 GCF_035508675.1 Dyella sp.
CTCTCCCCGGCGGGGAGAGGGTGTCACGGCATGGCCGGATTTCGCTGCTGCTTACTTCTTCTTCGGCCCGATCATCATCACCATCTGGCGCCCTTCCAGGCGCGGAAAGGATTCGACGACGCCATTCTCGCCCACGTCTTCCTGGATTTTCCTGGCCAGGTTCTGGCCCAGGTCCTGGTGGGACATCTCGCGGCCGCGGAAGCGGATGGTGACCTTGACCTTGTCGCCTTCCTCGAGGAAGCGAAGCATGTTGCGCAGCTTGATCTGGTAGTCGCCCACGTCCGTGACCGGACGGAACTTCACTTCCTTGATCTCGACCTGCTTTTGCTTCTTCTTGGCGGCCTGGGCCTTCTTCTGGGCTTCGAACTTGAACTTGCCGTAGTCCATGATGCGGCAGACCGGCGGATCGCCGTTGGGCTGGATCTCGACCAGATCGAGCCCCGCTTCCTCGGCTGCGCGCAGTGCCTCGTCGCGAGTGAGGATGCCGAGCTGCTCGGAATCCGGGCCGATCACGCGTACGCGCGGCACGCGGATTTCATGGTTGCGACGGTTGCCCTTAGTTTCGGTGGTGGCGATACCACTATCCTCCAGAAGATGTTGAATTCGGCCGAGCGGCAATCAATCAGCGCCGCGTTTCGGCCTCCAGACGTTCGATGAAGCCGGCCAGCGGCATGCTGCCAAGATCTTCGCCCGAACGTGTACGCACGGAAACAGCGCCCGAATCCTTTTCGCGATCGCCGACCACAAGCAGGTAGGGCACTTTCTGAAGCGTATGTTCGCGGATTTTATAGCCGACCTTTTCGTTGCGCAAATCGGCGTGTACGCGGAAGCCTTTGTCGACAAGGGTTTGCGTGACCTGTCGGACATAGTCTGACTGCGCGTCAGTGATGCTGAAGACCACCGCCTGCACCGGCGCCAGCCAGGCCGGCAGATTACCAGCATGGTGCTCGATCAGGATGCCGATGAAGCGCTCCATCGAGCCCACGATCGCCCGATGCAGCATAACCGGATGTTTCCGTTGACTATGTTCGTCGACGTATTCGGCGCCAAGGCGCTCCGGCATCATGAAATCCACCTGCATGGTGCCGACCTGCCAGGCACGGCCGATCGAGTCCTTCATGTGGTACTCGATCTTCGGGCCATAGAAAGCGCCCTCGCCCGGCAGCTCCTCCCACTGTACGCCGGCCGCACGCAGCGCGGCGCGCAGGGCATTTTCGGCGCGATCCCACACCTCGTCGCTGCCCAGACGCTTGTCCGGGCGCATGGCGATCTTCAGGGCGATGTCCTCGAAGCCGAAGTCGGCGTACACCTTCATGGCCTGCTGGTGGAACGCAGTGACCTCCGATTCAATCTGCTCTTCCGTGCAGAAGATGTGACCATCGTCCTGCGTGAAGGCGCGCACGCGCATGATGCCGTGCAAGGCGCCGGAGGGCTCGTTGCGATGACAGCCGCCGAATTCGCCGTAGCGCACCGGCAGGTCGCGGTAGCTATGTAGCGAGGTGTTGTAGATCTGCACATGGCCGGGACAGTTCATCGGCTTGAGCGCGTACGTGCGCTTTTCCGACTCGGTAAAGAACATGTTTTCCTGGTAATTGTCCCAGTGGCCGGATTTTTTCCACAAGCTCACATCCATGATCTGCGGACCGCGCACTTCCTGGTAGCCGCTCTTGCGGTAGACGCCGCGCACGTACTGCTCCACCACCTGCCAGATGGCCCAGCCGTTGGGATGCCAGAACACCATGCCGGGCGCTTCTTCCTGCTGATGGAACAGGTCCAGCGCCTTGCCGATCTTGCGGTGGTCGCGCTTCTCGGCTTCTTCCAGCTGATGCAGGTAGGCCTTCAGGTCCTTGTCGTTCAACCACGCCGTACCGTAGATGCGCGTGAGCATCGCGTTGTTGGAATCGCCGCGCCAGTAGGCGCCGGCCACTTTCATCAGCTTGAACGCGCGCAGCTTGCCTGTGTTCGGTACATGCGGGCCGCGGCACAGATCGGTGAATTCGCCCTGCGTATAGAGCGAAAGTTCTTCATTGGAAGGAATGCTTTCGATGATCTCGGCCTTGTATGCCTCGCCGATGCCGCGAAAGTATGTGATGGCGTCATCGCGCGATTTCACGCTGCGCGTGACGGGCAGTTGCTCCTTCACGATCTTTTCCATCTCGGCTTCGATCTTGACCAGATCGTCGGGCGTAAAGGGACGCTCGTAGGCAAAATCGTAATAGAAGCCGTTGTCGATCACCGGGCCGATCGTCACCTGCGCGCCGGGAAACAGGCGCTGCACAGCTTGAGCCAGCAAGTGCGCCGTGGAATGACGCAGGATCTCCAGCGCCTCCGGGCTTTTCTCGGTGACGATTTCCAGGCTGGCATTGTGGTCGATGGCGAAGCTGGCATCCACCAGCTTGCCGTCCACCTTGCCGGCCAGGGTGGCCTTGGCCAGACCGGCGCCGATGGAGGCAGCCACGTCCTGCACCGTAACGGGATGGTCGAAGGGGCGTTTGCTGCCGTCGGGTAGCGTGATTTCGATCATGGGGACACCTAAATTTGAACACTGCGGCCATGAAATGACCGGCTTTGCCATCGCCCGCCTGGACAGCGGGCAAAAATAAAGAGCGCCACGCGCCCTTTTTTATGCATAAACACAAGGCGTGGCGGGGTCAGCGATGGGAACTCGTAGTTGACATGTCGCACACTCGACCGGCGCTTCGACGCGGGCCACCTTGTCTCTGATGTTGGGAAGCGAACGCTAATTTAGCGCGGCGGCCGTGTCAATTCAGCGACGGCGACCGGGCTATACAATACGCTCCTACCCTCAAGGACATTGCAATGCGTGTACTCGTTACCGGCTCGGCCGGCTTTATCGGCGCCGCCCTTACGGAACGTCTGCTGGCTCGGGGCGATCAGGTTCACGGCATCGACAATCACAACGATTACTACGATCCATCGCTGAAAGAAGCCCGCCTGGCGCGCTTTGCCGAGCATCCCAACTACACGCATCTGCGCGGCGACCTGGCCGATGCCGAGGTCGTGAACCGGGTCTTCCACGATTTCCAGCCCCAGCGGGTGGTCAACCTGGCGGCCCAGGCCGGCGTGCGTTATTCGCTGCAGAACCCGCATGCCTATGTACAAAGCAACCTGGTCGGCTTCGTCAACATCCTGGAAGCTTGCCGCCATCACAAGGTAGAGCACCTGGTCTACGCCTCTTCCAGTTCCGTCTATGGCGCCAACCGCAAGCTGCCGTTTGCGGTGGAAGACGCCGTCGACCACCCGGTAAGTCTGTACGCCGCCAGTAAGAAGGCCAACGAACTGATGGCGCATACCTACAGCCATCTGTACGACCTGCCCACCACCGGCCTGCGCTTCTTTACCGTCTACGGCCCGTGGGGGCGGCCGGACATGTCGCCTATCCTGTTCGCTGATCGCATCGTGCGCGGCGAGCCGCTGGACGTGTTCAACCATGGCAACCACAGCCGCGACTTCACCTACGTCGACGACATTGTCGAAGGTGTGATCCGCACGCTCGACCACATCGCCCAGCCTGATCCGACCTATGACGCGACGCTGCCGAACCCAGGCACTTCCAGCGCACCATACCGCCTGTACAACATCGGCAACGACCAACCCGTGCCGCTGCTGCATTTCATCGAGCTGATGGAGCGGAACCTGGGGCGCACAGTAGAGAAACGCCTGCTGCCGATGCAGCCAGGCGATGTGCCCGATACCTGGGCGGACGTGTCAGCGCTACGGCGCGATGTCGGCTATGCGCCGAATACGTCGATCGAGGAAGGCGTGGCGAAGTTCGTGGCGTGGTATCGCCAATACCATCGTCTTGCTTGACACCTGTCAGGCTGGGTTAGGCGACGTCGCCCAGCCTGCCATCTCTGTCGGCTAGAACGGTTTGGCGATCACCAGGAACACCACGCCCAGCAGCAGCAAGATCGGCAACTCGTTCAGTAGTCGCAAGCTGCGTGCCGAAGGCAATGGCCCTCCTTTCTCGCTGCGCTTGAGCAAACGTCCCATCCAGACGAAATACACCAGCAGCAAAGCCACCAGCGTGAGCTTGGCGTCGATCCAGTGCAAAGAACCGGCGACATTGGGCAAGGCATGCGGAAAGACACGCCAGCCTTGCCATAAGGCCAGGCCGAACAGGAAAGCGATACCGAACAGGTTGTGGCCGAAGCGATACAGCCGATGCCCCATCAGGCAAAGGCGCGCCTTTACCGCCGGTTCGTCACCCGCCTCGGCGATATTCACCAGGATCCGCGGCAGATAGAACACCGCCGCGATCCAGGCCATCACGAAGACGACATGCAGGCTTTTGATCCACAGATACGTCATGGCGGCTCCGCGCAGTGGAAATAACGTGGGGATGGTACGTGGATTGGATGGGGGCGTCAGCGGATGCGGCGAATGAACGCAGCAACACGCACATTTCAAAGCCGCTACGCACGCGGCAAGACCATCCGGAAATCTGTCCCCTGCCCTGGCTGGCTGGCGACGGTGATGGAGCCACCATGCCGCTCGATCACCGTTTTCACGAATGGCAACCCTAGCCCCACGCCCATGTCCCCTTCGCCTTTTCTATCGCCGACCTGAAAGAAAGGATCGAACAAATGTGGCAGGTCTTGTTCGGCAATACCCATGCCCTGATCGATGACATGCAGCACCAAACCATCCTCGCCCTCGTCCACCAGGCGCACAACGATCGCGCTATGGGCTGGCGAGTACTTGAGGGCGTTGTCGATCACGTTGACCAAGGCGCGAATGAGCATGTCCGGATTGCCCATGACCAACGTGTCCTCCAGATCGCACTCCGGACCGATCAGCTCGATCGCCTTGTTCTCGGCCGTCGGCCACAGCTGATCCATGGCTTCCATGGCCACATCCAGCAAGGTCACCGGTGCATAACGTTCGCGCTGGATCTGCTCGGCACGCGAGAGCTGCAGAAAATCCTTCGCCACCCGCAGCGAGTAATCTGCCTGCCGGCGCAAGTCTTCCAGAAAGGCGCGATCATGCGGCACGCCGTGGTGTCTCCCTTCGGCCCGTTCCTGGATCAGCGAAAGAATGGTGGAAAGTGGGCTGCGCAAGTCGTGGGCGATATGGCGCAACGCCTGCTTATCGTGCGTGATGCCTTGCTTGATGCCGGTGATATCGATGAGGCAGACGAGGGACGATGCCTGCCCCTCTTCCACCCGGGGATGCAGTGAGGTATCCGCGCTGGCATAAGGCACATGGAACAACATGTGCTCCCGCCCGCCGAATCGAACCTCCACACTATTGCTCGCTTCATCATGGCAATGCTCGCTTACCAGTCGTTGCACGTCATCCAGCGATACGCCGGCATGGCCCGCCGCACGTTCCGCCAGCATGTCTGCAGCCTTTGCGTTCCACACGGATACTTTCTGGTTGAGCACCATGAATACCGGATGCGGCAATTGATTGATCATGCTGACGAAGGTATTTTGCAGAGTGCGAATTTCGCGCAGCACCCGCCGCACTTCGCGCAACGGATCATTGCGACGACCGGATGGCGCCGGCATCGGCGCAGCAGCTTCCACCACACTCATCGCCGAAGCGATCGCACGCAGCTTGCCCAGCTCGCGTTTCAGCAGATTCTGCGTGCGGCGCAAGCGCTCCCAGGCAAAGTGCGTATAGATGAAAACGCACACCAGCGGCAGCAAGCCCAGGCCGAACCATCGATGGCACGTCGCCAACAACAGCATCGGCAACAAGAACATCAGCACGAACCAGCCCAATGCCGCGGCATGCATCCAACGTCCGGGAATCAGCGCGCAAGTCAGTACCATCCCCAAGGCGATCGCCAGATAGATCGGAATGGCGATATGGCCGGGCAGCTCGCTCGCCATGTTGCCGCTGAGCACGGCGTCGGTCATCAGCGCATCCAGTTGCGGGCGCGATACGGCATCCATGTTCAACGAGGAAATCTGGAAGCCCGCATCCTCACCCAGCGCATCACCGACGAAGACGATACGGTCGTCGAACGCATCCGCGGGTATCTGGCCGTCCAGCACATCGGCCAACGAATAATGCGGCAGATGGTGCGAGTCACCCAGCATCACCAACACGGCATCCGTCCGCGAAGGTGAAAGCGATAGCGCATAGGAACGCCGGTGCGCATGCGACTGTGCATGCACATGCTCTGCACCGGCGACACGAATCGCTTCCAGCACGATATTCGGATAATCGCCCAGCCTGGCAGATAGATAAGGCACGAAGCCGGTGACCACGCCGTAGTGCCCGAGCGTGACATGGCGCTGCCCGCGCCCTGCGGCCGCCGCGGCGAGCATGGGCGGCAGCATGTCCATTTTCTGGTTCGCATCGCCTCCGGCTACCGGCAATACAACACGTCCGCTACGCGCCACGGCGGCAGCCAGGGTGTCTGTGTGCATGCCACGGCCGAGGGGCTCGTCGAGGACGATGCTTGCGGCCCGATCGAGGCGTTGCAGCAAGGTGCTGGTGCGAGCCGATACGTCCTGCGCGCCGGATTCGCTCCAGGTCTTGCCGTCGATCAGCACCACCGCCACCTGGCCGGAGCTGGGATGCGCGAATAGCCGCGATGCGGTATCGAACCAGACTTTATCGAAAGCACCGGACATCGAAGCCCCCATTGGATGCCAGCTGAAAACAGCCAGCAGGAGCAGAATGCCGATAAAGAAGATGCGCGCCCAAGTGGTGCGGGAAAAGCGTCGTATGTTGGCCGTGCTCGACAACATCTGGCGCTCCCTGTTCGGTGTTGCGGCTGTTGCGTACTTCTAATGCCGGGGTTGTCACTCCGACGACGAGACCGATGACTCAGAACATCGACGTGGTCCGCGGGGCAGATGCGCGCATACCGCGTGCTACCGCCTGCCGCCGCCCCGGCTGCAGCAGTTCTTCCAGGCGATAACCATGGTTGTATACGGTGGAAATCAGCATTCCATTCTTGGAACGAAGCTGCAGTGCATGGCGCAGCTTGCTGACGTAGGTGGCCAGGGTCGCGTCGTATTTGGGATCGCTCTCGCCCCAGATTTTTTCGCTCAACTCCCCTTTGGTCACCACACAGCCGACATGGCGGAAGAAGTGCATGGCGAGCGCGAATTCGCGCTCCGGCAAATTCACCACTTTCTGGCCGTCCACACCATCCACCAGCACGCTGCGTGCGTCAGCATCCAATGTATAGCGGCCTAACTTGATCTTTCTTTCGCGCAGGTTTTCCGGGTAATACTTGCGCATCTGTGCCCGAATACGGGCGACCAGTTCCTGCTCACGGGCCGGCTTCACCATGTAATCGTCGGCGCCAGCATCCAGGCCCTGCACGATGCTGCTTTCGTCATCATGCTGAGTCAGCATGATGATCGGCACTTCACCATGAGCACGCGTAGCACGCGCCCACTTCAATACCTCGATACCGCACTTGCCGGGCACGTCCCAATCCAGCAGCAACATGTCGGCCGGTTCCTGCTCGAGCATGCCTACGAAACTATCGCCATCATGGCGCATCACGCATTCATAGCCTGCCTGATTCAACCAGCTGGAGACGGTATAGGCCTGCTTTACGGTGTCTTCGAGAATGGCAATGCGCATGCTCGTGTCCTCAAGTGATGGATGATTCCCACGGATGGCTTCCTTGCTCCTGCGACGCCCTCATTGCGCTGGCATCTGTTGTCAGGTTGTTCCCTTCTTGGATGTAGGAATCTTAAGAAGCTCCATACGGCGAGGACATAGGATCGGTACTAAAAATCCAAGTGAAATGTCAAAGATCCATGCACTGCGGCACAAACAAGCCACCACAGCGGCGCTCACGGTATCTTCACGGTATCGGGCAGGCGGCCATGCCGCCTTCACGTCTTTCCATGCGCGGTAGATCGCGACTTGCCAGTTGGCGTCAGCAATCCCAACTCAAATCTCAACCGCCCCGCATCGACCTGCAAGGCTGCGAGGGCTGGAGTCAGAAATAGAAAGGCCCCCTTTCGGGGGCCAGAAGCTTCATCTCTAGGGGGCGATGAAGCTCAGGGGTTGCTAACCACCGGTCGCGCAGAGGAATGGCCGGCCGGCAGCTACAGAGTGCATCGGAAAGAAACCGCAAGAAATCAGGGAAAAGCCCGACAAGTTGTCAGATTAGTACTACAGGCGAATGCCAATGCGCTCCGAAAAGCGAAAACGTGCCCGCTCACCCAAAAAATGCCAGCCACGAAGGCTGGCAAAGAAAGATCGAGGATTTACACATCGGAACCGCCTCGCAGTGCAACGCTGGTTCGGGCATGAAGATAGCGGCGGCAGGATGGGATTGGGACGAATCTCGATACATGTCAAACAGACACCACAGGCGCGCGCGAAGGCACATGGATACGCCGTATGGGGGCAACAGATCTACCGCCGAAAATCGCCTGGCCCGTCCCGGGTGGACATGAAGATACGCGCACCGCAGAAAAAGCAACGGCGCGATCCGAAGGTCGCGCCGTTGCCATGAGACGAATTGGTGGGCGGTACAAGGATCGAACTTGTGACCCCTTCCATGTCAAGGAAGTGCTCTACCGCTGAGCTAACCGCCCGCAGGCACGCCCTGGCGGGCGTGCGAGCCGCGTAGCATACCGGAAGCGCCCCATCAGCGTAAAGCCTGCTCGCGCAGCTGGTGGATGCGGTCGCGCAACCGGGCCGCCTCTTCGAATTCCAGGTTTTCTGCGTGCTTGCGCATGTCGGCCTCCAGCCGCTTGATCATCGCGGCGGCCTGTTCGGCACCCAGGCTGGCGTAGTCGGCGGCCTGCTCGGCCACGGCGGCGGCGCGGCCGCGCGCGGCCTTGCCCCGCGCCCGGCCCGGCACCTCGCTGCGCGCGCCTTCCATGATGTCGGCGATGCGGCGCACCACGGATTGCGGCGTGATGCCGTGCGCCAGGTTCCAGGCCACCTGCTTTTCGCGGCGCCGGTTGGTTTCGTCCATCGCCGCTTGCATGGAGCGGGTGATTTCGTCGGCGTAGAGAATCGCCCTGCCGCGCAGGTTGCGCGCGGCGCGACCGATGGTCTGGATCAGCGAGCCGGTGGAGCGCAGGAAGCCTTCCTTGTCAGCGTCGAGAATGGCCACCAGCGACACCTCGGGCATGTCCAGGCCCTCGCGCAGCAGGTTGATACCGACCAGCACGTCGAACTCGCCCAGGCGCAGGTCGCGGATGATCTCGACGCGCTCCACTGTTTCGATGTCCGAGTGCAGGTAACGCACCTTTATGTCGTGCTCGCTGAGGTATTCGGTGAGATTTTCCGCCATGCGCTTGGTCAGCGTAGTGACCAGCACGCGGTCCCCCATGGCGATGCGCTTCTTGGCTTCGCTGAGCAGATCGTCGACCTGGGTACGGACCGGCCGCACCTCCACTTCCGGATCGACCAGGCCGGTGGGGCGCACGACCAGCTCCACCACGGCGTCGCCGGACTTTTCCAGCTCGTAGGCGCGTGGCGTGGCGGATACGTAGATCGTGCGTGGCGCGCGGCGCTCGAATTCCTCGAAGCGCAGCGGGCGGTTGTCCATCGCCGAGGGTAGACGAAAGCCGAATTCCACCAGCGTTTCCTTGCGCGAGCGGTCGCCTTTGTACATCGCACCGAGCTGGGGCATGGTGACATGTGATTCGTCGACCACCAGCAAGGCATCCGGCGGCAGGTAGTCGAACAGCGTGGGCGGCGGCTCGCCTGGTGCACGGCGCGTGAGATGGCGCGAATAGTTTTCGATGCCCTGGCAGTAACCGACCTCGGCCATCATCTCGATGTCGAAGCGCGTACGCTGATCCAGGCGCTGCGCTTCCACCAGCCGGTTTTCCTTGTACAGAAAGTCCAGACGTTCCTTCAGCTCGATCTTGATGGTCTCGATCGCGTTCAGCACGCTTTCGCGCGTACTGGCGTAATGCGTACGCGGATACACGGTGTAGCGCGGCACTTTGCGGATGGTTTCGCCGGTGAGCGGATCGAACAGCGAAAGATTCTCCACCTCGCCGTCGAACAGCTCGATGCGCAGCGCTTCGGTTTCCGATTCGGCCGGAAACACGTCGATGACCTCACCGCGCACGCGATACGTGCCGCGCTTCAATTCCATCTCGTTGCGCGTGTATTGCAGCTCGGTGAGCTGGCGGATCAATGCGCGCTGGTCGATGCGCTCACCGCGCGCGAGGATCAGGCGCAGCGAAAGATAGTCCTCCGGATCGCCCAGGCCGTAGATCGCCGAAACGGTGGCGACGATCAGCGAATCCTTGCGCGAGAGCAACGCTTTGGTCGCGGCCAGGCGCATCTGCTCGATGTGTTCGTTGATCGAGGCGTCTTTCTCGATATAGGTATCGGACGCCACCACGTACGCTTCCGGCTGGTAGTAGTCGTAATAGCTGACGAAGTACTCCACCGCGTTGTGCGGGAAAAACTCCTTGAACTCGCCGTAGAGCTGCGCGGCCAGCGTCTTGTTTGGCGCCAGCACGATGGTGGGGCGCTGCACTTGCGCCACCACGTTGGCGATGGTGAAGGTCTTGCCGGAGCCGGTCACACCCAGCAGCGTCTGCCCGGCCACGCCGGACTCGAAGCCCTCAACCAGGCGCTTGATGGCCTCGGGCTGATCGCCGGAGGGCTGGTACTGGGAAACGAGTTCGAAACGGTCGCGATCGGTCATGGGCATCACTTGCGGGCGCTCCGGGCCATTTTAAATGCAGGGTGCTGACACGAGTTGTCAGCAGGGTCTTACAGCGTCCCTCCCCTTCGTCGGTTGGCACCACAGGAATGGCGCCTAGCATGGCCTGAATGAAGCGAAGAGACAGGAAGGGCTTTGGGCTGGCCGAGCAGATCATCGCACTGGCGGTGCTGGCCGTGCTGGTGGCGATCGCGGTGCCGGCATTGCACCGGATGCTGGAGACGCACGAGCTGCGCGCCGCGCAAGGCGACTATATCGCCGCCTTGCAGCACGCGCGCAATCTCGCCGTGAACGAACAGGTGCGCATCATCTTTTGCCCAAGCCGGGATGGCCTACGTTGCAGCGACGACGATGCATGGAGCCAAGGCTGGCTGATCGGAAAGGCCGACGTCGACAAGGACGGCCAGTTGCTCGGGTCGCCGCGCTATATCGGCAGGAAATACCGCGACACGCTAGTCATCGTCAGCAACAAACAGAAGTACATATGGTTCAGCCCTGACGGCAGCGCGTCAAACACCTGGCAGTCGCTTTCCTTTTGCGTGAAGGGCGACCGCGAACGCTTGCTGACAGTGACCATTTCCAGCAGAGGACGGGTCAAAGGCGGCGTCGCGCAAAATCCCGCCACATCGCCGTGTTTCGCTACGAATTGAGCGCGTGTCGGTTGACCGCCGATCCCGTCAAAGCAACACCGGCCGATCCGGCAGCTCATCCGGCCGTGGCCGGCCATGACTCGGAAAATGTTTTGCGAGTAGCGCGTGCACCTGGGTGATGCCTTGCAAGGTGCCCGCGCGCCAATGCCCGGCGGCAAAATCGTCGAGCATGCCGCGGCAGATCGCGCCCCATTCTTCCGGCTGCACGCGCCGGGCAATACCGCGATCGGCCACGATCTCGATGCGATGTTCGGCCATCAGCACGTAGATCAGCACGCCGCAGTTGTGTTCGGTGTCCCATACACCCAACTGGCCAAAAACCTGCCGTGCGCGCATGCCAGCGTCCAGGCCAGCCCATACGGCCGACAGGGGAAGGCGCGACTCAATGGCAAAGCGCAATTCGCCCAGATGCGTGTGTTCGCCATCGGCGATCGCAGCGGTCATGTCGTCCAGCAGTTCAGGCGGAAAACGGCGAGGCAACTGGAACCAACCCTCGAACAGATTCGCCATGATGCGTTGCGTGCGCGTAGGCATGTCACCAACTCCCCGAAGCGCCACCGCCACCGAAACTGCCACCGCCCCCGCTGAAGCCGCCGCCGCCGAAACCGCCGCCGCGCCCGCCAAATCCGCCGCCACCCCAGCCGCCGAAGCCGCCCCAGCCGCCGCCGCCGATGGATCGACCCGAACCTGCCGGCAGCAGCATGAACAATCCGCCGACGATGCCGCCGAGAATGCCGATGCCGAGCGATGCAAGCAGCCACAGCACGGCGCCCATCACCAAGCCGCCCACGGGTGCGCGCACCAGCGCCGGGGCGCGCCCGAAGATGCCGCGCAACATGATCAGCAGAAACAACGCAACAAAAAATACGCCATGCGTATCCGAGCCATGCTGCTCGGCATTGCCACGCACCGGCGGCGGCAACGGTTCGCCGTTGATCAGCTGGGTCAGCGCACCCACGGCATCGCTGATGCCGCCGAAGTAATCGTTGCTGCGGAATTTCGGCGCGATGTATTCACGGATGATGCGCGCCGCGGCGGCATCGGGAATCGCACCTTCCAGACCGTAGCCCACCTCGATGCGCACGCGCCGGTCGTTCTTGGCGATCAGCAGCAATACGCCATCGTCGATGCCCTTGCGGCCAACCTTGTTCGCAGTCGATACCTGCAGGGAATAGTCTTCGAGATCGTCAGGCTGCGTGCTGCCAACCATCAACACCACCAGCTGCGCGCCCTTCTGCTTCTCCAGATTGACCAGCTGCGCATCGAGCTGATCGATCTGTTGCGGCGTCAGCGTGCCGGTGAGATCGGTCACGTGGCGCGTGAGCTTGGGCACCGCCGGCTGCTGGTCGTCCGCGTGCGATACGCCCCACGGCGACAGCAAGGCGAGCGCCAGGACCATCCAAAGGCGCACCCAGCGCCGCATCATGTCAGT
>NZ_DATJMN010000110.1:0-3161 GCF_035508675.1 Dyella sp.
GATTGATGAGGAGGGTGCGGGGTGAAGGGGGCATGGTTTTCATTGCAAGCCATGGTCTGGTGAATTCGGTGGCGCGCTAAAGCACAGGCAACCCCACCCTAACCCTCCCCTGCACGCAGGGGAGGGGACGGTTTTGCGTGGCGATGTGCTGCTTCCCCTGCGGGTGGAGTGCGAGCGCAGCGAGCCGAAAAGTACATCCATCAAAGCGCCCTCCTCAGCCGAAACACCAACGCCACCGGCACCTCCAGCGCCGTGCGATCGAACCTTGCGCCGGCTGGAATATCCGCCGGATCGAGCATCGGCTCCCGCACGTCCTCGATCGTCAAGCCCAACGCCTTACACGCCGCATGCCAGTGACTGTAGAGATGCTGCGTATGGCGTACCGCGTAACGCTGCCCGTCATGCCTGAAGTCGCGCTGCCAGCCGAGCGCCGGCCCGATCGGATGCACGTCGCTGCACAACACGGCGCCACCCGGCCGGGTCACGCGATGCAACTCGCGCAGCGCATCGTGCAGTTGTTCCAGATGGCCGACGACCAGGCCGCTGATGGTGAGATCGGCCCAGGCATCGAGCACTGGCAGCGCGTGCATGCCACCTTGCGCCAGCCCGATGCCGGCATCGAACCGGCATGCGGTCAGCTCGGCATGTGCACGCCGCAGCATGGCATCGGAAAGATCCACGCCGATCGTGCGCGAGGCGCCGCGACGCAAGGCGTGCAACATGTAGCGTCCGCTGCCGCAGCCGGCGTCGAGTACGTTCGATCCATGCAGGTCTGCCGGCATCAGCGCGAGCATGGCGCGCTCCTCGGCTTGCATGACCGGATTGTGCGCATGCGCCGGATAATTGGCGGCCCACAGCGCATAGCCTTCGGCGGGCGAAAGAACGGATGTGTGCGTCGTCATTGGGCACGCTCACCGGCCATCGCAAGCGCGGGCTCGATCGGGCGTGCAGCCATCCGTTCCAGCCCCGGCTCCAGCGCAAGCAGATCCGGGTCCGCCAGCGCGCGGTCAAGCAGTTTCGGTTTGCCATCCAGCATCACCGGCACCGCCTCCACGCCAGCCACCGCAAACCATTCGGCGAAATCGGGATCGGCGATGCGCGGCACGCCATCGCGCACCACGGCACGGATCTGGCTGCGCTCGATGCCGACCAGGCTGCGCACGGGATCGCCGCCACGGTCTTCCACGATCACCAGGTCGGCGATTGCGCCCGGCTGCAGATGGCCGCGCGACGGCAGGCGCAGGATGCGCGCCGCTTGCGTGGTAACCAAGGCCAGCAGTTGCGTCGGATCAAGCCCGTAGCGATCGATCACGCCGGCCAATTCGTCCAGCAGATCGCGCGCACCGCTGAGCCGCGAATCGCTGCCCAAGGCCAGCCGGCCGGCCGCGCACAAGCGGCGCGGATCGAGCGTGCGCCCCAGCAGATTGAGATTGCTGCGCGGGCACCACACCACCGCGGCGCCGTGCGCGATGATTCGCTCGATATCCTCGCCACTGGTGCCTACGCCATGCATCAGCACGCTGTTGCCGGCCAGGCAGCCGTATTGATCCAGTTGCGCCAGCTCGGCGTGCGCTATGGCATCGGTGCCTTCAGCCAAATGGATTAGCCACGGACGATCGCAGGGCGTAGCGGCGAAACTTTCCTGCACCGGCGGCCCATAGCCGGGCCAGCCGAGCGCGTAGCTCCAGCCGTAATCGCGCAGCAGCGCGACGGGAAAATCGTCGGCATCCAGCGCCGGATGCCAGGGATCGTGGTGTGCCACGCAGGTGGTGCCGGCCAGCAGGTTTTTCAGTGCGCCCTGGCGCATGCGCAGCGCCTTGGGCACCTGCAAGGCAGCGATCACCTCTGGATGCTCGAAATGCGCCTGGAAGGCGCTGATCCAGGCGTAGCTGTTGGGAAACGGCGCGTGCGCGGGCAGCGGCGGCACGGCGTTGACCTGCAGGTGATCGTGTGCGTTGATCAGCCCGGGGAAAATCAAATGGTCGCGCAGTTCCACGCGATAGGCCGACGCGCGCAACGCCGTATCGATGCGCCCTGCCCCGATCGGCAGCGGCGCGCGTGTCACCGCTTCGGGCGTGACCGTGGCCGCATCGCACAAGCTGGCATGGCGGTATGGCATCAGCGCCGCTGCATCACGATCAAAAAGTGATCGCCCATGTCGCGCAGCAGCGGCCATGCGCCGAAGCGGTCGTCGAGCTTGCCCAGCCACTCGCAGCCGGCTTGATGGCGCTCATAAAAATCCACCAGATACGGTGGCGGCATGAACAGGCTCAAGGCGCGGTAGCCATTCAAGCTGAAGTGCGGTGCAAAGGCGCGATAGAACTCGCGCGGCAGGTAGTAATGCGTCCAGATCGTGTGGCGGTTCATGCCCACTGCGGTGGCGCCGCGCGCTGCACGGATGCCGGCGCGCTTGAAGCGGCCCTTGAACAGGTAATAGCCGACTTCCCATGGACAGATCCGGCCGATCACCGAAAACACCAGCTTGCCGCCGGGCTGCAGCAGGCGCGCGCATTGATCCGCCACCGCCACCATGTCCGGCGCACAATTGAGCGGGCCGAAATTGGAATAGATCCCGCCGAAGCCGCCCTCCAGCTGGTCGAGCTGCTGCACGCCGACATGCACGGCCTGCACGCGCTCTTCCATTCCCACTGCCTCCGCACGCAGGCGCGTGCGCTCCACCATGCCCGGCGACCAGTCGCTGGCCACCACCCGATAGCCGCGCGAGGCAAACTCCACCGCGTCGATCCCCGTGCCGCAGCCCAGGTCGAGCAGGCGCGAGCCTGCAGGCACCTCGCGGCGCACCGTGTCCCACAGGGTGAGGCGCATGCGCTGGATCAGCGCGTTGTTGCCGCGCGGGCCGTCGTAATCGGCGGCGACGCTGTCGAAGGCGCGCTGGGTATCAAGCAGTTGTGCTTCGCCGAGCGTTGCGGCGGGGCTGCCTGCTTCGAGCTGGTAGGTACGACGCACTTCGATCTCCGCCGGATTGGCATGGGGTACGTCGTGAGTGCGGGTATGGGGGGATTTGGTTGAATGGCGTCGACGCTATTCCGGCTGGGTTGAAATCCCAGCATCCGAACCTAGCGGGGTTTGGAATGGGCATTCATATAAGCACGCAACACCTGATTGATACGGGTCTGGTAACGCTTGCCCGTGCCTCGGAA
>NZ_DATJMN010000111.1:0-13621 GCF_035508675.1 Dyella sp.
GCAACTTTTCCCCCTTGAACGGAGGGAATTTATGTTTGATAGGATAGTGGTTAAGCAGGCAGCGGCAGCTCTATGTTGGCAAACACCCCTGATGATGCGGTTAAGAAACTCGACGAGGCATTTGGTCGGTCCGATCTAGAGGCAGTTTTGGCTTTCTATGAAGATGACGCTGTGCTTGTTGTCGAGCCAGGGCGGCTGGCTCGCGGGAAGCAAGAACTCAGGAGTTTTTTCTCGCGTGTTTTTGCTCTCAAAGGTGTGGCGGAGCAGATCGAGACTAACGTACTTGAGTCAGGCGACATCGCGCTTTTCACGTCAAGGTGGCGCTTCACTGGGGTTACTCCGGACGGAACGCCATTCCAAAAAGAGTCCATTGCAACGAGTGTATTCCGTAAAGGTGAAGACGGTGGTTGGCGGATGGTCATCGACAACTCGCACGGTCCTGCGGTCCTCGTCGGTGCAGCCGTCTAACTCATCGTCCAAGCGGACGCGCTATCCGCGCGCCGCTTAACGCAGGCGTTAGGCGTCCAAACAAGGGGGAGTCGAATGAATCAGACAGACATCAGCACAATCATAATTTGGGGTGGTGCTTGTTGCTTGCTTGCCATCGGCGTTGGTGCGCATCGAGCTTGGAAGGCTGGACGCACCGAGCTCGCTCTAGTTCCCATATTCTTATTGGTACTAGGGCTTCTTATTATTCCCTTTTTGCTTGGTTTGGTCGGTATAGGTGCACCAGGTGTCTGGCTGGGCAGAGCATTCATTCCGCTTGCGGGAGTTGTTGGTTTTTTCCTTTTTCTCAAATTTGACGGTAAAAGGTCTACCTAACAATTTGAGGCGGACGCCTCCGGCGCCGCTTAACTCTAGCGTTAGTCTTCGCAGGGGAGTCTCATGATAACAATGCTCAGTATTGGTCTAGGGGTTTCGCTCGGCGGCCCGTTACTGTTCGTACTTGCTGCCAAAAGGTTTTCCCTCAATTCGCTCTCGATTCCGGGCCGGTTGGTGCTTTGGCTTCTTGCTGCCGCAACGTTGGTGATTGCTGCGTATGGCGGGGGTGCTGCCTGGCTAGGTCGCATCGGCGTCAAACCGTTCGGATGGTTTGATCTCGCCAGTGTCGTCGTTGCAGTCATCGCTATGGTAGTTGGTGCAATCGCATTGCAGATATTGGTAACGAAGCTCGGCTTCAAAGATAGAGATGGCTCGAAGCTATATCAGAAAATCCACAGTCTTTCTGTACCGCGTAGGTTATTCGTCGTTGTTACGGCGGCCGTTGCGGAAGAGGTTCTTTATCGTGGGTATGCCATAGGCATAGGCCAAGACGTTTTGGGTGGCCTAACAATTGCGTTTGTTGTTTCGCTTTTCGTATTCGTGGCTGCGCACTTCGCGTATGGCGCAAAGGCCTTGGCTACCATTTTCTGGATTTCGTTGGTCATGTCATTTCTATTCATTTACACCGGTAACTTGTTTGCCTGCATTATCGCGCATTTCATCATTGACGTGGTTGGCACGCTATTCGTACCTTGGGTCGCCGCCCGC
This sequence comes from Dyella sp., assembly GCF_035508675.1. Classification (GTDB taxonomy): domain Bacteria; phylum Pseudomonadota; class Gammaproteobacteria; order Xanthomonadales; family Rhodanobacteraceae; genus Dyella_B. Next base: position 1,531 of record NZ_DATJMN010000111.1, read on the forward strand.
CATCGTGCGCAGGCAGCGTTGTCAGCAAGTAAAGGCTAACAATTCGTTCAAGGCGGACGGCTTCGCCGCCGCTTAACTTCAGCGTTATGCATCCCGGCCATTTGAATGGCCGCTTTGCCGCATGCATCTGAGATAGCCGACCGGTCGTTGTTGGCCGGAGGCGGACCTTCGGTCGGGCACACCCGTGCCGAGCCTCGGTCGGAAGGCGCAACAAGCCTTGGCTTGAGTCAGCACGTTGGCATCACCCCTCACAGGATTGCGAAATTCCGCAATCTCGCCCAAGATTTGCCTGCACAGCCAAGCACGAACCGTGGCTTTGGAGTACAAGCGCCAGGTGTCGCGAGGGATGCGAGGGGTATAACGCAGAAAGCCGGTTCATACAGGGGAAAATGTATGTCATTACGCAAGCTGTGGCTCTTGCCGCTGGCCATGTTGCTCGCCAGCTGCTCGACGGATCCGATCATGAAGGACACCGCCGCGTTGCCCGCGGGAACCGGCGTCATGGTCGCCAACGTGCTGGTATGGTCGGTGGGCGGCGTGGCGTACCCGGCTGCCAGCATCAAAGTCGACAAGGTTCATGGCCTGTCGGCGGCGACGACGCTCAATCTTCCGCAGCGGAACAACCTCATTGTCATCGAGCTTCCGGCAGGGGAATACAGCTGGACCGATCTGGAGTTGGGGTCGGTGGCAGGTGCGTCGACGTCGTATCGCATGCCCTTTACCATCGAACCCGGAAAAATCAATTATGTCGGCGACCTGTTGCTTACCTTGGATAGTTACTACAGGCCAGGAGGCATGCCGACTTTCCGTCTCCGTATTGCCGATCAATCCAAGTATTGGCTACCGATCGTGGCGAGATATTATCCCCAGCTGTCGCAAGCCTATCCCACGGTGGTCCATTTGACGGAAGATCACCGGCCCATGAACCGGATGCGCTAGGGATGCTCTGATTAATTCAGCGTAGGTCGCAGCGGCCCTGTGTGTTCGCAGAGCACAGGGCCATCGGCGAAGGCAGACTGGCGGTCTGTCGAGACGATGGACCGAAGCTATGCGAACACACAGGGCCGCTGCGGCCTGCGGTGGATTAAATCAGAGCATCCCTAGTTTCCTCGCTTTACCCCGCCCAAGTCCCGCTTGCCACACAGAAGGCGCCCGCCGCCGCGGGTACGGCTACACTCGCTCGCCATGAACGTGTTATCTCGCCACCCGCGGGCAGACGGCCACACCGGCTACGGCGCGATGTTCCCTCCGAGGACTTTGGGCGCGTTGTGGGCGTTGTGGGCGGTGTTCTGGCTGCTCATGATCAGCGTTTCCATCCAGAATGAGCTGCACAATCCGCACACGAGCTGGTGGGAGCCGGTTCTGTGGGAGGGGAGTTCTGCACTGATCGCAACCGGATGGATGTTGCTTGCAGTCAGGGTTCGTGAGCGCTATGCGCCGTACCTGCACAAGCCCTTGCTCTGGTTCGGTCGTTATCTGCGCTGGCTGCCGCTGGTTTTCATCACGTGGATTGCGATGGTTTATCCCATACGACATGGCGTGTATGCCGCGGTGGGCCGTATCTATGAGCACCCGGGCTGGGGTTTCGTTTTTATATACGAGAGCATCAAGCTGACGATTTTTACCGGGCTGTGGCTCGGCATCCTGTTCGGTATCGATTCTTACGGGCAGTGGCAAGTTCAGCGGCACCATTTATTGCAAATGCAGAAAGCGCTGGCGGAGGCACAGCTCGCGCAATTGCAAGGGCAGTTGCGGCCGCATTTTCTGTTCAACGCACTCAATACCGTCTCGGCCCTGATGCATACCGACGTGGCGCGGGCCGACCGCCTGGTTGCGGCGCTGGGCGATCTGCTGCGTATCAGTCTTCGGTCGACGGAGAACGAGATGACGCCGCTTGCTGAAGAATTGCGTACGCTTGAGCTGTATGCGCAGATCATGCAGGAGCGGTTTCGGGACCGCGTGACGCTGCGCTGGCAGGCTGATCAGGCACTGCTGCACGTTCCCGTGCCGGCGCTATTGCTGCAGCCCTTGTTGGAAAACGTGTTCAAGCACGGCGTCGAGCCCGCGGTGACGCCGGTTCTCATCACCATCAGCGCCCGGCGCGAAGCGGATGCGCTGGAAATGGTCGTTGGCAATTCCGGCTCCAGGCTATCGTCGGAACATCGTGACGGGGTAGGGCTGCGCAACTGCCGGGAGCGGTTGAGCATTATCTACGGCGGTGCGGCATCCCTGCGCGTGTGCAACGAAGGCGACGGTGTTGCTGCGCGCGTCCGGATACCGCTGGCGGATGCCCTGCCATGATCCGCGTCGTGATCGCCGATGACGAGGCGCCGGCCCGCGAAAAGCTCGAACGCTGGCTGGTGGAGCAGCCGGACGTGACAGTGGTTGGATCGGTCGAGGATGGATTGTCCGCGGCGCAATGTATCGAACAGCTCCGCCCGGACGTGGCTTTTCTCGATATCCAAATGCCTGCGTTGTCGGGGTTACAAGTGGCTGCCCAGCTCGAACCATCGCGCGCGCCGTTGACCGTGTTCGTGACCGCCTTTGACGAGCATGCGTTAAAGGCGTTCGACCTCAATGCGATCGATTACCTGCTCAAGCCTTACGACCAGGACCGGTTCGCGCGCAGCATGCAACGCGTGAGAGAGCGGCTGCGTGCCCATGAGTCCGGCGCGGCGGCAGTCGCGATGGGGCGGGCACGGGCTGCTTCCTGCGAGCGCTTGCTGGTGCCGGATGGCGAGCGGCTGCAGTTGATCGATGCCACCTTGATCGAATGGCTGGCGGCCGACGACAACTACGTTCACGTGCACACGGCTGCGCGCAGCTATCTGTTGCGCAGGACGCTGCAGGATCTGCTGTCGCAACTGGGGGAGCAGCGCTTTGTGCGGATTCACAAGTCGACGGCGGTGAACCTGGCTTGCATCGGATCGCTCACGCCGCTGTTCAAGGGCGACTATGAAATCCATTTGCACAATGGGCGCGTTCTGCGGCTCAGCCGGCGGTATCGTGATGCGCTGTTTGCGCGCATGGGCTGGTAACATCATGCTCCGAACTTAAGGCCATGGCGCGATCCTTCGTTGGCGGTGAGCCCCACAGGGCGAACCCCAACATCACCATCTGCATGACAACGTTTGATACTCGCCACGATACGCCCCCTCCCCTGCGGCAGTAGGGGAGGGCTGGGGTGGGGTTGCTTGGGCGTTAGCGTACGACTGAATTTCCGGAGGAAATGGTTGTATGGAAGCCATGTTCGACTCTCGCCGCTCGCTGCGCTCGCACCCCACCCTAACCCTCCCCTGCAAGCAGGGGAGGGAACCGGTTATCGTGATCCAGCTGCCCACTTCGTTTGAGTGCAAATTATAGAAGTGTCCTTGAGTTTCGGAGTGCTTCTACTAACGCCCCGTCACCACGCCAACGTCTCCACTCACCCCAAATCAGCTGCCAGCCGCTAGCCGCCAGATCACGCTCCTGCCCGTCAGAAGCGCGAATGGAAGAAAGCGAATGTTCGGCTACTACATCGATCTTGCCTTGCGCGGCCTCAGGCGCAACAAGGCACTTACTGCGCTGATGGTGCTGGCGATCGCGCTGGGTATCGGTACTTCGATGACCACGCTCACCGTGCTGCATGTGCTTTCCGTGGACCCGGTGCCCGGCGGCAGCGATACGTTGTATTACCCGCAACTCGATCCGCGCGACAACAGCGGCTCCATGCCGGGCAGGGAGCCACCCGACCAGCTCACCTTGATCGATGGCCTCAACCTGCTGCACGCCAAGCGGGCGGATCGCCAGGCCCTGATGACCGGCGGCACTGTGCCCGTGGAGCCGGATTCCTCCATGACCGATCCTTTCTACGTGGAAGCGCGCTACACCACCGCGGATTTCTTCGCGATGTTCGGCGCGCCGTTCCGTTACGGCCACGGCTGGAATGGCGCCGACGACGAGGCGAAAGCACGTGACGTGGTAATCAGCAGCGAACTCAACCAGCGTCTGTTCGGCGGCGCCAACAGCGTGGGGCGCACCCTGCGCATGGCCGACAGCCTGTTCCGCGTGGTGGGCGTGCTCGGCGACTGGGCGCCCAGCCCGCATTTCTACGATCTCAATACCGGCTCCTACGGCTATGCCGAGCAGGTGTTCATCCCGTTGCAGTCGGCGTTGGACCTGCATCTGCAGCACGAAGGTTCCAGCGATTGCTGGGGCAACGGCACCGGCGGCGTGGGGCGCATCTATCCGTCGCCGAGCTGCGTGTGGCTGCAATATTGGGTGCAGTTGGATACGCCCGCCAAGGCCGCCGATTACGAGCAATTCCTGGTCCATTATTCGGAACAGCAGAAAGCACTGGGCCGTTTCGCCAAGGCACCGAACGTACGCCTGCGCAACCTGATGCAATGGCTGGACTACCAGCAAGTAGTGCCTGACGACGTGCGCGTGCAAACCGGCCTGGCTTTCGCGTTTCTGCTGGTCTGCCTGATCAACACGGTAGGCCTGATGCTGGCGAAGTTCCTGCGCCGCGGCGCGGAGCTTGGCGTGCGCCGCGCGCTGGGTGCTTCGCGGCGTGCGCTGTTTGCGCAGTTGTTGGTCGAGTCAGGTGTGGTCGGCTTGCTGGGTGGGGCATGCGGCCTGCTGCTGGCCTTGCTCGGTCTGTGGATGGTGCGGCACCGGCCGGCCGACTACGCCGCGCTGGCGCATCTCGATCCCGCCATGTTGCTGACCACCTTCCTGTTGGCGCTGGGTGCGAGCCTGCTCGCCGGCTTGCTGCCGGCCTGGCGCGCGTGCCAGGTGGCGCCCGCACTGCAACTGAAAAGCCAATGAGGGCACCACGATGGAACTGCGACCGATACTTTCCACGCTGCGGCGGCACCAAACCACTTCGTGGCTGCTGATCCTGCAGATCGCGCTGACCTGCGCGATCGTATGCAACGCGCTGTTCATGATCGGCCACCGGCTGCAGCACATGCACATGAGCAGCGGCATCGACGAACATGCGCTGGTGCAGATACAGCTGGCGGAGATCGCGCCCACGCCCGACATCTATGCACGGGCGAGGGAAGACCTTGCCGTGTTGCGGCAGGTGCCTGGCGTGCAGGCGGTGGCGTTGACCAACTTCTTGCCGATGGAAGGCCGCGGCTCGAATTCCAACCTCAAGCTCGATCCGGCGCAGCGCGAGCGTACCGTCACTGCCGGTAGCTACTTCGGCGAAGACCTGCCGCAGACGATGGGTGCGCGGCTGGTGGCGGGGCGATACCTGGCGCCGGACGAATTCGTCAATGCGGACGTGGTGGTCAAGGGCTTGGCCAAGGGCGACACGAAAGGCCTGCCCGCGGTCACGGTGATCACGCAGGCGCTGGCCGACCGCCTGTGGCCGGGGCAGAACCCGCTCGGCAAGACGATCTATCTCACCGATCAGTTGGGTGTGCGGGTGGTCGGCGTGCTCGCCGACCTGGTGCGCGGCAATGCCTATAACGACGCTACGGCGCATTACTCATTCATCCTGCCGATCTTCATGGGCGCGGGCAAAGATTGGAGCTACGTGATCCGCACGCGTCCGCAGGACCGCGAGAGCGTGCTCAAGGCGGCCGTGGCCGCGCTGAAAAAGGCCGACCCGAAGCGCGTGGTGACCCAGCAACGTACCTACGACGAACTGCGCGAAAAGTTCTTTGCCGACGACCGCGCCATGGCCGGCATCCTGGTGGGCGTGATCGTGGCCTTGCTCACGGTGACCACGCTGGGCATCGTCGGCCTGGCCAGCTTCTGGGTGGGGCAGCGCCGCCGCAGCATCGGGGTGCGACGTGCACTGGGCGCCACCCGCGGCGACATCCTGCGCTACTTCCAGACCGAAAACTTCCTGCTGGTGAGCTTCGGCATTGTGCTGGGCATGCTGCTGGCTTACGGCATCAACGTGTTCCTGATGATGCATTACGAATTGCCACGGCTGCCCGGCATCTATTTCCTGGTCGGCGCGCTGGCGCTGTGGGCCATCGGCCAGCTCGCCGTGCTGGGGCCGGCGTTGCGCGCTTCGCATGTGCCGCCAGTGGCGGCGACGCGGAGTGCATGAGTTTATTGCGAAGGATCACGCTAGACGAGACGAAGGTGGAGGGGCTGCGCCATAGATGGCGCTATCGCGGGTAGGGTGAGTGTCTGCTTTCACCCGAAGCGGACGTGCCGTTCAGAACCACCGGTCGCCCAGCCATTTGCACTTTGGGCCAAAGCCCTATATTGTGGCGGGGCTGAGTTTCAAGGGTCACCATGAATTGTGGCCCGATGTTGTAGATCCATTACACCGTTGTACCCGCTTCCTCCTTGCGACCAGCTTTTCCGCCGCTATGCGGCTTTATTCGTTCCAAGGAGAAATAAACATGTCCCAGACAGAAACCGGTACTGTGAAGTGGTTCAACGATGCCAAAGGTTTTGGCTTCATCAGTCGAGACAACGGCGGTGACGATGTGTTCGTGCACTTCCGCGCGATCCAGAGTTCGGGCTTCAAGAGCCTGGTCGAGGGTCAGAAAGTCTCGTACAACGTGACCCAGGGCCAAAAGGGTCTGCAGGCAGAACAGGTGCAAGTGGTCTAAGCGCTACTGCCATTACGGAATAAAAAAGCCCGGCATCATGCCGGGCTTTTTTTTGAGTCGACACCGGAGATGGCTCGTGGCACATCCCTAGGGATCTATTCGCAAGAACGGCGCGCGCGATGGACAGCAATGACGTTATGCCTGGATCAGCAGGTCCACAGGCTCTTGAATTTGTTTTAAAAATGTCCTTTTTGGCGGTCTAAGGCGGGCACTCCTTTCCGAAGGGCCTGCAAGATGCCTCGACTGCGACTTCAAATTGCTATATTTGAAGCGCTTTAATAAGCGTTGTAAGGGGCGGCTTCTACTTTATTTTTGCGATATACATCATTTTCATGATGCAACGCAGTTGGGTGGGGTAAGTTCTAGGGGAAAAGCTTTGAACGGTTACGTGTTCTCAAGGACTGGTTGCGCGTGGCGCTGTGCCATTCTTTTTCTGCTTGCGGCGTGGTGTTCTGTTTCCTATGCGACGTCGAAAAAGCCGTATTTGCCGGAAGGTTTTTTACGGTATCCACCCTACAATGGTTTTGATTTTGAAGCCATAAACCTCCTGCCTTCGCCCCGCGATGGATTGATTGACGTCGAACTTCAAGACCTCGACATGAGGAATATCAGGCAATCTTCCTCATGGGTGTCTTATCCTGAGTTTCTGAAAAAGATGGCTGAGGCGGATTACGACGGCGTTCCGTCCAATCTGCGTTCGGAAGTTGAAGCCATGCGAACTGCTCCGGACGGCGATGCGGCTTATGCTGTGGGAAAGGATTTACCGGTTTCGATTCGTATGTACATCGCCGGTGCGATGGATTTTCGCGTTGCACATCCCCATGTAGTCGAGCCATATGAAGGCCCTGCGCCCGACTTATCGGACAAGGGTGACAATTCCACGATTGCCAAAAAGAAGGCGGCGCTCGATCGCGCTATCTCCCGTTTTGAAACCCTGTTGAAGTTGCCTGACGATCAGAAGCGTCTTAGGGGCGTCGATGCGGCCTATATGTTGGGCAGGTCTTTGACGCTTCGTGGAGCAACCGGAGATGAAGCCAAGGCGGAGGATGCGTTTGTGTTGACGCGCACCTTGGCCAAAGCGGGCATGCCCGATCCGCAAGGTTTGGCTGTATCGAGTTTCGGCGAACAGGCTCGTCTGGTTCGGGCGCGCGGCGACGTTGCCGGGGCCGTCGAGCTTTATGCCGAACAAGCAAGCCACGGATCGAGTCAAGCTGTGGCATCGCTGAAGTGGGTTGCGGAGGCGTTGTACGGCGAAGTCAATTCCATGTCGAATGCCGAGCATCATCCCCTTGTGCAGAAGATCCTGGTGGCCTACGCACTTGCGATCAATGACAACGGCGACCTTGGTCAGCTCGTCTATACCAATTACACGGACGCGTATACGAATCATCCATCGTCTCCTGCGCTCTACAACATGTCGGGCATCAAGTCGATTCTGGACACCGCCAAGACTTGGCCCACCAACGAGATCGCAGCTCCCGATCATTTGGCTGCCTTGGCTTATCGGGTCAACGATCTCGCTTTTGCACGTAAATTGTTGGCTGGGCAAAACAGCGCATTGGCCTGGTGGCTCCGCGCAAAGCTTGATCTTGCTGAGGGCAATTTGCAGTCCGCAGAGCGGGCGTTGGTGGAAGCGCACAGACTGACCACCTCCGATACCTTGACGACTACTGTCAGTGGTTTGTCAAATTTCAACGTCGACGGCGTTTGTACGGAGCTGACACAGCTGGAGCGATCGCGAGGCGAGTTTGAGTTGGCGTTGAGCAATATTCTTGCGTGTGAACGGCAACACCTTTTCATAGACAATCGAGGTGAAGCTGACTATATCGCCAATAGCATTTTAACAACCCCGGAGCTGATTGCTTTCGTGAATTCCCATGCCATGGGTAAAGCCGATGATGTGGCAGGCAACAGTTTGAGGGCAACGTTGGCCATGCGACTTATTCGCGAGGGCCGTATTCATTTGGCACTTCGATATGCCGAACCAAAAGGCGGCGATTACGTGGATGGCCTTTCGCAAGATGGTCCCGAAAAGCCGCGAAGCCAATTGCAGCTGCTTGAAGACTATGTAAGTGCGAAAGACAGGATTGCGAGTGACGCCTCGCGCATCGCACGCGCGCAAGCTTGGTATACAATCGCATTGTTAACACGCGTCCACTACTACAGCATCTTCGGCGGCGATCCGGATCTGGCCCATCGAGGTGAGCCAACGTATCAGTTTCCCGGTGTGTCGCCAGTGGAGGCCGCACGCGTGACGGCGCTCAGCCGCGTGCAATATCTGCACGATAGGCATTGGTACGCCGCTTATAACGAAGCGCTCAAAGCGTCACAGCTTGTTCCTGCCAGGTCGCAAGCCTATGCAGCCATTCTTTGCCACGCTGCGCACTGGATGCATCAGGCGCCGGCCGTGGATGGTCATGATCCCACCGCGGCGTTCGCCTATACGTATCGCCTTTATGTCAAGCATGGAGCGTACGTGCCGTGGGCCAACAAGTTCGGCCAAATTTGTCCTACGCCGGATTTTCAACGTGCGGCCCGTCTTGGCTGGAAGAAGTACGCGTCACGATAGTTTGCGGACCCGGTGCTGTCGGTGAGCGATTGATACAGTTTTAGAATGAACAGGAGGTTCCTTTGAATCGTCATACTGTCGATGGTTGGCATCAACTTCTTGGTAGCCTCATGGCGTGCGCTGTCTTCGCGCTCGGTGCGGCACCTACCGCGCATGCTCACGAGAATTATCAGACCTCGGGCACTTGCGGCGGCTATCCACGCGTTGATCTTCAGACCGCCCCTGGAACCTGCGTAGGCCTGGTAGCGCAACACCTTGGGTTTCCGCGAGGTGTGGCAACGCTTGGTAACGATATTTACGTAGTCGACAATGGGGACTGGGTTGCCGGCAAAGGCCGTCTTTTTCGGTTACGAGGTAATCAGCATCCGCAAGTAGTACTCAGTGGGCTCGACCGGCCTAACGCGATTATCGTGATGCCAAATAAACGATTGTTGATCGGCTTGGCAGGTCGCATTATAAGCGTCGATCCCGAAGCAGCCGACCCGGCTGCAACGTCGAAGGATGTGGTGGTGAACCTTCCCACTACTGGCCGTCATCCGCTTCCATCGATAGCGCTAGCGCCGGACGGTTCGCTGTATATCAATGTAGGCAGTGCTAGCGACAATTGCGATCAATACATCAGAAATCCGTCGCGACCAACGATATGCCCTGAAACACAAGAAACACCGCCGCGCGGGTCTGTGCTTCGCGCCAAGTTGGGAGCGGATAATCCACTTGATGCCGCGCAGCTGCCGGTATTTGCGCGAGGACTTCGAAACAGTATGGCGCTGGTGGTAAGTCCGAACAACCAGGTCATTGATGCCGTCAACGCACGCGATGCTATCAATGCAATAGATCCTAAGCTTTCCGATGACGATCTTCCACACGATACGCTTGACTATCTGATTGCCGGCGCCGATTACGGTTGGCCTTATTGCTTCGACAACAATCGGCCAAGCCCCGAAAACGCCCAATACGATTGCAGTAAGAAAGCGGCGCCAACACGCTTGTTGCCACCGCATGCTGCACCGTTGGGCATGCTGATCTACCACGGCCATGCTTTGCCGGGGCAGCGTCATCACCTGATCATCGGCTACCACGGTTATCGCGACTTAGGGCACCGTATCGTTAGCCTGGATCTTGACGAGAAGTTCCGCCCGCGTGGCGAACCACAGGATCTGGTTTGGGGCTGGAGCAATGCACCGGGCGATCATCCGATGGGGTCACCTGTGGCACTGGCAGAAATGCAGGATGGAAGTGTGTTGGTAACCGAAGACCGCAACGGTACTTTGTTGAGGATTGCACCGGTCAAGCCGTAGGTGAAAGTCTTCGGGGCGAGTGTCCGTACCCCAAAGCAGGCATATTTATCACGTGGCCGGCCAGCCCTTGCAATGCTAGGCTCCTCGGCATTGCGCTTCGGAGCAAATGGACATGGTTCGGGCAATAAAACACATCGGGCTTAGCTGGTTTTTTCTGGCTGCGGCACTGATCTGCCACCCAGCGGCAGAAGCTACTGACCGCAAAGCAGATACCTGCGTCCCTGCGCTGGAAAAGCTGCTTCCCGGGGAATACCACTATTGCGTGGCCGTTCACGACTGGCAGAGGGGTGCTAACCAGAGCGGATTCAGCGAGGCGAAATATGCTGCCGGCTGGGGAGAAAAGCGCGCGCAGTTCGCCTTGGGCGTCGATTATTTCAACGGCCGACGAGGCGTGGCCGCTGATAAAGTGCAAGGGCTTGCGTGGCTAACGCTCGCAGCCGAACGCAAGGACCCGTATTACGTTTCAATCCTGGCATCGGCGCGTGCGCAGAGCACGCCCGAGGAACGACAACAAGCCGATGCACTTGTGGCAAGAATGCTGCCTGATTACGGTGACGCCAATGTCGCTGCATATGCCGAACGGCGTTTCCGCGCGCAATGGTGGGTGATCAGAGACCATGTCTGGGATGCACTTATAGCAAGCCACTTGGATCCCTGGTCCAACAATACGGCAGTCGCCATCGAAGGACTGGGTGTTGTGCAGCCGATCATGGCGTTGAGAAAGCTTCGGCAAGCAGGGGACACCTATTTCCAGGGCTGGGGCCATGTCAGCGTCGGCGCACTCGTTCCCGTGAAGGGCGCAGCCATGCCGACGGGTCCAGCGTCGCAGGCGATTCATTAGATGCTGTGAGGTTTGCAATAAATCGTCCCGAACGGCTTGCCGCCATCCTTTCCGCGGCATCCCAGCAACGGGCCGGCCCAGGCGGACCCGCATGCCGATCCGGCAGCCAGAGGTGCTGTCGCCCTTTGGGGGCCGATCACGGCATCCGCGGGGGTGGGGCATGCGTCTTGCGGTGCAGGTCGACGAACTCCGCGCGGGCGGCGGCAGAGTCGAGACGATCTTCCCAGGCGGCGGCCACTCACGCCGAGGCGTTCGAGAGAACAATCGAGGTAATCGACGAAGCCGGTCACGGAAATAGCGCTGGCCCATGGGGCGTTTCCCATGTAGAAAAGCACTTCGCCCCTTTTTCGCAGGAAACCAGGAAGCTGCATGATCCAAATGAAGTGCAACGTGCGCAGCGGGCGAATGGCGCGCCATGACTGAACGCAGGCCAGGGTCTCATCGCACGTTCATCGCCGCAACCGCCGTGCTCATGCTGCTTACGCTGCTCGCCCTTTATGCGCCACGCTTCACGTACCCTGCGGCAAAACCCAACGTTGCCGTGCCGGTGCGGCCGATCATGCCCCTGGTCCAGGTGTGGCTGAGCACGGCAGATCGCCGGCTGAAGCTTGCGCAGCAGCCGGATATCACAATGACCGCCCGCAGCTCGTTGCCTGCCGATATCGTCATAGACCTGCAGAAACGTTTTCAAACCATGGTCGGTTTCGGTGCGGCGATAACGGACTCTTCGGCCTGGCTGATCCAGCACAAGCTGAACTTTTTTCAGCGCAGGGCCTTGTTGCACGAGCTCTATGGGCCGCCGCCCAATCTCGGCCTG
>NZ_DATJMN010000112.1:0-4213 GCF_035508675.1 Dyella sp.
GAGCTGACTCTGCCCGAATGCGAGTCCGAGGAATTGTCGGATCTCGCGCCGGTGCGATGCGGCAATGGCTATCGCATGTCGGTCTCGTATTCTGTGTCTGATCTCAAGACGCTTGTCGATCATTCCATCAAGTGACCGGGGCAGCCGGCCTCTCCATGAGGGGCCGCCACCGGGTTGAAAGGTAACCGGCCATGTCAACGCGGTCTGCGAATTGGGTTGCGCTGCGCGCCGTGGCATGGATCGCCATGGCGCTGCCGATCTGCCATGGCGTGATGCACGTACACGGAGATTACCCGTCTGCCAGTATCTGGCTGGTGCCCAGTGTTGTCGCCTCGGCCATGGCAGCGACATGCTTTGTGCTGCAGTATCAACGCATGATTCCAGGGTCCTTGGCGCGCTGGCGGCGTCCAAGCTGGGTTGAGAATCCCTTGGCGCTGCATCAACCCCTGCAATGGGGATTGCTGATCGGCGAATCGCTCATGCTGAGCGGCATGGGATGTGCCGTCGTGGATGTACTACTGGACGCCACGCGTCAATGCAGCTGGGAAATGCCCATGGCGGCGGGCATAGGGGTATGGCTGGGTACGTACCTGTTCGGCGAGTTGCGGGCTAGAAACCCGGAATGACGACTCGCCTAAGCGAACCTTAAGTCCGCTTAGGCTGGGATGACAATCCCAGCATTCATCGTGTACCGGGGGCTGGGATTGTCATCCCAGCCTGCGCATTTATGTCCGCCCCATTCAAGCGCGGCAAGCGCGTGGGATCACCGCAGCAAATTCACCTTCGCCAGGTCCACCAGCTGGCTGCCGCGTCCATCAAGCACCGCCTTGATCATGAAGAGTCCGAACTTGTAGGCCTCATCGAACGTCGTCGTCGGCGGCATGGCCAATTCCTGCCTTGCGCTGACCACGTCGACCAGCACGGGGCCGTCGTGCGCAAACGCCTCCATCAATGCCGAGCGGAGATCTTCTGCGCGCTCTACCCGAATGCCTTTGACGCCCACGGCATTGGCCATTTGCGCAAAGTTGGGATTGATCAGGTCACAGCCGGAATCGAGAAAGCCGTTGGCTTTCATCTCCATCTCGACGAAGCCTAGCGTACCGTTGTTCAGCAGGATGATCTTTACGGGAAGATCCAACTGCGTCAACGAGAGAAACTCCCCCATCATCATGGCAAAGCCGCCATCGCCGGACATGGAGATCACCTGGCGATCGGGGCAGGCGACCTGTGCGCCGATGGCATGCAACATCGCGTTCGCCATCGACCCATGGTTGAACGAGCCGACGATCCGGCGCTTGCCGTTTACCTTCAGATAGCGTGCTGTCCACAAGATCGGCGTGCCCACGTCGCAGGTAAAGACAGCGTCTTCAGCCGCCAGCTCACTGACCAGCCTGGTCACGTACTGGGGATGGATGACGTCGCTTCCGTGCCTCGGTTCGGCCAGGCCATCCAGCCCTTCGCGGGCCTTCTTGTAATGGGCGAGCGCCGCGTCGAGATGGCTGGTGTCGGCCTTTTCGGGAATCGACGGCAGCAGCAGCTGCAGTGTTTCGCGCACGTCGCCGATCAGGCCGAGGTTCAGCGGGCAGCGATTGCCAAGCGCTTCCGCGCGGGCATCGATCTGGGCGACCTTTGCGTGCTGGGGAAAGAACTGGCGATACGGAAAATCCGTACCGAGCAAAAGCAGCGTGTCGCAGTCTTTCATGGCGGCATAACCGGAAGCGAAGCCAACGAGCCCGGTCATGCCGACGTCGTAAGGATTGTCATACTCCAGGTATTCCTTGCCGCGCAGTGTGTGCACGATGGGGGCCTTCAGCCGGCGTGCCAGTTCCACGACCTCATCGTGCGCACCGGCGCAGCCGGCGCCACAGAACATCGTGATTCGCGTGCCATCCTTGAGCAGGTTGGTCAGCCGTTTCAGATCCTTCAGGGATGGATGGACGACGGGCCTTGTCGGTATGACCCAATGGGGTACTTCAGCGACGGCGTCTCTTAGCGAAACGTCACCCGGTATGACCACGACCGCCACGCCGCGCCGTGCAACGGCTGCACGCATGGCGCGGCCAAGTATCTGCGGGAGCTGATTCGGGTTGGACACGAGTTCTGCATAGTGGCTGCACTCCTTGAAGAGAATCTCCGGGTGCGTCGCCTGGAAGTAATCGATGCCGATCTCGCTGCTCGGAATATGCGAGGCGATCGCCAGCACCGGTACACCGCTGCGATGGCAGTCGAACAGGCCATTGATGAGATGAAGGTTGCCCGGGCCGCAACTGCCTGCGCACACGGCTAGATCGCCCGTCAAATGGGCTTCAGCACCTGCGGCGAAGGCCGCAGCTTCCTCATGGCGCATGTGCAGCCATTCGATCGAATTACGGCGAAAAGCGTCGGTCAGGCCGTTGAGCGAATCGCCGACGACGCCGTAAACGTGCTTGACGCCTGCCAGTTCAAGGACTTTGGCTACGTATTCGGCGGAGGACATGGCCATGGTGGTGATCTCCCTGGTTGTGAAGTTGGGCGCAACTTAGCTAGGCATGACAATAATGCTGGCGCCTGGAAAATCGGCGATTGCTTTTCGTTGTCCCAGCCAGGCGATGATGTATTCAAAGCGTCCCAAAGCGCGGGGATATGGATGGACGGTCATGACATTAACGCGATAGGAAGTGGCCGGCTTGTACATGTCTGACGGGCGATGGACGAAATCCATATCTTGCCGTCAACCGCCATGTGTTCGTGAAAACGTCGCGTGAAAGTCCGCACAGCAAAGCGCGTAGCGTCGTATCTGTTCCTTATCGAACATTTTCGTCCAAGAACACATGGGCGCGGCTACGACGTGTGGCTCGACCGGCATGGCCTTTGGTGGAAAACAAAGAGCAGCAAGCACAAGGCAGGCGAACGACGCATGCAGGTATCGGGGGCCGCAAGCAACGTCCCATTGGGACGGATGGCGAGGTGACACGGAAATACCCTTACTTGCCGAGGATGCGTGGGCTACTTGAACAACCATGTTTCAAATTGAATGGAACTGCTACCGCTTGAGACGCATAACTACCCGTTTGGGGGGCGAAGTAGGGTGGGGTGACCGATAAAGTGGAAGACGAGCCGGCAGACAACCAAGGTGCCTCCAATGAGTGTCAGAGCCGCTGTTATTCAAGCACCGAAAAAAGCTGAAAGCGCCTATGCCATCGCGTGGGGATTCGCTGCGGTCTTTTACTTCCTGGAATACGCGTCGCGTTCGGCGCCAGCGGTGATGATGCCCGAGCTGTCACAGGCCTTTGGCGTTACCGCGCTCGGTGTCAGCGCCATCTTGGGCTTGTACTACTACACCTATTCCACCACCAGCCTGGTTGCGGGTGTCCTCCTGGATCGTTTCGGCGCCCGCTACGTCGTGCCCGCGGGCATGGCGCTGCTTGCCATTGGCTGCCTGCTCTTCGGCATTCCTCAGTCTGCGATGGGAAGCATCGGACGTCTTCTGCAGGGTGCTGGCTCGGCCTTTGCTTTCACGGGCGCGGTGTACCTTGCATCGCATGGCTTCTCTGCAAAGAAGCTTGCGACGGCGATCGGATTCACGCAGTGCTTCGGCATGCTGGGCGGCACCGCAGGGCAAATTGCCGTAGGGCCGCTTATCCATGGCTTTCTTGGCACCGGCCAATTCTGGACGGGAATGGGCATCGTGGTGTTGCTGGTCGCGGTGGTCTTGCTGCTCATGACGCCGCGCGAAGCACATGTGGCCGCGGCTGGCAAAAAGCGTAGTTTCCTCGCGCCTTACAAAGTCGTACTCAGCAATCCGCAGTCATACATCTGCGGCATTGTTTCCGGTCTTCTGTTTGCGCCGACGACCATTGGCGACATGGTATGGGGCGTTCGCCTGTTTCAGGAAGACAGGCTGTTCAACTATCACGATGCCGTTTTCGCGATCTCGATGGTGCCGTTCGGCTGGGTCTTCGGCTGTCCGCTCTTCGGTTGGCTTGCCGATGCCTTGCATCGCCGGAAAGTGGCGCTGCTTATGGGAGTAAGCGCCATGCTTGCCTGTGCCTTGCAGCTGACGTTTCTTCCGGGTTTGCTGCCGAGTTGGCTCACGCTGCTTGTGTTCGGCATCTCGTCCGGGGCGGCGATGATTCCTTACACGATCATCAAGGAGGTCAATCCGGACAATGTCAAAGGCAGCGCAACCGGAGCGATCAACTTCATCACCTTCAGTGTTACGGCGTTGCTCGGT
>NZ_DATJMN010000113.1:0-4898 GCF_035508675.1 Dyella sp.
TATCCGCGGCTGGCCCCGATCAGCGCCATCCCGATCCCCGTATTACCCGCTGTCCCTTCCACGATCGTGCCGCCGGGTCGCAGCAGGCCCTGCTTCTCGGCATCCAGGATCAGCCCTAGCGCGGTGCGATCCTTGATTGAGCCGCCTGGATTGAGGAACTCCGCCTTGCCCAGCACCTCGCAGCCGGTCAGCTCCGAGGCGTGGCGCAGGCGCAGCAAGGGCGTATGGCCCACGGCCGAGGAAAGATCAGGCTTGATGCTCATGGGCGCCATATGGCTGCTATCGGTGAAAGAAAGGGAGAGGATAGCGCGCGCCGGGTTGCCCGCCATCGTTCAGCTCAAGGCGGCATGGCGCATATGGTCTTTTCCCATATGGCGAAAACTCGCCATTTTTTTGAGATGTTTTTCCGTATAGACGTCTAAACGTCCATTGACGGTAAAAAAACGCATATGTATAGTCGATCCCACTCATCGAGACCGGCTGAGGGACAGGCCCTTTGAAGCCGGGGCAACCTGCAGGATCAAACCTGCAACGGTGCCAACTCCTGCGGGGTGCGTAAGCGCCGACCGAGAGATGGGATGTCGTCAGTCCATGCCATACCTGGCATATCCGGCGACAACTCCTCGTAGGTTCTCCGCAGGGCGATGCAAACGGAGAACTGACATGCCCCACCTCGCCAACTCCTCACTCGAAGATCGTCCTACTGCCGTGGTCGTGCCCTTGCATTCGCGCAGCACGCTCACCGAGCAGCGCAGCTCCCGTCGTCTGAGCCTGCAACCCAAGTACGGCCATGGTGCCGTCCAGGTGGACGTGCGCTACCAGTGGGCAGGTGCGCCGGATGCGCCCACGATCATCGTGCAGGGCGGCATCTCCGCGGATCGCCATGTCACCGGCAGCGAGCAGGGCAAGCCTGGCTGGTGGTCGGAACTGGTAGGGCATGGACAGGCGATCGACCTGATGCATTGCCGCGTGCTCAGCATCGACTGGCTGACGCCGGCTGATTTCGAGAACCACCCGCGCGCCATCTCCAGCGAGGATCAGGCGGACGCGTTGGCCGCACTGGTAGACGCACTTGGCATCGGCCGCGTCGCTGCCTTCATTGGATCTTCCTATGGTGCGATGACTGCGCTCGCGTTCGCCGCGCGTCATCCGGACAAGCTGGAGAAGCTGGTGTTGCTGGCCGGCGCCCACCGCGCCCATCCGATGGCTACTGCGCAGCGCGCGATCCAACGCCAGATTCTGCGTCTGGGCCAGGCTTCCGGCCAGATCAATGATGCGCTCTCCCTTGCGCGCCAATTGGCCATGACCACCTACCGCGGCAGCGAAGAATTCGCACGTCGCTTTGACGGCACGCCGGACTACCGCGACGGTCGCTTTCATTTCCCGGTCGAGGATTATCTCGAACACGCCGGCCGCAGTTTCGTCCAGCGTTTTGACTTGGAGCGCTTTCTCGCACTATCCGAATCGATCGATCTGCACGATGTGGCGCCAGAATCGGTCAGTGCGCCGACGACGCTGATCGGCTTCCCCTCCGATCGCCTCGTACCGCTGGCCGATCTGTGCGAATTGCAGCGCCGGCTGCGTGGTTCGGCCACGCTGGAAGTGGTCGACTCGCCCTACGGACACGATGCCTTCCTGAAAGAAACCCACAAACTGGCGCCATTGCTGCGCCAGGCTGCCTCTTGTCGTAGCGGAGCTTGAACCATGTGCGCTGATATCACCAAGGACGCCGCCTCCAGCACCCGTGCCGTACGGGCCGGCATTGAATCGGATACGCAGCATGGTGCCGTCGTGCCGCCGCTGCACCTGTCCACCAACTACAGCTTCACCGGCCTGGGCGGCAAGCGTGCCTATGACTATTCGCGCAGCGGCAACCCCACGCGCGATCTGCTCGGCAACGCCTTGGCCGAACTCGAACAAGGTGCGGGCGCGGTAGTCACTGCAAGCGGTATGGCGGCCGTCGCCCTGGCGCTGGAACTGGTACCTGCCGGTGCCACCGTGCTGGCAGCCCATGATTGCTACGGCGGTACCTGGCGCTTGCTCGACGCGTGGGCGAAAAAGGGGCGTTTCAGCGTTCATTTCGTCGATCTCACCGACAACCATGCGCTTGCCGAAGGCCTGGCCTTGAAGCCTGCGCTGGTATGGGTGGAAACACCTTCGAACCCGTTGCTGCGTATTACCAATATTCGCCATGTGGCACAGGCGGCGCATGCCGTCGGCGCCTTGGTGGTGGTGGATAACACCTTCCTGTCGCCGGCATTGCAACAACCACTTACGCTGGGCGCGGACGTGGTCGTGCATTCCACCACCAAGTACATCAACGGGCACAGCGATGTCGTTGGCGGTGCTGTCATCGCGCGTGACGCAGCCGTGGCCGAACAATTGAAATGGTGGGGCAATTGCAACGGCCTTACCGGCGCGCCGTTCGATAGCTTCCTCACCTTGCGGGGCCTGCGCACGCTCGGCGTTCGTCTGCGCCAGCATCAGGAAAACGCAGAGCGCATTGCGACGTATCTGGATCAGCATGACGCCGTGCGCACTGTCTATTACCCTGGTCTTGCGCATCATGCGGGGCATGCGCTGGCCGCACGCCAGCAGCAGGGTTTCGGCGCCATGCTGAGTTTTGAACTGCAGGGCGATGTTCCCCACATCGAAGCCTTCGTGGATGGCCTGCATTATTTCTCGCTGGCCGAATCGCTGGGTGGCGTGGAAAGCCTGGTCGCCCATCCCGCCTCGATGACGCACGCTGCGATGGCGCCGGAAGCGCGCCGCGCTGCCGGTATTGCCGACACGCTACTGCGCTTGTCGATCGGCATCGAGGACGGCGACGACCTGCTGCTCGACCTCGAAGCTGGTTTGCAGCGTGCGCAAGCGGTCACCGAGAACGCCTCGAAACGCCGGGTGATTGCATGAGTGCGGTGCTGGCAGAAGCCACAGCTCCCAAGGCAGCGGCCATTGCGCCCCAGGAGATCGCACTGGTATTGCTGGGCACCGGCGTAGTGGGTGGCGCATTTCTCAAGCTGCTATGCACGCCCGTGGCAAAACGATTGCATCTGGTGGGCGCAGCCAATTCGCGCAAGCAGCAGACCGAAGCGGTTCAATTGGCGGCGCGCGATTTGCGCGAACGCCTGAAGCGCGAAGGTGCGCCACGCGATGATGCGGCACTATTGTTGGCGCTGGATGAGCACCATGCGGCACTCAAAGTCGTCGTCGATGCCACTGCATCGGCCGAACTGGCCTCGCGACATGCTGACTGGCTGGCGCGTGGCTACCACGTTGTCACGGCCAATAAATCATTGGCCGGTGGGCATCTGTCGGGTTGGCGTGCACTGCAAGCGGCGCGTGCCGCGGGTGGACGCTATGGCGATTCCGCCACGGTAGGTGCAGGCTTGCCGGTGCTTTCCACCTTGCGTCGTCTGTGCGATTGCGGGGATAGCCTGCTCACGCTGGAAGGCGTTTTTTCCGGCTCGCTTTCCTATCTGTTCAATACCTATGACGGCAGCCGTCCGTTTTCCGAGCTGCTGCGCGAGGCACGCAAGCTGGGCTACACGGAGCCGGACCCGCGTGCCGACCTGTCCGGCGAAGACGTGGCCCGCAAGTTGCTGATCCTCGCGCGCAATGCGGGCTTCGCCTTAGGCAACGACGAGGTCGTGGTAGAGAGTCTGGTACCGGAAAGCCTGCGTGACCTTTCCACCGATGCATTCCTTGCACGTCTGGAAGAGCTGGATGAACCGCTGGCCACCTTGC
The DNA here is from genome assembly GCF_035508675.1 of Dyella sp. Lineage (GTDB taxonomy): Bacteria > Pseudomonadota > Gammaproteobacteria > Xanthomonadales > Rhodanobacteraceae > Dyella_B. The sequence goes on from NZ_DATJMN010000113.1 coordinate 3,748, forward strand.
ATGAGGCCGCGCGTGAGCGTGGGCACGTACTGCGTTTCCTGGCGCGGCTCAATCAACGCGGCCGCGCGCGCGTGGGCATCACCGAAGTGCCGCTGACGCATCCTGCTGCACGCCTGTACGGCACGGACAACCAGTTTGCGTTGACCACCACGCGTTATCACACGCAGCCCCTGGTCATCCAGGGGCCGGGCGCCGGTCCTGAAGTGACTGCCCAGGCCTTGCTGGGCGACATTCTCGCCCTGGGTTGACGCGCAACGCGCGTCAGCGGTGCACGATCCGTTCGGCGGTTTCCTCATCCGGCGGCACCAGCGGCAAATCCGGATGGGTGTGTGCCGTGTCGCGTGCTGCTTCCACCGCTGGCGTGCGCCAGCCAGACTTCACGCCCCACAGGTAAAACACCAGGCCGACCACGGCAACAACAACTAGGTCACTACCGTAAGACAGATAGCCACGACCACCAAAGGTCGTACTGCCCAGCCACGACACGATGGCAATGGTGGGCAGATAGACGATCAGCCACCATGCGCCCTTCAGATGGCGGCCGAAATCATGCCAGCCGGCTTTCGCCTGGTAATACAGATAGACGGGCAAGGCCACCACCATCAGCAGGATGATTTCCCCCGTCAGCGGCCACTTCGCCCAGTACAACAACTCCGTCGCCATGATGAAGGCCACGCCGGCCAGTATCGGCAACCCTGCCACACGCAGCGGACGATGCAATTCCTTGGCAGTTCGGCGCAAGGTCATCACGCTGACTGGACCGGTGAGATAGGAAATAATCGTCGCCACCGAGATCACCGCCGCCAGCGTGCCCCAGCCGCGGAAGAAGAACAGAAACAGGAACGACACCACCAGGTTGAACCACATCGCCGGACGCGGCACGCCCCACTTCGGATGAACTTGGCCCAGGATCTTCGGCAGCGTGCCATTGCGCTCCATGCCATAAATCATACGCGCGGTGGTGGCGGTGTAGGTCATGCCGGTGCCGCTGGGGCTGATGAAAGCATCCACGTACAGCAGCATGGCAAGCCAGTGCAGGTTGACGATGATGGCAAGCTCCGCAAACGGCGAGCGGAAATCGATGCCGTGCCAGCCTGTTTTGGCAAGCATCTCCTGCGGCACGGCGCCGAGATAGGCCACTTGCAGGATCA
>NZ_DATJMN010000114.1:0-8021 GCF_035508675.1 Dyella sp.
GAGGCGATGGTTGGCTCCCGCCGCTCGCTGCGCTCGCACCCCACCCTAGCCCTCCCCTACTTCGCAGGGGAGGGAACAGCTTTCCGCGATGATCCAGTGTCCCGCTTCGCTATGAGGGCAATTTATAGAAGTGCCCTTAAGTTAGTTACGTAGCTGGGATTGCATCCCAACCTACCCACATGGAAAACATCCCCACGCAGCCAATCACTCACCCGCATCCTGCGCCCGATACCGCTTCGACTGCTTCGCCGACATCCGCAACGCCATCCGATCCGGCATCACTTTGAACAAGCCCTTCACCGTGCGATTGAACCGCCCGGTCACATGCACCACCTCACCACGCTCCACCGCTTCAATCCCTTCCCGCACCACATCCTCCGCACGCTGCCACATGAAACTCGGCATCTTGCTCACCAGCGCACGCGTACCCGTTACATCGTGGAACTCCGAATACGTAAACCCCGGGCACAACGCACACACATTCACGCCGGCATCCAGATTCTCCAGCGCCAGTGACTGCGAAAACTTGATCATGTACGCCTTGCTCGCCGCATACAGCGTGTGGCCCGCGCTACCCGGCACATGACCCGCCAACGAAGCCACATTCACGATGCGCCCATAACCCCGCGCACGCATGCCGGCAATCAAACGCCACGCCAACTCCGTCGGCGCCGTCACCAGCACGCGCAGAAAATCCGCATGCACCGGCCAATCGTTCTGATCGAAGCGCCCAGGCACACCGTAGCCCGCGTTGTTGATCAACCAGTCCACCTGCAAGCCGCGCTCATCCAAGGCCGCGCAAAGCTGCTCCACCCCATGCGGATCGGCAAGATCGTTGGTCAGCACGGTTGCGTTCACGCCATGTTGACCGTGCAGCGCATGCGCTACGGCTTCCAGGCGATCGGTGCGGCGTGCCGTCAGCACCAGGTCGTGGCCACGTGCAGCAAGCGCGTGGGCAAACGCGGCACCGATGCCGGCCGATGCACCAGTGATCAGGCTAAGCGGACGGGCTTTCGTCATGGGTACTCCTGGCTGGATCGATATAAATAAAAACGGCGTTCAGCACGCGCGTTGCCGTGCCTCGGGTGGCTGGTTAAGCTTGCCAGCTTTCCTTTGCAACGGATGCGGACATGCGTAAAAAACTCGTTGCCGCCAACTGGAAAATGCATGGCAGCCGTTCCATGGCGGCCGGCCTGATGGAAGAAATCCTCAAGGCCAATCCTGCCGACGGTGCCGATGTATTGATCCTGCCGCCGTATCCCTATCTTGCGCCGCTCATCGACCAGTACGGCACCTCCGGCATCGCCTTCGGTGCGCAGGATGTAAGCGAGCACCAAGGGCAGGGCGCCTATACCGGCGAGGTATCCGCCCAGATGGTGGCCGACCTGGGTTGCCGCTGGGCGCTGGTCGGGCATTCCGAGCGCCGGCACCACCACAGCGAAAGCAACGATAAAGTAGCGCGCAAATTCGCCGCCGCGCTGGCCGCCGGGCTCACCCCGGTGCTGTGCGTGGGCGAGACCCTGCATCAGCGCGAAGCCGGCGAGACCATCGACGTGATCCGGCAGCAGCTGCAGGCCGTGCTGGCGCTCAACGGCATCCGCGCTTTCGACACTGCCGTGATCTCCTACGAACCGGTCTGGGCCATCGGCACCGGCAAGACCGCCACCCCGGCGCAGGCGCAGGAAGTGCACGCCTTCATCCGTAGCCAATTGGCGCAAGAGGATGCTATGATCGCCCGTCTGACTCGGCTGCTTTATGGCGGCAGCGTCAAATCGGCCAATGCTGCAGAGCTGTTTGCGCAGCCGGACGTGGACGGGGGGCTGATCGGCGGTGCGTCGCTCATTGCCTCCGAATTCCTCGCCATCTGCAACGCCGCCCGTTGAGCACCATCGAACCCTACGCGAGACCTCATGTTCGTCATCTTCAGCGTGTTCTACATCCTGATCGCTGCAGCGATGATCGTGCTGATCCTCATGCAGCGCGGCGCAGGCGCCGATGCAGGTTCCGGCTTCGGTGCCGGCGCATCGGCCACTGTGTTCGGTGCCCGTGGTTCGGCCAACTTCCTGTCGCGCTCCACCGCCGTGCTCGCCGCGCTGTTCTTCGCGCTCAGCATCGGCATGGGCATCTACCTGAAGTCAAACGGCGGCGCCATCCGCCAGCAGCAGGCCAGTAACAACCTCGGTGTGATGGCAGGTCTTGGCAACCAGCCCGCCAAACCGCAAAATGCGCAGCCCGCGGCCCAGCCAAAGGCAGCGGTGCCGGCGGCAGCCCCGGCCGGCAACGGCGAAGTCCCAGCGGCCCAGCCGGCCCCGGCCAAGGCACAGCAGGGCGACGTCCCGGCCCCCACGGCCCCGGCAGCAGCAGCAACGAGCAAGCACTAAAATCGAGCAACATCAGCCCAGGTGGCGGAATTGGTAGACGCACTACCTTGAGGTGGTAGCGACGCAAGTCGTGGGGGTTCGAGTCCCCCCTTGGGCACCAACCGAAAGCTACGGAAGTCCTGGTTACAGGATTCGGTAGTGAAAAGAAGAAACCCGCCGCTGGCGGGTTTTTTTGTGCCTCGAAGAAACCTGGGCGATGATGGCGTTAAGACGTAAAGGGCATCGATATGGCTGAGATTGATGGGGTGACGCTTCGAATGGCTATCCAGGCGGTGGACACGATGATCAACGATCTGGCGAAGCAGTTGGAAGCGGATACCAGTGCAGAAGCTGGGGAGCTTGAGATTCGCTTGGTGAAATATGAAAAAGCGCTCGGGAAGCTCAAGATTGGCTATGAGGAGGAACAGAGGCAATCAAGCAATCTTCCGCCTTTTGATGAGCTCATTATGGGGTGATTCGAATGCGTGACAGACAGTCGCGGCTTGGTGATTTCGATTCTGATGTCTCTTGAAGCGGCTTGTTTGGTACGTTTCAGGTGATTCAAAAATGGGCCGAAAATGGGGGCTGGTTTACGGCCTATTAGGAAGTGAATCTGCACCCCGTTTCTGAATCGTCGGCGACGAAGGCGAGCCGTACGATGGTAGCTTCTAACTCATTCAAGCGGACGCGCGTACCGCGTAGCTTGGGCGTTAGGCCCATCAGGGAAATGGCATGAAGATCTGGCAGGTTGCAGCGCAAGGCGAAGGCTTTCAGCGCGATGGCTTAAATGTAGCCTTCGAGCTAAGCGGTTTTATCTTGGCGGCAAACGCCGATGAAGCGTTTACAAAGGCCGTGCATATCGCAAAACAGCAATTTGTCGAACTTGGTCAAGCCGGCCACCCAGATCATCCGCGTGCTGTCATAAATGCTGACGAAGTCGAAGAATTTTCTGGTACACCAAGCACAGGCATTGACCAAGTCGAAATCCATTGGCTTGGCGAACAGCATGCCTAACTTATCCAAGTGGACACGCGCACTGCGCGCCGCTTAACTCAGGCGTTATCGGTGAATCATGGACCAAGTGAACATTGATAATTTAACGGACGCGCTGTACTGCGTTTTTGCGGCACTGATCTACATCGGCGTTGTACTTACTGCATTACTCGTCGGAAGCATCAAAGGTCACAAGCTGAATGAGCTGATTGTAGAAGCTGCACAGCGGCAGGCGTTCGAGGCGGACGCGAAAGGTCTACTGGGAAAAGGGGAGTACTCAAAGCTCAAGGAGCTAGCTATGCAGCGCGAGACAACTCATCCAGCAGATGCCAGCACACAGTACTTTCTCGGCATGGCACATCTACGTTGCGATGAATTTGTCGCGGCTAAGCGTTGCTTTGAGTGCGCAATCAAATATGACGCTAACTGGAAGAAGGTATGTGCTGCTCATCTGGAGCATATCGCCGCAGAGTTAAAGAAGGCGAAGCCATCACTTGTCGACAATGACCGCTGACTCAGCGCTCAAGCGGCCGGCCCGTAAACAAGCGTCTTGTGGGGGCGAGGTCTGTGCGTTGAGAGTGAGGACGACGAGGAGCGGCCGCATCAATGAGGTGGTGTTCATTGGTCGAGACGTGGATCGCGAAAGCATCGAACGTGCTTTTATGGCATGCCACCTCAACTTCACTGAAATGCGCAACGGCAGCCGGCATTGGCGCCAGCTACCGGACCCATTTCCAGCTTGGCAGTTTAGCGGAACGGTCGATGGCGCGACTGTGTAAACGCAGCTAATAAAGCGTGCGCGCTGTGAGCGGTGTGAAGATATTTCTTGTGCACAGCATTCTTTATGGCTGTGCGCCCGACCTGCGTCAAAGCCGATGACAGGTGACAGGGCCCCAAAGGCCGTGTGCTGAATGGGAAGGCCGCTCTTCAAAGGGGTGTGGGTGCCTTAACCGATATGGCAGGTACCCATGACATTAGTCATGTTGTTACAAAATAACGCTTGATCCCATACTTGATTCACAGATCTTCGAACGCCCTTGCGGAATCTACGCTGGGTGGCACGTTGCTCGTCCATTGACGCAGGTCGATGCGTTGCGTCATGAGCCTCGTGTTGCCGATGAGTAAGCGTGAAGTGCCGTTATATAGGGGTTTGACGCAGATCTCTTGGCGAAGAAGGATGCCCTTGTGTATCCAAGCGTCATTTCATTCACGCCACATTCGTCATGATGCAGATCGGATGATGGCAGCCATCACAGGGTGATGACAGGGCATGCAAAAGCTTTTTCGTTCTTTGCTGCAATGGATTCCAGCATGCCGCTCGCTGATCGCCTTGGCGCGATCGACGCCAACCCTGCAGCCGTGCGCCAGCGCAACGCTGTAGATGTCTCTTTGCACCGGACGCCGCCTGTGACGGTGTCGACTTTTCCTTGACGGATAGCCACGATGAAAATTGCCACCCTTTTTGCGCGCCGTCCCTTGGCGTTGCTTTTGGCTTCGCTACTGTGCGTAGGCGCAGCCTATGCGAGCGATTCCACCGAGAGTCACGCCAAATACCCCAATTTCCCCAGCGACATGCCTGCGCACTTTGATCCGTCGACGCAGCATTTCAACTACATCCGTCGCGAGGTCATGATCCCGATGCGCGATGGCGTAAAGCTGCACACCGTGATTCTGATTCCCAAGGGTGTCAAGCATGCAGGCATCGTGTTGACTCGCACCCCTTACGACGCCGATCGCATGACCTCAGGAAACAGCGATGATCTCGGTGAAGTGTTGCAGCACGACGATGACTCCACCGCCGTGCTCATCGAAGACCACTATATCCGCGTCGTGCAGGATGTCCGCGGTAAATACGGTTCCGAAGGCGATTACGTCATGAACCGCCCAGTGTTGGGGCCGCAGAATCCAACGCCGGTGTCCGATGCCACCGATGCTTACGACACCATCGACTGGCTGGTGAAACATGTACCGGAGAGCAACGGCAAGGTGGCCATCATGGGTATTTCCTACGATGGTTTCGAGCCGCTGATGGCGCTGGTGCATCCGCATCCCGCGCTGAAGGTCGCCATTCCGGAAAACCCGATGGTGGACGGCTGGATGGGCGACGACTGGTTTCATCACGGCGCTTTCCGTGAGCAGATGATTCCCTACATCTACGACCAGACCGCCACACGCTCCAACAGCATCCATTGGTGGAGCAGTTATCACGATGACTACAACATGTATCTTGACGCCGGCAATCCGACAGCGATTGCGGACACGCACGGGATGCAGCAGCTGGGCTTCTGGAACAAGCTGGTGGCGCACCCTGCTTACGATGCCTTCTGGCAGGATCAGGCGATGGACAAGATCCTGGCTGCGCAACCGCTCAAGGTGCCGGTGATGCTCGTAGCCGGTGAATGGGATCAGGAAGACATTTACGGCCCCTTGGCCGTCTATCGTGCGTTGAAGCCCAAGGATACGCACGGTGACATGGTCTATCTCACGCTCGGCCCCTGGTATCACGGACAGGAAATCCGCGACGGCAGCGCACTGGGCCCGATCAAGTTCAACTCCGACACGTCGCTGTACTTCCGCGAGCACATCCTGCGGCCGTTCCTGGCGCACTATCTGAAGGATGACGCGCCGCCGAACCCGGTTGCCCCCGTCAATGCCTTTGTCACCGGCACCAATCAGTGGGAAGCTTTTTCATCGTGGCCGGGATGCGCTTCCGATTGCCATATCCAATCCAAACCGCTGTATCTGCAGGCCGATCATGCATTGAGCTTTACCGCGTCGGCGGCAAACAGCGGCGATGGCTACGATGAATATATTTCCGACCCGGCCAAGCCTGTACCTTACCGGCATCGTCCGATTCCTGCCGCCGAAACGCCAACCTGGCACGAATGGCTGGTAGACGATCAGCGTGAAGCGGAAACGCGCCCCGATGTAGAGACCTATGAAACGCCGGTACTGACGCAAGCAGTACGTATTACCGGCAGGCCAGAGGTGCATCTGGTGGCATCGACCAGCGGTACGGATTCGGATTGGGTAGTGAAGTTGATCGATGTCTATCCGCAGCAAGACATCACCGAGCCGTCGATGAGCGGTTACGAACTTGCCGTCGGCATGGATATATTCCGTGGCCGCTATCGCACCAGTTACGCGCATCCCTCGCCGCTGACGCCGAACGTGCCGCTGGCATATCACTTCCACTTGCCAGCAGCTGACCACGTGTTCTTGCCGGGTCACCGCATCATGGTGCAGATCCAGTCCAGCTGGTTCCCGCTCTACGATCGCAACCCGCAAACCTATGTGCCGAACATTTTCCTGGCCAAGCCCGGGGATTATCGTAAGGCGGTGCAGCGCATCTATCACACGCCCGATCACGCCACGTATATTGACTTGCCGGTGGCGCAATGATCTCGACACGATCCCTCACCCTGGCTGTTTGCAGTGCGTGCCTGGCGTGATCGTCGAGCCACGCTGCAGAGGCATCCTCATCGTTCCAGCTGACCGATTTGCGTAAATTGGCGAGCCTGAGCGAACCGCTGGTTTCTCCTGACGGCAAACACGTCGCGGTCATCGTTTCAAAGCCGGATTGGGAAACAGACCAGCGTCAGCAAGAGATCGACTTGATCGATGTGGCGACGGGTTCGTCCGTGCATTGACGTGGAAACGCAAGGAGCTGTTCTCGCCGCGCTGGCCGCCCGACGGCACGCGGCTGGCGTTCCTTGCCGAGGATCCCGGTAGCAAACAGGCACAGCTTTTCGTGATGCCTATGGATGGCGGCGATGCGATGCGTATTACGGAGGCCAAAGAGGGTGTGGATGCCTATGCATGGAGTCCCGATGGTGCGCAGATCGCGTTCATTACCGAAGACCAGGCACCAAGCTTTGGCGATCCGAAATTTGAAAAGGACGCTATCGACTTTCTCAAGGCACACACGCATGCCAAGGTCATCATCTTTGACGTGAGGGGGAACGGTGGTGGGAACTCGCCGGATCATCTTTTGCAGGCCTTGATCACCAAGCCATACAGGTACTGGAATCAGCTTTCGGGAATGTCCATCGGCCTGCCCAAAGCCTATGCGGGGATGGTGGACCACATCGATGCCAAGACCGATCCTCAAGACCATGGTTTCATGGACGGCATGAATGCCTACTTCCAGCGCCCCATGCTTTATGTGCCGGGTGAGCTGGTGAAACCATCCGCCGCTCCAATCTATATGGGGAAGCTGATTGTGCTCGCAGATCAAGCTTGCGCTTCAGCGTGCGAAGACTTTCTCATGCCGCTCAAGGTGACCGGCCGCGCCATCATAATCGGTGATGTCACCTTCGGTTCTAGCGGCTAGCCGAAGTTGATCTCCTATGGTAATGGCATGAGCCTGGAGGTCGGCGCCAAGCGAGTTTCTTTCGGCGATGGCGCTCCTTTTGAAGGCGTTGGCGTGAAGTCTGATATTGAACTGACACCTATGTTGCAGCAATTGACGGCGCACGTTGATCCAGTGCTCGCCAAAGCATTGGAAGTGGCCCAAGGCGAGTGAGCAGAAATTTCAGCTAGGTCCGCTTACGATGCACTAGGAAGTGAACCTGCACACTCATATCGCCGCATCAGCTTCGCGTCGTACAGAGTTCCGCGCTTCGTCACTGCATTAATAAGCTACAGCGCTTGGCATGGTCAATGCCC
>NZ_DATJMN010000115.1:0-3233 GCF_035508675.1 Dyella sp.
GTATTGCGGCACCGACGAAGTGATGTTGGTCGAGGCCAGCGGGAACCCGCCCAGCTCGGACGTGTTGTTGTCCTGGTTGAAAGCGGCGTTGAAGTGCGCGGAGACGTTGTCGGTGATGTTGTACTGTCCCTGCAGGAACAGGTTCTTCATCGTCGTCGCGCTCAGCAGGCTGGTCTGGTTGCTGTAGTTATAGGTATCGCCTGCATTCGTCACCACGCCATTGGCCGCCGTGGTAGGCGCCACCTGCGCGTGGTAGTCGTTGATGTTGCGCGGATCGCCGCCGGCATTGAGCACGGAAAGGCCGCCATCTGCATTGACGAACGTGCCATAGGCGCCCGAACCCAGGCCGTTCAACGGGAACCGGTCCGTCAACGGATAGGCGCTGTACGGACGGCGATTGGCGCTGATGCCATCCTGATTCTGGTACTGCGCGGAGAACAGGATCGAGCCGCGCGGCGTGCTCTTGCCGAAGGTAACGCCGTACTGTCCCTGCGTACCGTCGCCGTGCGGCATGTACTTGCCTTCGTACGCGTCGATCTGCGCGCCGTTGAAGTCCTTCTTGGTAATCACGTTGATCACGCCGCCGATCGCATCGGAGCCGTACACGGCCGACGCACCATCGGCAAGAATATCCACGTGATCGATGATCGAGACGGGAATGGTGTCGAGGTTGGTCATGCCCGTATAGGAACTGCCCACGCGCTTGCCGTCGATGAGAATCAGCGTACGCGTCGAACCCAGGCCGCGCAGGTCGACGAAGCTTCCGCCGGCATCCGTCCCCGCATCGGAGGGATTGGACTTGCTGATATCTGGCGTGGAAGTCGAGGTAAGGTTCTGCAGGAGCTGTCCCAGCGTCGCAAAGCCCTGCTGCTGGATATCCTGCGCCGAAAGGGTGACGACCGGCTGCGCCTGTTCGATATCGACGCTGCGGATCAGCGAGCCGGTAACCTGGATCACCTGCAGCGATTTTTGCTGCGCATCAGCGGCGGGCGCACTCTGCACATCTGTCGATGCCGTCTGCGCGGCAACCGCACCGGCATGCCCGATAGAACCTGCCAGCGACGCGCAAATAAGCAGGCACAGCGACTTGTGTCGTAGATCTTTCATGCAACAAACTCCCCTATGGATGTCGTGGCGGCGTTCTTTTTCCCGCAGCAAAGCGCCTCGGCCATCCTGGGTCGCCAAGGGAGAAATCCAACGCTGTTAGCGGCAAGTTAAGCGATTGCCGTCATGCACTCACGGTCCAAACTGGGACAATGAAATGTCCTGGGCGGCCTAAATCGCCAAGCGCAAATTCCAACGGAAAAATTGGCCTGAATGCACTGGAAGCCTTCCCTCTTGGGAAATGGCCTTCGCGTGCCGGAGGAATAAAATCGCGCCTGCGTACCGACTTGCAGCAATGCTCCGAACTTAGGGTCATGGCGCGATCCTTCGTAGGTTGGCGATGAGGCAACGCCGAACCCCAACATCGCCATCTGCGTGGCACCGTTGGGGTTCGCATACGCTCACCACCCACCTACGCGCTTCGATTCTGGCACTAACTTAAGCGTCATTGCTCCATGGCCTGCCGCGATGCGCTCCCTCCCCTGCGACAGTAGGGGAGGGCTGGGGTGGGGTTGCTTGGGCTTTAGCGTGCAGCCGAATGTCCCTATGGCTTCTGATAACAAGCAGCAATGCGGCAGCGTCGGGCTCTTGCCACTCGCTGCGCTCGCACCCCACCCCAACCCTCCCCTACTCCGCAGGGGAGGGAGCACATCACTGTAAGCGTCAAGATACACGCGCTGGTACGCCATGCCACCAGCGTGCCCGGCGACGGGTCGGAGTACCGTAACGATTTGGCGACCTCGATGGCCTTGTGATAAATTGAGCGTAGATGGCCGACATTGGATCTTTCGTGTTATTGGCGATATTCAAGGCATCCTGGATATTCGCGCGGATCATGGCGCCGTACTTGGGATAGTTTTCAAAGCCGGCAAATTGCCCGCGCGCCCGGACGATGCCGGCTATATCGGTAGCGCCGCGCCATGAATGGCTTTGGATTCTTCAGGCGGTGCCGCATAACAGTTCCCTTTGCTTGAGTCCCTGGCGCGGAAAGTACCGCATGTGGATGAATGGAAGTGCATTCACACCGCCCTGCGCCGCCATGCATTCCTGCCCACCGCAGCAACCACACCCAGGAACAACCCCATCGCCGCGCCCATTCCCAACGTCAACGCGGGATTGGGAAACACCGCCTGCTCTGGCACGTATATCGGCCACATCAAGGCGGTGTCATAGGTATACGCAGGATCGAGACGGGCAAGCAGGTCGATGCGTCCCTGCCGTAAGGCGCTCAGCTCTTCATCCTTGCTGATCAAAAGCAGGCTGGCGACACCGTCTTTGCTTTGTTCCGCATTTTGCTGCAGGCGATCCCGCTCGGCCGTGATGCTTTGCAGCTCGCGCTGCAGTTCGTCCAGCCGCTGATGGGCGAGCTTGAGTTGCGGCGCCGCCACGTCGCGGTGAATCGCCTGCAGTTGCACCACGGTCGCTTCAGCCCACTGGCGCGCCTGCTCTGGCGAGTGCGCGCGCACGCTCAGCTTCAGTAGCGGGCCGGCATAGGCCAAGGGCTCCAGCTTCAGGCTCTTGTGATAAAGCTTGGCCTCCGGCGTATCCGGCGCAATACCGATGCTTTGCATCACCTGTCGCTGGAACGGGATCCATTGCAGACGTTCGAGCACGCGCTGCAGCGGTTCAATTTTCGGATCCTGCCCGGCCGGCGCGGTGCCGATCTGGCCGATGCGAATCCAGGCGTCGGCCTGCCATTGCGGCTTGGCGCTGCGCATGAAGGCAAACGTGGCCAGCAAGGCTATGGCGAACACGGCCAGGAACCACCGCCATTCGCGGCGCAGCAAGCGCCACATGTCGATCAGGTAGATGTCGTCTCGTTGCATGGAAAGAGTGCTCATGAGTAGGAATGCGAGGCGGGCGCCCTGCCCGGAAGCCACGCTGCCAACAACTGCAGCAGCAGGCACACGCCGATAAAGCCGGCGCTGCTCCAGGTGTAGGCTTGCGGCGCGAATGGCGACATCACGCAGCAATAGGCAAGGCGCAGAAAAATCAGCAGGGGAAACAGCGATGCCGCCGGCTGCAGGCGGCGTACGCTCCACGCCAGCAAGGCATACAGGCCTACCATCGACAGCACTGCGCCGGCCGCTCCCCAGGCCATCAAGAAGGGAAAGAACTCCGTGCCGACA
>NZ_DATJMN010000116.1:0-7891 GCF_035508675.1 Dyella sp.
AAGCCGAACCCCAACATTGCCATGCACGTTGCGCCGTTGGGGTTCGGCTTCGCCTCACCGCCAACCTACGCAAGCTTCCTGCGAGGCTGTCATCTTGCCTTGATCCCGCCTGGGCTTGGACTGGCCGCGCTCGACCAAAGCTTGAGTCAAACAAGTGCCGATTTGTTGCTCTCCAGGATGTGTTTGGAGGTGGGTCGATTGTGGCCGATGTGTGGATACCACCCAGGCAGTGGCCGCTCGGGGCCGATGCGGGGATTTCACCCGGCCCACGAATGGCTTCTGCATCAGCGTCTTGACACTTTCCCCTTCCCGGCGAGTAACCTCACCCAGCATGGCAGCGAAGTCATGCAGGATGGGGCGATTCCGGCAGTAGAGGGGCCACTTCCGTCGCACCCCATCATCAGGCTGCTCGGTTCGCCATGTCTTGCAGAGGTACCCCTCGTGAATACGGAAAGTGTTGCCGCCGCCGAGATGGACACGCCGACTGCCGCGTTGCCCGATGAACCATCCAGCCGGCTGGTTTATCGGCATACGCTGCCCATCCGGATCATGCATTGGATCAATGTCATCGCACTGTCGCTGATGTTGTTCAGCGGCTTGCAGATATTCAATGCGCATCCAAGCCTTTACTGGGGCAATCGATCCGACGCTGGCAAGGAACTCCTGACCTTGGGTGCCCGTCGGGATGCAGCAGGAAACCTTGTCGGTACCACCCGGATCGGCCGCCACGTATTCATCACCACCGGAGTGCTGGGCGTATCCAAGGGCATCGATGGCACGCCCGATGTTCGCGGCTTTCCTTCCTGGCTCACCGTGCCCGGTCCCGCCTGGCTGGCGATGGGAAGGCGCTGGCACTTTTTCTTCGCCTGGGTGTTCGTGCTCAACGGGCTCTGCTACGTTGGCTATTCCCTCGCTCGACGGCATCTGCAGCGCGACCTGTGGCCTACACGTAGCGATTGGCGCGGCATCGGCCGCTCGATCCTCGACCACATCCGCTTCAGGCATCCGCAGGGTGAAGAGGCGCTGCGCTACAACATCCTGCAGCGGCTCGCCTACCTGATCGTGATCTTCGTATTCGGTGTCGGCATTGTGCTGATGGGCCTGGCGATGTCGCCGCGCATGGATGCGGTGCTCTCGCCCTTGCTCGAGGCCGTTGGCGGCCGGCAATCGGCGCGAACCATCCATTTCATCATCGCCTGGGCGTTCGTGGCCTTTGTGGTTATCCATGTGTTCGAGGTGCTTATAAGCGGCGCAGTCAATCAGCTGCGCGGCATGATCACCGGTTACTACAAAGTCGACGCAGGCAAGGGCGACACTGCCAAGCCCGACCAGCCGGCCGCTGTGGAGGAGGATTCCCATGACTGATCGCCGATCGTTCCTGCGCATGGTCATCATGGGTACGGCCAGCCTGATCGTCGCCGGCTGCGACCGCATTTCCCAAAGCAGCTGGGGTCCGAAGGTACTGGACAAGGCCGAAGGGCTGAATCGCCGCGTGCAGGCTTTGCTGGCGCCATCCAGCGCGATGGCGAAGGAATACACCGAAGCCGACATCTCTCCGGTATTTCGTCCCAATGGCACCACGATGCCCAACACGCCGGCGTATCAAGCGCTGCTGGCGAACCAGTTCCGTGACTACAAATTGCAGGTGGACGGCATGGTCAGCCGCCCGGCCATGCTGTCGATCGACGACCTTAAAAAACTCGACACGCGCACGCAGATCACCCGGCACGATTGCGTGGAAGGCTGGAGCGTCATCGGCAAGTGGCAAGGCACCCTGCTCTCCGCCGTTCTCGACCATGTCGGGGTCGATCCGCAGGCGCGCTTCGTCGTTTTCCACTGCTTCGACGAGATGGACGTGGATACGCCCTATTACGAGAGCGTGGACATCGAAGAGGCAAGGCATCCGCAAACACTGCTCGCCTTCGCCCTGAACGATAAGCCGCTGCCGGTGCCCAACGGCGCACCTTTGCGCCTGCGCGTGAGCCGGCAACTTGGCTACAAGCAGGCGAAATACCTGCGCCGTATCGAGCTGGTCAAATCCTTCGACACGATCGGCGACGGCAAGGGCGGCTACTGGGAAGACCAGGGCTACGAGTGGTACGCCGGCATCTGAGCGAGCGTGGGCCACCCATCGACGGTGCCTTGTGCCAGCGTGAGCTTATGGTTTGCCGGAACTTGCATTGCCATGCAGTGACGTCATGCCGTCGCGTCGACTCCGTTAACAAGACGCCGCGCCAAGCGTGTCTGCTTCAGTTGCGAGAGCCACCATTCGAGTGCACGCCCTACGTGGTCATTTCGCCACGCTACATAAAGCACATTGGGTTCGCGTGCATCGGCGACGCGCTTTTCTACAAGCTTTCCATTTTTCAATAACGACTGCACGCGTCGACGCGGCAACCAACCAATACCGAGGTCATCGCAATGCGCTCGGATCTTGGCATGCATGCTCGGTACGGCAAGTGTCTGCTGACCGGCCAGCCAACCGTATCCGCGGTTCTCGATGGAGCGCGAAGTATCGGCCACCACCACTGCGCGATGGGCTAGCAATTGCTCTTGCTGCAACGGTTCACGCGCCTTGGCCAATGGGTGCCTCGGTGATATGGCAAATACCCATTCCATCACGCCCAATTCGAACCATCGTAATTTTGGAATGGCCGGCGGTGCATTGGTGGCGCCGATCACCAGGTCGGCGCGCCCATCACGCAGAGCCTCCCACGTGCCCTGCAGGACTTCATGCGTAATGCGTAACGCAACGCCCGACTGCAGCGCATCGAAAGCGCGAATAACAGGCACGAACGTTTCGAATTCCATAATTTCGTCCGTGACAATCCAAAGTCGATCCTCCCACCCTCCAGCCACCTGCTTGACGCGGCGGGTGAGTCGCGACACATCCAGGGCCAATCGTTGCGCTTCCTGAGCCAACAGTTGGCCGGCCGGAGTCAACTGCAGTCGGTAACGGCGACGATCGAATAACAATGCGTCAAAGCGCGTCTCCAACTGACGCGCGGCGTGCGAAACGGTTGAGGGGGCTTTGCCCAATGCTGCTGCGGCCCTGGTGAGGCTTCCCTCGGCTTCGATCGCCTGAATCAACGCCAATTCTTCATCGGTCAACATGTTCGATACCTTCGAACGAGTGCGTCGACGCCATGGTACGGCAATTCACGTGGCATCGCGCACGATATCTGCGTCCCAACCACTGTGTTCACCGAGGAAAAACCATGAATCGTTTCAACGAAAAGACCGTTCTTGTTACGGGAGGTACCAGCGGCATCGGCCTGGCAGCGGCCAAGGCTTACGCTGCCGAAGGCGCCCGCGTCGTCATTACTGGTCGTGACGAGGCTGCCCTGGAAAAGGCTCGCAAGGAGATTGCCGATAATGCCATAGCGTTGCGCAGCGATGCCGCTTCGTTGCAGGACGCCAATTTGCTTGCTCATTTCCTGACCCAGCTAAACGTCCGCCTGGATGCGGTATTTATCAATGCCGGCATCGCCAAATTCGCCCCCTTTGCGGACGTGCAGGAATCGCTCTGGGACCAGATCTTCAACATCAATACCAAGGGCGCGTACTTCCAGATCCAGGCGTTGCTCCCCTTGCTCAATCGCGGCGCCGCGATCGTCATCAACGGTTCGATCAATGCGCATATCGGCATGCCCGGGTCGAGTGTGTACGCCGCTAGCAAGGCAGCGCTGATTTCGCTTGCCAAAACCTTGTCCGCCGAACTGCTGCCGCAGGGTGTCCGCGTAAATGTGGTGAGCCCAGGCCCCATCGGCACTCCCATTTACGGCAAGCTTGGATTGGATGCCGCTTCACTGGAAGCCACTGCCAAGCAGATTCAAATGCAGGTGCCGCTTGGCCGTTTCGGCACATCGGAGGAACTCGCCTCGACGGTTTTGCACGTGACTGCACCTGAGTCTGGGTTCATCGTAGGCACCGAAATCATTGTTGACGGCGGCATGAGTCAACTCTAGAACCGGTACCTCTGCCCGCCCCAAAAGGACGGGCAGAGGTCGAAACCGAGTGGCGAAGGCCATCCACTCAAATGGCTAACTAAGCGGGGATCGGCGCGTGTTGCCACGAAACCTGGCGATTGGCTGGCGGGCAAGAGCAACCCGATTGAACACCCATCAGCGCTGCTTCAAGAGCTCCAATGCCGGACGCGCAAGTCCTTCCAACAAGCTTCGCTCCGGTCGCGCTCGGGCGAGGACGCGGATGCCCAGGTGCACGCCTAATAGGAGTCGCGCCAGGTCTTCGGCCGACTGCGTGGTCGGTATCTCGCCGGCCTGTTGCCCGGCCTGCACGCAGCGGCGGAAAAAGGCTTCGACCTTGGCCAGCACCTGGGCGATGGTCGCCTGGAAATCAGGGTCATGGGGCGCGACCTCCAGCGCGGAATTGACCAACAGGCAGCCCTTGCGGTCCTTATCCTGAATCGAGCGTTCGATGATCTCGCGGAAAAAGGCCTCAAGCGTTGCCCTGGGAGACAAGTTGTTCTCAAAGCGCCCTACCCGGTCGCCGAAGCTTGTTTCGACATAGTGCGCAAGCGCACGGCCAAACAGCGAGCGCTTGTCGCCGAAGGCGTTGTAGAGGCTTGCCCCGGTAATCCCCATGCGTTGGGCCAGATCGCGGACGGAGGTAGCCGCGTAGCCATACCTCCAGAACTGCTGCATCGCCGCGTCTAGCACAGCCATTTCGTCAAATTCCCGCGGGCGTGCCATGGTGTCTTAAGCGTCAGCCTTGAATTGATACGATGCTTTGATATTCTAAAGCAACCGCTCTAAAACCGCCGCCTTCCAGAGAATCGATGGATATCAAGGGTAAACGCGTAGTCATCACGGGCGGTTCCAGGGGCATCGGGGTTGCCCTCGCCGCGGCGCCAGGGCAGAAGGCGGCGCTACGCCTCATGACTGGGCGCCGGGGTGATCGCGCTGCGTTTGATGCTCGTTTTGCGGGTATCCACGGTGCGCTGGTCGAAGCATTACGAGACCACACTGCGGTGTGACGGAGCGTGCCACGGTGTATTCGGAAGAAGCCCGATTGAAGGCGTTATTCATCAGCAGCTTGGATGGTGATGCGGTCAGCTATCGACTTTTCTTAAGCGACCTGACGCGCTATTTGCGCGGATACCTGCGCAAGCGCATACCCAAGATGCGCGAAGACATCGAAGACCTGATTCAAGAAACATTGCTTGCCGTGCACCATGCACGTCACACGTACCGGCCCGAAGAGCCGCTGACCGCATGGATTCACGCCATAGCGCGTTACAAGTTGATGGATTTTTTCCGCGCACGTGCACGCCGCGATGCGCTGAATGATCCGATCGATGATCACCAGGACATTTTTTCCTTGTCGGACGATGAGCCCGAAGACGCACGCCGGGATATACGCAAGCTCCTGGACTATCTCCCCGACAAACAGCGCCTGTCCATCCTGCATGTTAAACTGCAAGGCATGTCGATCGCAGAGACTGCCACCCTGTTGGGACTTTCAGAGTCCGCCGTGAAGGTAAACGTGCATCGCGGCATCAAGGCACTGGCTGCACGCATGCGGGAGGCGCTATGAGGAGCGAAGACCTGGTCGCGTTGCTCGCCAAGGATATCGAGCCGGTCAAGAAGAACACGCTGGCGAGGCTTCTCACCGGCTCGTTGCTGCTGGCACTCACGGGGGCAGCCGTATTGATGGCGATGGTCTTTGGCGTTCGCCCTGACCTTTCGAGCGCCATTGCCACGCCCATCTTTTGGGAAAAGCTCGCCTTTCCGTTGAGCCTGAGCGTTGGCGCGGCGATAGCCACCAGTCGACTGAGCCGGCCCGCCGCCTCGGTGGGTGTGGCGTGGGTCATCCTGATTCTTCCTGTCGCCTGTGTCTGGATGGCTGGCATCGCGGTGGTGGGCGCGGCGGCGCCGGCCGACCGAGCCGTTGCCATATTCGGGCAATCCTGGCGATCGTGCCCTTTCAATATCCTATTGCTTTCCATCCCAGGCTTTATCGCCATCTTCTACGCCGTCGCACACTTGGCACCGACACGTTTGCGACTGGCCGGCGCGGCCTCGGGATTGCTCGCAGGAACCGTGGCGACGGTGGCGTATTGCTTTCACTGCCCTGAGATGAGTCCAGCCTTCTGGAGCATCTGGTATCTGCTCGGCATGGCGATCGTCGCAGCCTTGGGCGCACTGCTGGGTCCGCGATTGTTGCGCTGGTAGCGGCGCAATGCGCCGAACTTAAGACCTCTGCGCGATCCTTCGCAGGTTCGGTCTTGAGTCGCTCCTCTCAGGCCAGTCTCAGCGGCTGGTCTGAAAGACACTGACCGCCTTGACCAGCCGGCCTGCATCACCTTCCAACGCCCCTGCTGCGCTGGCCGTACGCTGCACCAGCGACGCGTTGTGCCGTGTCGCCTTATCAAGGTCCGCAATGACTTGATTCACGTTCGCTATGGCGTCGGATTGCTCGGAGGTGGCTACCGCAATGTGCTGCACCGTCGCGGTGACACGCTCGACTGAGTCGACGATCTGATGCATCGCGGCGTTTGCCTCCAAAACCTGCTGGGCACCGGCTTGCACCGACTCGCTCGATGCCTCGATAAGCAGCTTGATCTCCTTGGCCGACTGGGCGCTGCGCAGCGCCAGGGAGCGCACCTCGGTGGCAACCACGGCAAAGCCTTTGCCGTGCTCGCCGGCGCGCGCAGCTTCGACTGCCGCATTGAGTGCCAGGACATTCGTCTGGAACGCAATGCCTTCGATGATGCTCACGATATCCGCGATACGCCTGGCATTCTCCGACACAGCGTCCATCGTCGAAGCGACCCGCGACACTTTCTGCTTGCCGAGCACCGCGTCCATCCGCGCTTCGCTCGCCAAGGTGCCCGCCTGTCGTGTGTAGGACGCATTTTGACTCACTGCGGCGGCCAACTGCCCCAAGCTCGTCGAAGCCTGCTGCAAAGAGGCCGCTTGTCGCTGCGTGTGGCCGGATAATTCCCGGTTATCGCTGGAGATGTGCCGAATGCCAAAGCTGACGTCATTCGTACCCTGGCGAATCGTGGCAACGGTATGCACAAGGTCGGACTGCATCACATTCAGCGCCGTGAACAGTGATCCGATCTCGTTTTTCGCGCGGCTTTCAATCGCCACGCTCAGGTTGCCCGTCGCCATGCGCTGAAAGGTCTGCGTCACCTCGCGCAGCGGTCGCAGCAGTACCCGGTAGATCAGCTGCCAGTAAAGGATCAGCAAAAATAGCGACACCACGGCCATGCCGACGGCCACCTGGCCATTGCGATCCGCACGCGCATCCGCTTGTGCTTTCAGTAAGTCACGTCGCTGCTTGGCCGCTTCAATGGCGTCCCGCAGCGTGGACTGAAAGGCCGAGTCCGCTTTTTCGGCACCGCTGGTCGCCGCTACATAGTCGTTCAACGATACGTCGTAAAGGGCTTCCTCGCGGGTGCCAAGGATGTCGGTGTAGCTTTTGTAGGCGTCGCTGATGCGATGCACCTCCTCGGCGGCGGCATCGTCACTTGAGACGTTTGCGCTCCAAGACTTGAAGATCTTGTCGGCTTGCATGCGCAGCGCCGACGCGCGGCGCGTGTAGTCGGTGGCGGCGACCTGGTTGCCACGCTGAAGATGGATATAGGCGTTATCCATGTTCACGAGTGTGGTGAGCAACAACCGTTGAATCTCATGCAAGGGCTCGATGTCGGAGGTGGACAGGCGATCGAGCTCGCCTACCGTTCGAGTCGCCTGTTTGGCGTCCGCCCAGGCCTGCGCCACCGACCACCATAGTGCGACGGAAAACAGCCCCAGAAACACGAGCAGCCACGTCCGTATCGTCAACTTCGCCCACATGAACTGTTCCCCCGGTGCCTGTCGTCACTCACACGTTTGCGTTACTTGATGCCAAACACCTTGTC
>NZ_DATJMN010000117.1:0-5678 GCF_035508675.1 Dyella sp.
CTATTCGGCCTTCGTGGTGGCGGACAAGGTGACGGTGCTGAGCCGCCGCGCTGGCACCCCCGTCAGCGAAGGCGTGAAGTGGGAAAGTGATGGCAAGGGCGAATATTCGCTGGAGCAGGTCGAACTGCCCGAGCGCGGCACCGCCGTGGTGCTGCACCTGAAAGCCGATGAAGACGAATTCCTCAAGCGCTGGCAGCTGCGCTCGCTGATCACACGCTATTCCGACCACGTCGCCTTCCCGATCCGCATGCCGGAAGAAAAAGACGACAAGCCCACCGGCGAATGGGAAACCGTCAACGCCGCCTCCGCGCTGTGGACCAAGCCCAAGAGCGAGATCAGTGACGAGGAATACCAGAGCTTCTACAAGTCGCTGGGCCACGATTTCAACGACGCGCTGGCCTGGACGCATAACCGCGTGGAAGGCAACCAGAGCTACATCACCTTGCTCTATCTCCCTTCGCAGCCGCCATTCGAGCTGACGATGGGTGGCCGTGACGAGCGCAAGGGGCTTAAGCTCTACATCAAGCGCGTTTTCATCATGGACGCGGCGGAGCAGTTGCTGCCCAACTACCTGCGTTTCGTGCGCGGCGTGGTCGACGCCGACGATCTCCCGCTCAATGTAAGCCGCGAAATCCTGCAGCAGAACCGCCAGTTGGAACGCATCAAGGCCGCTTGCGTGAAGCGCGTGCTGGACCTGATCGAAAAGCTCGCCAAGGATGAGCCGGAGAAGTTCAACACCTTCTACAAGGCCTTCGGCAATACGCTCAAGGAAGGCATCGTGGAAGATCACGCCAACCGCGAACGCATCGCCAAGCTGCTGCGCTTCGCCTCCACCAAGGGCGAGGGCAGCACACAGAGCGTGTCGCTGGATGATTACATCGGCCGCATGCCGGTCAGCCAGGACACCATCTGGTACATCACCGCCGACAGCCACGCCGCCGCCGCCGGCAGCCCGCAACTGGAAGCGTTCAAGGCCAAGGACATTGAAGTGCTGCTGATGTCCGACCGTATCGACGAATGGATGCTCGGCAGCTTGAACGAATACAGCGGCAAGAAGCTGCGCAACGTCGCCAAGGGCGAGCTGCCGCTGGACGAAGAAGGCAAGAAGCAGCAGGAAGAAGCCAGCAAGGCCGCCGAGCCGCTGCTGAAGAAGCTGAAAGACTTGCTGGGTGATCGCGTCAGCGACGTGCGGGTGTCGGCCCGCCTGACCGATTCGCCGTCGTGCCTGGCCTTGTCCGACTACGAAATGGCCCCGCACCTGGCGCGCCTGCTGCGCGAAGCCGGCCACGACATGCCCTCCAGCAAGCCCACGCTGGAGATCAATCCGCAGCATGCACTGCTCAAGCGGGTGGAAGCCGAGAACGACGAAGGCCGTGCGAAGGATCTCGCCAACCTGCTGTTGGAGCAGGCGGAGATTGCGGCGGGTGCGCCCTTGCTTGATCCGGCGGCGTTCGTGCAACGCTTGAATCGCGTGTTGCTGGGTTGAGGACACCTTGCTCTATCCGGAAGCGCAGATGGAGTAATGGACAAGCCTGAGCCATGAACTCATGCGGCCATCATTCCCACGCAAGCGGGAATGATGGCCGTGTGCTCAGGTGGCAATGAGATGCAAGCGCGGCAAATGCATGCCTCCTATGACCGCCAGCAAGCGCGTCAAAAGAATCACCACCACGCCAACACTCACCGCGACATTGCGCGGCGCGCCGAGCTTTTGCAAAACCAGATACGCCACGATGCCGGCAATCGCCGCCGTGGCATACAGATCCTGCTGGAAGATCAACGGCACGCGCGCGCACATCACGTCGCGCAACATGCCGCCGGCGGTGCCGGTGATGGTTCCCATCAGCACCACGATCAGAGGCGACAGCCCCGCCGCTTCGGCAATCTGTGCGCCGCTGATCGCAAACAATGCCAGCCCCAGGGCATCGGCAATCAAGAAGCTCTGGCCGGGCGGCGGAAAGCATGCGAGATAAAGCATGGTCAAGCCGGCGGCGCCCAGGATCACCAGCAGATAGCGTGCATCCTTCACCCAGAAAATGGGGTCGCGGTTGAGCAGTACGTCACGCAAGGTACCGCCGCCGATGGCCGTCAATGCGGCCAGCGCCAGGCCGCCGAGCAGATCCATGCCCGAATGCGCCGCCACCAGCACGCCGCTGACAGCGAACACGGCCACTCCGATCAGATCCAGCAGGTAGAGCAACATGCGGACTCCCCGTGCGTCAGGCTTGCCTCGGCAACCTGGCGTTCCCACTTACCCTGCATCCGCCAGGCCGTAAACCGATAATGCCACGATGAAACACGCACTCCATGAAACACCCGCCGAGGTTCGCGCCGATGTCTGGCTGTGGGCGGCGCGCATGTACGAGACACGCAGCCTGGCCAAGCAGGCGATCGAGGGTGGCAAGGTCGACGTGAACGGCGGTGGCTGCAAGCCTTCCAAGGCCTTGCATGTGGGCGATACCGTGCGGCTGACGCGCGGCGAGGAGCGGCTGGAGCTGGAAATCCTGGCACTTGCCGAGCTGCGCGGACCGGCCAGCGTGGCCCAGACGCTTTATCGCGAAACCGAAGCCAGCCGGCTGGCGCGCGAACAGGCCCGGGAACAGCGGCGCCTGACCGGGGCAGGCCTCAACCATCCTTCGACCCGGCCAAACAAGCAGCAACGTCGGGAATTGCGACGGCTTAAGGATTTTCCCTGAGCAGCACATCTCAGAAATCCGCGCTCATCTGCGTGATGATCTTTTCGCCAAGCAGGTAACCCGGGAGAGGTTGCCGCGACAAGCGATTAAAGGGGGAAACCAATGAGCGGGATCGATTTCTTCAAGCGGTTGCTGGGCGGTCACGCCCAGGAAAGCACGCCAACGCGGCGGCTCATGCAGGCAGCGCAAGGCTTGCGCAGCTTGGTGGTGGACGATTCGCCGACCATTCGCGCAGTGCTCGGCAAGATGCTCGAGCAGGAAGGTTATGGCGTGCAAAAGGCGGCCGATGGCGAAAGCGCCCTCGAGCTGGCCAAGACCGAGCAGCCGGAGCTGATCTTCCTGGACATCGTGTTGCCGGGCATCAACGGTTTCGCGGTGTTGCGCGCCTTGAGGCATGACCCGCTGACGCGTCACATTCCCATCGTGATGATCAGCGGCAACCAGCAAGCCACCGAACAATTCTATGTGCAGCGCTTCGGCGCCGACGACTTCATCAAGAAGCCGTTTGGCCTGCGCGAAGTGCAGCAATCCATCGATCAACTGGTACGCGCGGAACGCTTGCCCGCGCGCGTGCCGATGCCGGTCGTGGTCACTGCAACGGTCACGCCTTACGAAGAGCTGCCCAGCACGCTCTCGGGCATGGCCGCTTGAATTCACTTCGTTCCCAGCGGTAGCCGCCTGACTTCAGACGGAAACGCCGCAGCGTGAAGACGCTGCGGCGCTTTTTTTGGGCCAGCACAGCATTCCCGGCTTGCCCTTTTTCCCTTACGCCAGATCGAAGCGATCGAGATTCATCACCTTGTTCCAGACTGCTATGAAGTCACGGACGAACTTTTCTTGCGCATCCGCGCTTCCATAGACTTCCGCCAGTGCGCGCAACTGCGAGTTCGAGCCGAACACGAGATCGACGCGCGTACCCGTCCACTTGAGTTCGCCGGTTGTGCGATCACGTCCTTCAAACACATCTTGTGCACGTGAGGCTGCCTTCCAGGTGGTGCCCATGTCCAGCAGGTTGACAAAGAAGTCGTTGGTCAAGCTACCCGGCCGCTTGGTGAAGACGCCATGCCTGGTATGCCCGAAGTTGGTATCCAGCACGCGCAGGCCGCCGATCAGCACCGTCATCTCGGGCGCGGTCAGTGTCAGCAGTTGCGCCTTGTCGACCAGCATCACTTCGGCCGGAACGCTGAACTGGCCTTTGAGGTAATTGCGGAAGCCGTCCGCTACGGGTTCGAGTACGGCGAAGGATTCCACGTCGGTCTGTTCCTGGGCGGCATCGGTCCGTCCCGGTGCAAAGGGAACCGCCACGTTCACGCCGGCGTGTTTTGCAGCCTGCTCGACGCCAGCGCAGCCGCCCAGCACGATCAGATCGGCCAGCGACACCTTCTTGCCGCCGGATTGCGCACGGTTGAAGGCCTGCTGGATGTCTTCCAGCGTCTTAAGTACTTTCGCGAGTTGTTCCGGCTGGTTGGCCTGCCAATCCTTCTGCGGGGCGAGCCGGATGCGTGCACCGTTGGCGCCGCCGCGCTTGTCGGAGCCGCGGAACGTGGATGCTGATGCCCAGGCCGTCGATACCAGTTCCGGCACGGACAGGCCGGACGCCAGGATCTTGGCTTTAAGGGCGGCGATGTCCTGTTCGTCGATCAGCGTGTGATCGACCGCAGGAATGGGGTCCTGCCAGATCAGCTCTTCGGTCGGTACTTCAGAACCCAGGTAGCGTGCACGCGGTCCCATGTCGCGATGGGTGAGCTTGAGCCATGCACGAGCGAAGGCGTCGGCAAATTCATCCGGATTTTCGAGAAAGTGGCGCGAAATTTTTTCGTAGGCCGGGTCGAAGCGCAGGGCGAGGTCGGTGGTCAACATCGCCGGTGCGTGGCGTTTGGAGCGGTCGTGTGCATCCGGCACGGTGCCGGCGCCGGCACCGCCCTTCGGCGTCCATTGATGTGCACCGGCCGGGCTTTTGGTGAGCTCCCATTCGTAACCGAACAGGTTCCAGAAGAAGTTGTTGCTCCACTTGGTCGGCGAACTGGTCCAGGTCACTTCCAGGCCGCTGGTGATGGCATCGGCGCCTTTGCCAGTGCCGAAGCTGCTCTTCCAGCCCAGGCCCATTTCTTCGATGCCAGCGGCTTCCGGTTCGGGACCAACATGACTTGCCGGGCCTGCGCCATGCGTCTTGCCAAACGTGTGGCCGCCGGCGATCAGGGCGACCGTTTCCTCATCGTTCATCGCCATGCGCAGGAACGTCTCGCGGATGTCGCGTGCTGCGGCGACCGGATCCGGCTTGCCGTTCGGGCCTTCGGGGTTGACGTAGATCAGGCCCATCTGCACGGCGCCGAGCGGATTCTCAAGGTCACGGTCGCCGCTGTAGCGTTCATCGGCCAGCCACTTGCCTTCCGGGCCCCAGTAGATATCCGCTTCTGGCTCCCATGTATCGACGCGGCCGCCGCCGAAACCGAAGGTTTTGAAGCCCATCGATTCGAGGGCGACGTTGCCGGCGAGAATCATGAGGTCGGCCCAGGAGATTTTCCGGCCATACTTCTGCTTGATTGGCCACAGCAGCCGGCGTGCTTTATCGAGGTTTACGTTGTCGGGCCAGCTGTTAAGTGGAGCGAAACGCTGCTGTCCAGCCCCGGCGCCGCCACGGCCATCGCCGATGCGGTACGTGCCGGCGCTGTGCCACGCCATGCGAATGAATAGCGGACCGTAATGGCCAAAGTCCGCGGGCCACCACTCTTGCGAGTCGGTCATCAAGGCGCGAAGGTCCTTGACTACGGCCTTGAGGTCCAGGCTCTTGAATTCCTTGGCGTAATTGAACTCTTCGCCCATCGGGTTGGAGAGGTTGGAATGCTGATGAAGGACCGAGAGGTCCAGCTGGTTCGGCCACCAATCGGCATTGCTGTGGACTTTTCCAGCGCCATGCGCGACCGGGCACTTGGCTTCGGTTGGGTTGGTTTGTGGCTGAGTCGCGGCGATATCAGTCCTGGT
>NZ_DATJMN010000118.1:0-15647 GCF_035508675.1 Dyella sp.
CCGAGATAGGCCACTTGCAGGATCACGTAAATCACCGTCGCCAGCAAAATCGAGCCGACCACCGCAAGTGGAATGCTGCGGCCCGGATTGCGTGCCTCGCCAGCCAGGTTCACCGGACTCTGGAAGCCATTGAAGCTGAAAACGATGCCCGCCGTGGCGACCGCCGTGAGCACCGCAGCAAAATCGATCGCATGCGTGTTGCCATGAATGCCCACCGAGAAATTTTCGGGATGAAAGCCACTGGCGATCAGCGCCAGGCCGGTCGCTGCCGGCACCACCAGTTTGAATACGGTGATGGCGGTGTTGGAATGCGCAAACAGCTTCACGCTCCAGAAGTTGAGCAGAAAGTAGATGATCACCAGCACCGCCGCGATGCCCAGGCCATAAGGGCTCAGCTCGCCCACGCCATGGCTGACGTGATACAGATCCTGCGCCCACGTCCACGGCCATGAGGCCATGTACTGCACCGAGGCTTCTGCCTCCACCGGAATCACCGACACGATCGCGATCCAGTTCGCCCACGCAGCGATAAAACCCACCAGCGAACCGTGCGAATAATGCCCGTAGCGCACCATGCCGCCGGATTCGGGGAACATCGCACCCAATTCCGCATAAGTCAGCGCGATGGTCATGATGATCGCCGCGCCCAGCACCCAGGCCCAGACGGCGCCAGGACCGGCCAGGCCGGCCGCCTTCCATGCGCCGAACAGCCAGCCGGAGCCGATGATTGAACCCAAGCCGGTCAGCATGAGGGCAAACGGCCCCACGTCGCGGCGGATCGCGTTGGAAGAAGACATCGAGTACTCCCTTCAAGCCAGAACGGCCGCCTGAGGCGGCACAATCCAGCGATGATGACAGACCGGTATACGCAGTGTCAGCCCGTGCCGGGGCCGGTGGCGCGGAACGGAAGTCGCGTCTTGGGGCGTCGGTGCGCGCCTGATATGGCGATATATCTTTTCATCTCGAATAAGAGATATATATACTGTCGGCTCGACGCCAAGGATTTAGAACATGCCGGCCATCAGCTTCGAATTCTTTCCGCCCAAGACCGATGAACAGCGTGCCCAGCTCGACAAGAGCGCCAAAGAGCTGAAGGCGCTCAAGCCCGAATATGTCTCCGTGACCTTCGGTGCCGGCGGTTCCACGCTGAGCTACACCAGCGAAACGGTGGCGCGGTTGCACCAACAGCATGGCCTGGATGTAGCGCCGCATCTGTCCTGCATGGGCGGCACTCGCAAGGAAATCGCCGACCTGCTCGACACCTATCGCGCTGCGGGCTACCGGCGCCTCGTGGCGTTGCGTGGTGATCTGCCCTCGGGCATGGCATCGCCGGGCGATTTCCGTTATGCCGCCGAGCTGGTGCGCTTCATTCGCGAGCACACTGGCGACCACTTTCACGTCGAAGTGGCGGCGTATCCGGAAATGCACCCGCAGGCCGAAGACGTCCAGGCCGATCTCAAGCATTTCAAAGCGAAGGTCGATGCCGGTGCAAACGGCGCCATCACGCAATATTTCTTCAATGCCGATGCGTATTTCCGCTTCGTCGACGACGCGCGTCGCATAGGCGTGTCGGTGCCGATCGTGCCGGGCATCATGCCGATCTCCAACTACGCCCAGCTCAAGCGCTTTTCCGATGCCTGCGGCGCAGAAATTCCGCGCTGGATCGCCAAGCGCATGCAAGCGTATTACGACGACGCGGAATCCATCCGTGCGATGGGTGCCGAAGTGGTGGCGCAACTGTGCCGCCGACTGCTGGAAGGCGGCGCGCCAGGCCTGCATTTCTATACGCTGAACCGGACGAAAGCGACGCGCGCCGTACTTGATCAGCTCCACTGATGCATCGCCCGCATCGGGCTATGCTTGCTCGATGCGTGCCCTGGCTTTGCTTCTGCTATTACTGTTGTTGCCCTTCTCTGCGGTCAAGGCGCAGGGTGACATCCATCGTTGCATCGGCGCGGATGGCATTCCTGTTTTTACCGATCGCGTTTGCACCGACGTGGACGCCAAGCCGGCGATGCCCACTCCTGCCACGAGCGCATCCGTTCCGGCCGCACCTTCGCAAGCTCCTGCGGTGACCTGCGCTGCGGATCTGCAGCAACTCAAGCAAGCCGTGATCGATGCATTTGCCGAACGCAAACCCAATCGACTTGCAGGCCTGACATTATGGAATGGCGATGGGAAAGACGAAGTCGTCGCGGATATCCGCTACTTCATTCGCCTGATGTCACATCCGTTGATCGACGTGAAAAGCATTCCCGACACCGCATCACCAGGCCATAACGACGATGACGCGGATGCATCTTTGCTTTCCTTGTCAGCCGCACCCAACCCAACACCAGCGCATGACGAGGCACTGATCGTGCAGACTGAATCCGACGACGGCAGCGGCGCCACCGTGCAAACCCGCTTCGACGTGGTGCACCGTTCGGGCTGCGTGTGGTTGCGGCCGCAAAACGGCTAAGCCTCCTAAGGATGCTCTGATTTAATCCAGTGCAGGCCGCAGCAGCCCCGTGTGCCCGCATAGCTTCGGTCCATCGCCTCGACAGACCGCCAGTCTGCCTTCGTCGATGGCCCTGTGCTCTGCAAACACACAGGGCCGCTGCGGCCTACGCTGAATTAATCAGAGCATCCTAAGCGAAAGGTCTCGAAAGACTCGGCGCGTTATCATGGGCAATCCCCACTGGAGATCCCCCATGACCCAGCAGTATCCCGAATGGATTTGGCAGAACGGCCAGATCAAGCCGTGGAAAGACGCCACCGCACACGTGATGTCGCATGCCTTGCATTACGGCTCGTCAGTGTTTGAAGGGATACGTAGCTATGTCACGCCAGAAGGCGCAGCGATCTTCCGTCTTACCGATCATTTAAAGCGCCTGTATCTCTCGGCCAAGATCTACGACATGGTGCTGCCGTACACGCAGGAAGAACTGGCTGCAGCATGCCGCGAAGTGATCCGCAAGAACGGTTACGCCGCGGCTTATCTGCGTCCTGTGGCCTACCGTGGCCTGGGCGGTTTCGGGCTTTCCGCCGAAACACCGATCGACATCGCCGTGGCCACCTGGCCGATGGGTCCGTACCTCGGGCCGGAGGCGCTGGAGGTTGGCATTACTGCCTGCGTATCGAGCTGGCAGCGCTTTGCACCCAATACCATTCCGGCTGGCGCCAAAGCCGGCGGCAATTATCTTTCCGGCCAGCTCGTCGCGCGTGAAGCACGCCGTCTTGGTTTCGGTGAAGGCATCGCGCTTGCCGCCAGCGGCTTGCTCAGCGAGGGCGCTGGCGAAAACCTGTTCCTGGTCTTTGATGGCGTGCTGCACACCACGCCGGCCAGCGCTTCCATCCTTGCCGGCATCACCCGCGACACCATCAAGATGCTGGCACGTGAAGACGGCATCGAAGTGGTGGAGCGCGACATCCCACGCGAATACCTGTACTTGGCTGACGAAGTGCTGATGTGCGGCACCGCCGCCGAAATCACCCCCATCCGCGAGATCGACGGCAAACAGGTCGGCAGCGGCAAGGCTGGGCGTGTCACGCGCCGGCTGCAGGAGCTTTACTTTGGATTGTTCAATGGCAAGACCCAGGACAAGTGGGGTTGGTTGGAGCCGGTTTGAGCTTGTAAAGCGCCTCCCCGCCAGCCGGGGAGGGGGCTGACGACGGCCACTTCATTTTCACCTAAAAAGGTGAAAAGATGTGCGCCATGACCCTCCAGCTCACCAGCCGCCAGTCCAACATCCTCACCTTCATTCGTGCGCGGCTGGAGCAGGGCGGGGAAGTGCCCACGCTGGAGGAAATCGGCCAGGCAATGGGCATTCCAAGCGTGAGCGCCGTGCTCAAGCACGTGCGCGCGCTGGAAGCCAAAGGCCGGCTGGTGATCGAGCCCAACCGCGCGCGTGGCATTCGATTGGTGCAGGAAACCGATCCGCTCGCCGCCGATACCCTGGATCTTCCGCTGGTCGGCCGCATCGCGGCCGGCGAGCCGATCTTTTCCGAATCGCGCATCGAACGCAGTCTGCGTGTTTCCCGCTGGCTATTCCGCCTGAAGCCGGATTACCTGGTGCGCGTGATGGGTGATTCCATGCGCGACGAGGGCATCCTGGATGGCGACCTGGTAGCCGTCCACGCCACGCCTGTCGCCCGGCACGGCCAGGTGGTGGCCGCCCGTGTGGCGGGTGATCGCTTCACCATCAAGCGGCTGCATTGGAAAGGCGATGTGATTCGCCTGTTGCCCAACAGTCCTGGCTATCAACCGATCGATCCCGATCCCACTGAAGACTTTGCCATCGAAGGACTGTTCGCAGGTCTGGTGAGGGGCGGCTGATGGGCTCGGTCGTGGCTTTATCGAGCCTGCTGGAAGCCCGGCAGGTCTGGCGTGGCCGTGCGGCGGCACCGGTGGAGGGCGGGCAACCTACTGGCTGGCCACTGCTTGATGCAGTCCTGCCGGCACGCGGCTGGCCGGAAGCGGCACTCACGGAAATCCTGCTGCCGGCCGACGGCATCGGCGAACTGCGCCTGGTGTTGCCGACGCTTGCACGACTCACCCAGGGGCAACGCCCGGTGATGCTGATCGCGCCTCCATATATGCCTTGCGCGATGGGTTGGCGACAGCAAGGCGTGCATCTGCAACGCGTGGAAATCGTCGATGCCGACGAGAAACACGTGCTGTGGGCGGCCGAGCAATGTCTGCGCTCCGGCAGTTGCGCCGCTGTGCTGGCGTGGCCGCAACAGGCGGATGATCGCAGCCTGCGCAGGCTGCAGGTGGCGGCGGATACCGGGCGTGCGCTGGCTTTTGTATTTCGCGATCGCCGCTATCTGGCGAATGCGTCGCCGGCCGCGTTGCGGTTGGAACTTGCCGCGTGGCCGCAACCATCGATCTGGGTGCGCAAATGCCGCGGCGGCAATGTGCCGATGCAGGCGATTGCGTTTGAGCAGTACAGCAAGGCGCCGAGTTGCGGCGATGAAGCGTTCCGTGCGGCCGTCATTCCAGCGAAAGCAAGTGCGCATACAGCACACATGGGCGTGCTGGCATGTAAGGAACGAGACATCCACTTTCGCTTCCCGCCCATAAGCAGAGGGGAGTAACGGTGCCCGCCTATGCTATGGGTTTGCATCACATTGCCGCACTTGGCGCTCGATGGCGTCCTTCGCCGCCGACCCAATGATGGTCCGCTGGTGTTGGTTGACGGCCCGGCGAATGCGCGTTGCGTGGTTGCTGCCAATGCATCCGCGCAACATGCAGGCTTGTACGTCGGCCAACGCCTGACCGCCGCCCAGGCACTGCTGGCGCAATTCGATGCCATCCCGTACACCGCCGCGGAAGCGGATCGCTGGCAACGCTTCCTGGCTGGCGTGGCATACCGTTACAGCTCGCAAGTCGCATTGCTGCCACAGGCCATCGCGCTTGAAATCAGCCGCAGCCAAAACCTGTTGGGTGATTGGCCAAAGATCGAACGCAACTTGCGTCGCGATCTCACCGAACTGGGTTTCCGCCATTGCATTGCCGCTGCACCCACGCCGCATGCGGCACACGTGCTTGCCGGTGTGAACGACGGCTTGGCCATCCTGACGCGAGAAACCATGCAGCGCGCACTCGATGGCGTGCCCCTGCAGAAAAGCCATTTGCCCGAACGCGCCGTGGATGCATTGCCGCGCATGGGCATCCGCCGGCTGGGTCAGCTGCTGGGCATGCCGCGCGGCGGACTGCAGCGGCGTTTCGGTGCCGAACTGCTGCAGAACATCGATCGCCTGTTGGGTGATATTCCGCCGGGACTCGATCTCTACGTGCCGCCCGATGCCGTGGACTGGCGCATCGAGCTTTCGCATGAAGTGGAAAACATCGCGGCGCTGGTGTTTCCACTCAAGCGCATGACGAGCGATCTGGCGGCTTACCTCGCTGGCCGCGACGGCGGCGTGCAGCGCTTTGCCTTGCGGTTGGAGCATCGCGACCGCGCTGTGACCGAAGTGCAGGTCGGCATGCTTTCTCCCGAGCGCGATGGCAATGTGCTATTTGAAGCAGCCCGCGGACGCCTGGAGCAAGTGCAACTCCCTGCACCCGTGTTGTCAGTGCGTCTGCTTGCTGACGATCTGCCCGGTTTCGTTCCTGCCGGTCGCGATCTGTTCGACGAACGTCCGGCCAATGCGCTGCCTTTGGAGCAATTGCGTGAACGCCTGCGCGCGCGACTAGGCGACCGCGCGGTGTATCGCTGGGGCACGACCCACGATCCACGCCCCGAGCACTCGCAAGGCACCGCCGTGGAGAATGACGACTTCATCGAGCCTCGTGCACGCCCCACCTGGCTGCTCCACAAGCCGGTGCCGTTGCGCGGCGCGCTGCGCATCCTCGCCGGTCCCGAGCGCATGGAAACCGGCTGGTGGGACGGTGATGCGATACGTCGCGACTACTACATCGTCGAAACCGAACAAGGGCAACGCGCCTGGGCGTATTGCACGAAAGATGCGCCGGGCGGCTGGATGCTGCACGGGTGGTTCGCATGACCGACTACGCCGAACTGCATTGCCTGTCCGATTTCTCGTTCCAGCGTGGCGCCTCCAGCGCGCGCGAATTATTCGAACGCGCCAACGACTGCGGCTACACCGCGCTGGCCATCACCGACGAATGCTCGCTTGCCGGCGTGGTGCGTGCGTGGGAAGCCTCCCGCGATACGAAGGTGCCGCTGATCGTGGGCACGGAAATCCAGCTCGCCGATGGCCCCAGGCTGGTGCTGCTGGCAGAAAACAAACAAGGCTATGTTTCACTGTGCCGCCTGATCACGCGAGGACGCAGGGCTTCCGAAAAAGGTGAGTATCGTTTGACCCGGGCAGATATCGTCGACGGCGCACCGGGCACACTGGTGCTTTGGATTCCCGCGCGGGAACTTCATCACGAACATGGCGCCTGGGTGAAAAACACCTTCGGTGACCGCGCCTGGCTGGCGGTGGAGTTGCATCGCGATAGCGATGATGCCGCGCGTCTTGCCGAACTGGAATCACTTGGTGAAACGCTGCAAATGCCGCGCGTAGCAAGCGGCGATGTACACATGCATATCCGCCGCTGCCTGCCACTCCAGCACACGATGACAGCGATTCGGCACCACATGACCATTGCCGAAGCCGGCGCCGTGTTATTCCGCAATGGCGAGCGGCATCTGCGCCGGCGCGCGACACTGGAAAAAATATATCCCAAGGCGTTATTGGACGAGAGCGTGCGCATCGCCAAGCGCTGCACGTTCAATTTAAAAAAAGATTTGCAATACCAGTATCCCAGGGAGCTCGTGCCGGAAGGCTGCACGCCTATGCAGTGGCTGCGTCATCTGGTGGCAGATGGCACGGCATGGCGTTGGCCAAATGGCGTGCCGGCCGAACATCAGGCCACGATCGAGCATGAGCTGCAACTGATCGAGAAGAAAAAATACGAAGCGTTCTTTCTCACCGTGCACGACATCGTTCGCTATGCGCGCAGCCAGGGCATCCTCTGCCAAGGGCGCGGCTCAGCCGCCAATTCCATCGTGTGCTTTACGCTGGGTGTAACGGATGCGGATCCGGCCAAGGTCACGCTGCTGGCGGAGCGTTTCATATCCGTGGAGCGCGACGAACCACCCGATATCGACGTCGACTTCGAACACGAACGGCGCGAAGACGTTATCCAATATGTCTACAACAAATATGGCCGCGAACGCGCCGCCATTGCCGCCACGGTCATCAGTTACCGCGCCAAAAGCGCCGTACGTGATGTGGCCAAGGTCCTGGGATTGCCGGAGGACCAGATAGATAAGCTTGGCCGCTGCTTCTTCCGCCTTGGAGATGCCTCCCTGCCTGACCGCTTGCGGGAGCAGGGATTTGACCCCGATGCGCCGGTCATGCGCCGGCTACTGGCATTGACGCGACAATTGCTCGGCAAGCCGCGTCATCTCAGCCAGCACGTGGGTGGTTTCGTGATCCACGATGCCCCGCTGCACGAGCTGGTGCCGGTGGAAAACGCCAGCATGGCCGATCGCACCATCATCCAGTGGGACAAGGATGATCTGGACACCATGGGATTGCTCAAGGTCGATTGCCTGGCGCTCGGCATGCTGACTTGCCTGCGCAAATGCTTCGAGCTGGTGAAGACCTATCGCGGCAAGGCATTGAGCATCGCCACGATCGAGTCCAACGACAAGCCGACGTACGAAATGATCCAGCGTGCCGAAACCATCGGCGTATTCCAGATCGAAAGCCGTGCGCAGATGGCGATGCTGCCGCGCCTGAAACCGGCCAGCTACTACGATCTGGTCATTCAGATCGCGATCGTGCGGCCAGGTCCGATCCAGGGCGACATGGTGCACCCCTATTTGCGCCGCCGTAGCGGCGAAGAACCGGTCGCCTATCCATCGAAAGAGCTGAAGCCGGTGCTTGAGCGCACAAAGGGCGTGCCGCTGTTTCAGGAACAGGTGATGAAACTGGCCATGGTGGCGGCTGGCTACACGGCCGGCGATGCGGATGAATTGCGCCGTGCCATGGGCGCATGGAAACGTTATGGCGACATGGAGAAACACCACGAAAAGCTTGTTTCCGGCATGTTGGAAAGAGGCTATACGCAAGCGTTCGCCGAGCAGATCTTCAATCAGATAAAGGGCTTCGGCAGCTATGGTTTCCCGGAAAGCCACGCCGCCAGCTTTGCCAATATTGCCTACGCCAGCAGCTGGCTGAAGTGCCATGAGCCAGCCATGTTTGCTTGCGCACTGCTCAACTCACAACCCATGGGTTTCTACGGTCCCAGCCAGATTGTGCAGGATGCGCAGCGCAACGGTATTCATGTGCGCCCGATGGATGTCCGCTATAGCGATTGGGATTGCACACTGGAGCCCGATGCAAGCAGCAAGAAGGGATTTGCCTTGCGCCTTGGTCTGCGCCAATTGCGTGGCTGCAGCGAGAAAGTCGCCGATCGCATTTCGAAGGCCCGTAACGCGGCAGCTTTCCTTGATATTGTCGATCTCTGTACCCGAGCCGGATTGGATTCACACCATCAGGACCTGCTCGCCGATGCGGGCGCCTTGCGTGGTCTTGCGGGGCATCGTCATCGCGCGCTATGGCTCACCTCGGGCGTGGAACCGCAATTGCCCCTGTTCGGCCGCGCCAGCCCGGGTGAGCAGGACATCGTGCTGCCGCTGCCTACGGCCGTTGAAAACATGACAGCCGATTACGCGCACAGCGGATTGAGCCTTGGGCCGCATCCGTTGAAACTGCTGCGTAACCGCCTGCGCGCAGCACGCTACCTGGATTCGCGCAGTCTGCAGAAATTGCCACATGCCGCGCAGGTGCGCACCGTTGGGCTGGTTACGCAGCGCCAGCAACCTCAGACTGCCAGCGGCGTCACCTTCATCACGCTCGAAGACGAATTCGGCCACGTGAACGTGGTGGTGTGGAGCCGCATCGCGCAAACCCAGCGCCGCCCTTATCTGGAGGCGCGCCTGCTGGCAATCGAAGGCCGCTGGGAATCGGTGGATGGGGTAAGTCATCTCATTGCACGAAAACTGCGCGATTTCAGCAGTCTGCTGGCTGATCTCGATGCGCGCTCACGCGATTTTCATTGAGGCGCCGGCGAAAGTGAACGAGCCTTGCGTTGCCAATGTAGAGAGGTGCCCTTACGCAAACGCTACTTATTGAACAAGGCGTGCAAAGGATTGCCGATGATGTCACCGGTCCGATCATCTACCAGCCCGGCGTGATTGCGCCTGCCTTGGCAGTGGAATGGTTTTCCACCCTGCACGAACAGGGTGATTGGCACGCAAGCACGCGGATGATGTACGAGCGAATGGTAGGCGTGCCGCGCCTTCACTGCCACTACGCCACAACGGATCCCAAGCTGCCGCAAGTGTTGCGCCATGCGCTTGCGGTGGTCAGGCAGCACATCCATGCGCCGTTCAACAGCATCGGCCTTAATTTCTATCGCGACGAACACGATAGCGTTGCGCCGCATAACGACAAGCTGCATGAGCTGGTGCCGCATCAGCCCATTGCGCTGCTGTCGCTGGGCGCGACACGTCCCATGGTGATTCAGCGCAAGCAGCCGCCGAGACTAAAAACCGAACTGGAACTGGAGGCAGGCAGCCTGCTGTTGATGGGATGGAACGCGCAGCTGAATTATGACCATGGCATTCCCAAGCTACGGTGGCCGGTGGGGCCGAGGATCAGCGTGGCGTTCCGGGTGCGGCCGGTAAGGGAGGATAAGGCGTGGTAGGTTGGGGTGAGCAAATGCAAACCCCAACATTGCCATGCGTGCAGTCATGTTGGGGTTCGGCGTTGCCCCCAACCTATGCGCGTGCCTTGAGTGCCGCCACCGCAGGCAACTCCTTGCCTTCCAAAAATTCCAGGAAGGCGCCGCCGCCGGTAGAGATATAGGAAACCTTGTCCTCGATTCCATACTTGTCCACCGCCGCCAGCGTGTCACCGCCGCCGGCAATGGAAAACGCCTTCGAATCGGCTACCGCATGCGCCAGCACTTCCGTGCCTTTGCCGAACGCATCGAATTCGAATACGCCGACCGGGCCATTCCACACCACGGTGCCGGCCCTGGCGATCAGCTCGGCATACTGCCGGGCGGTTTCCGGGCCGATGTCCAGGATCATCTCGTCGTCCTTCACCTGGTCCACGGCCTTCACCGTGGCCGGGGCATGCGCGGAGAACTCCGGCGCCACTACCACGTCTACCGGCATCGGTACTTCGGCGCCGCGGCGCTTGGCATCGGCCAGCACCTTCTTGGCAGCAGGAATCAGGTCCGGTTCGTAGAGCGAGTTGCCGACGGCATGGCCCGCGGCGGCAATGAAGGTGTTGGCGATACCGCCGCCCACGATCAGCTGGTCGACTTTGCCGATCAGGTTTTCCAGCAGCGTGAGCTTGGTGGAAACCTTGGAGCCGGCAACGATGGCCAGCAGCGGCTGCGCGGGATGTTCCAGCGCCTTGCCGAGTGCGTCGAGTTCGGCGCACAACAGCGGGCCGGCCGCTGCGACCGGAGCAAACTTGATCACGCCATGCGTGGAAGCTTGTGCGCGATGCGCCGTACCAAAGGCATCCATCACAAACACGTCACACAGCGCAGCATACTTCTTCGACAGCGCTTCATCGTCCTTGCCTTCGCCGACATTCATGCGGCAGTTTTCCAGCACCACCACTTCGCCGTCGGCGACGTCCACGCCATCGAGGTAATCGGCGACCAGGCGTACCGGCTTGCCGAGGTGTTCGCCCAGCCATGCCGCCACCGGCTTGAGCGAGGATTCCTCATCGAACTGACCTTCCTTCGGGCGACCCAGGTGCGACATCACCATCACCTTGGCGCCGGCATCACGCGCGGCCTTGATGGTGGGCAGCGAGGCATCGAGACGTTGCGTGGAAGTGATGTGGCCGTTTTCGATCGGTACGTTCAAGTCTTCGCGGATCAGCACGCGTTTGCCGCGCAGGTCGAGGTCGCTCATGCGGGTGATGGTCACGGGAAAACTCCTGGCAGCTATGGAAGAAGGTCGGCCCAGAGGCCGGAACCGCGTATTTTCCTGCCCGCCTCACGGCGATGCAAACGGCGAGGTTTACACTCAAGGTTTCGGTTCTAGGGAAAGGCCCATGTCTTCCAGTCTCGTGCTTTACAGCTACTGGCGTTCCAGCGCGGCCTTCCGCGTGCGCATCGCACTGAATCTAAAGGGCTTGCATTACGAAACGCGGCCTGTTCACCTGGTTCGCGATGGTGGCGAACAGCACGCGCCGGGCTATGCGGTGCTCAACCCGCAAGAACTGGTGCCGACGCTGGTCGATGGTGACAAGGTGATGACACAGTCGATGGCCATCATCGAATACCTGGACGAGACCCGTCCGCAGCCATCGCTGCTGCCAGCCGATGCGGCAGATCGGGCACGTGTGCGTGCGCTGGCGCAAATCGTCGGCTGCGACATCCATCCGCTCGGCAACTTGCGTGTGTTGCAGCGGATCGGCACGCAGTTCGGCGCCGACGACGAACAGAAAGGCATCTGGATGCGGCACTGGATCGCTGCCGGTTTCCAGGCCATGGAAATGATGTTGGCCAACAGCAAGGACACCGGCCGCTATTGTCATGGCGATACGCCGGGCCTGGCCGATCTATGCCTGGTGCCGCAGGTGTACAACGCGCAGCGATGGAAAATGCCGCTGGATGCTTATCCAACCATCTTGCGCATCGACGCGGCGTGCCGGGAATTGGATGCGTTCAAGACGGCACTGCCAGAACAGCAGCCGGATGCGCCGTAGGTTGGGGTGAGGCGATGGCCGAACCCCAACATGGGATGCACAGGACGATGTTGGGGTTTGCGTGCGCTCCCCCCAACCTACATCAGAACCCCAGCCCGTACGGATCGTTGCCGACAAGCTCCGCCGTCTCCGAATTGCCACCTTCGGACAAACGGATCTTCAAGGCCAGGCCATCGCGCGAATCAGCCTTGGCCAATGCTTCTTCCAGCTCGATGCGGCCGCTCTTGTAGAGCTTGTACAGCGACTGGTCGAAGGTCTGCATGCCTTCCTGCAGGCTGCGGTCCATCGCCTCTTTCACCTCGTGGATCTGGCCGCGGCGGATCATGTCGCGGATCAGCGGCGTGTTGAGCAGCACTTCCGCAGCCGGCAGCCGGCGCCCGTCCTTGCCGCTGACCAGGCGCTGGCTGATCACTGCGCGCAGATTCAGGGCCAGGTTCATCAGCACGTTCTTGTGCGCCGATTCGGGGAAGAAGTTGAGGATGCGTTCCAGCGTCTGGTCGGCGTTGTTGGAGTGCAGCGTGGCCAGGCACAAGTGACCGGTTTCGGAGAACGAAATGGCCGCTTCCATGGTATCGGTGTCGCGGATTTCGCCGATCATGATCACGTCGGGCGCCTCGCGCATCGCGTTGCGCAGGGCCTCGTGGTAGGTGTGCGTATCCAGGCCCACTTCACGCTGGTTGACGATCGACTTCTTGTGGCGATGCAGGTATTCGATCGGGTCCTCGATGGTGAGGATGTGGCCGGACGAATGGCTGTTGCGATGGTCGAGCATCGCCGCCAGCGTGGTCGACTTGCCGGAGCCGGTGGCGCCCACCACCAGAATCAGGCCACGCGGCTCCATGATCAGGTCGCGGAAGATCGCCGGCAGTTGCAGTTGATCGATGCTGGGGATTTCGCTCTTGATCGCGCGAATCACCATGCCTACTTCGCCGCGCTGCTTGAATACGTTGATGCGGAAACGGCCGGCCTCTTTCACCGCCAGGGCCATATTGAGTTCCAGGTCACGCTCGAACTGCGGTACCTGCCCTTCGTCCATGAGCGAATAGGCGATTTTCTTCACCATGCCGCTGGGTAGCCCGGTATTGCCGAGCGGGTAGAGCTTGCCCTCGACCTTGATGTTCACCGGGGCGCCGGTCGTCAGAAACATGTCCGACGCGCCCTTGTCCACCATCAACTTGAGGAAGTAACCGATATCCACCTTAAAGACCCCAGTTTTTTGCGCATTGCATTCAAGGATTATGCCCGACCACAATACGCCGTGACGCTCCGAGAGGAATGAGTGATGGTGCACATATTTTCCCCGTTGACGGTGCGTAAGCGACGCATCCCGATGGTGGCTCCCGTACTGCTGCTGGCCGTGTCGTTGACCCTGGGCGGCTGCGCCAGCGTACCCCCACCCGATAACCTGATGAATCAAGCACAAGCGCAATTGCAAAGCGCTCGCGATGCCGGTGCGCCCGACTACGATCCGGTCGATTTCGGCTTTGCACAGGACAAGTTCCAGCAGGCCCAGCAAGCCATGGCCAATCGCAAATACGACCAGGCGGCCGACCTGGCCGACGAGTCGCGTGCGGTTGCCATCCTGGCAGGTACCAAGGCGCAACTGGCCGCGGCGCGTGCCCAGATTCAGTCCAAAACAGACGCAAACCGTCGCTTGCGCGCACAGAATGCCGAAGCGCAGGCCGAGAACGACCAGCACTACCAGCAGCAGAAAGCCCAGCTGGCCGCGCAGATGGCTGCCGCCCAGCAGCCAGACAATGGCCAGGACGACGGCAACCCGGCTGCCTCCTCCAGCGCCCCTGCGCCGGCCACCAGTTCAGTACTGCCGCAGCAGGCGCCGATGGAGCAAATGCCGGCGCCTTCCTCGTCGGTACTGGGTAATCCGCAGCCGCAGCAACCCGGGCAGGGCGGCTTCCAGACCGTGCCTGACGCTGGCCAGCAGAACTCCGGAGGCCAGTAATGATGAGCGCCATGTTCAAAAAACACCGTTGGTGGGTCATCGCCGTTTCGCTATGGGCCGTGTTCGCCAGCGCTGCCGTCCAGGCGCGCAAGGACGACATGGATGTCGACCGACTTACCAATAGCTTGAATCAGCTGGCTGCCGATCCGAACCTGGGCATCTATGCGCAAGCCGACCAGGCCCTCGCCCGAGACGCCATCAGCCAGCTGGCCCAGGCCGGTTCCCGCGAGCGCCCGCACGCCCTGTACATCGCCGAACGCCGGGTCGACCAGGCCAGGGCGGAAGCGCAACTCCAGGCGGCGCAGCGCCAGCTCAACCAGCTCGACCAGGAAAACGCCCAGCTGCAACTGGAGCGCAGCCGCATCGATGCCACCTCCGCCCAGCAGCAACTGGAGATCCAGCGCATGCAGTACCAGCTGGCCCAGCAGGAAACCGTGCGCCTGCAGGCACAAGGCCAGGAAGCCGCCGACCAGGCCGCCCAGGCCAAGGCCGAAGCCGAGCAGGCCCGCAAGCTGGCGGCGGCGCAAAGCAGGGTAGCGGCAGCCGCCAGGCGGCAGGCCGAGCTGGCGGCCAAGGCCGCCAAGGCGCTGCGCTCGCAGATGCAGGACAACGGCGCGGGCGGCGGCAAGTAACCAGCCACCGGCGTTGCATCGTCGCCTTTGCATCCGCCCGTTTCGTCAGGGGAACGGGTGGATGCAACGTCGCATGCCAGCGGGAATTGGATGTCACGGCAAGCATCGCCGGGGCGGCACAAGCACCTGCATCCCACGCACGTTCCAGCGGAAAAGCCGGCCATCCGTCCCGACCTGTTTTACAGGTTTTTGACTACATTCCACGCTCCCATGCGCCTTCCCGAGGGGTTCTTGCGCCTTCGCCAAGTGGGGAGTAGGGTCGAAGTCGTCGCAACCCTTCAGCTGTTGCGGCCTACCGACTGAATCATGCGCCTACCTATCCACACTCCCTCATCCGTTCCCTGCATCAGGGAGGCGGATTTTGGTTATGCGCGTGATTTGCTTTTGTTCTCAAGCGCCCCATGCGGGCGACTGCAGTCCTACTGCGAGGAGGTTGGATCATGTTCGAAGATCAGCAGCGTGATGCTGTCGAAGCCCTGAAAAAAGCCGATGCCGAGTTTCGCCGGCTCTATCAAAAGCATACCGAGCTCAACAGCAAGGTGGACAACGCCGAAATCGGCGTACTCCCTGTTGACGACATGACCCTCAGTTCGATGTAGAAAGAAAAGCTGCACATCAAGGAACGCCTGCAGCGCATGTGGGACGACTACCACGCGCGACAGCAACTTCATTGAGCGCATGAATCCACAAAAAGCCCCGGAGCGGAAACGTTCCGGGGCTTTTGTTTTTCAGCGTGGAACCTGCGCCGCTGCGGCAAGGCATGCAACCGGCGATCGGCGTTCGCTCCCCGCTCCATTATGATTGCCGCTCAT
>NZ_DATJMN010000119.1:0-4769 GCF_035508675.1 Dyella sp.
GACGATGGCCAAGCCCAGGCCACTGCTTTGCCCATCGCTGCCGGCGGCGCGATAGAAACGTTCGCGTACGCGTTCGCGCTCCGCCGGGGGAACGCCGGGGCCGCTGTCTTCCACTTCCAGATAAGGCGCGCCGCCATGCAGGCCGCAACGCAAGGTAATACGGCCGCCGTCGGGCGTGTGGCGGATGGCGTTGTCGACCAGGTTGATCAGCAGCTCGTGCAGCAGCCAATGCACGCCGCGCACATGCACCGGGGCGCACTCCGCGCCCAGGTCGATGTTGCGGGCGATGGCGCGGTCGAGCATGGCGTCGGCCACCGTGCCGATCAGCGCCTCCAACTGCACTCTGGTGAAATCGCCGGGGCTGTTCGCGGAAGGTTCGGCGCGTGCCAGGGCCAGCAACTGGTTGGCAGTGTGCGCCAGGCGATCCACGCTGCCGTACAGGCGGGCGATGCGTTCCTGCTGGGCTTGATCGTGGGTTTCGCTTGCCAGCACTTCCAGTTGCGCTTTCAGGCCCGTAAGCGGTGTGCGCAGTTGATGGGCGGCGTTGGTCAGGAAGTGCTGTTGAGCCTGCGCGGCGTCGCGCACCGTGACCAGCAGGGTGTTGAGCGATTGCACCAGCGGCCGCACTTCGCTCGGCACGGGGTCCAGCGGCAGCGGCTGCAGCGATTGCGGCTG
The DNA here is from genome assembly GCF_035508675.1 of Dyella sp. GTDB lineage: Bacteria > Pseudomonadota > Gammaproteobacteria > Xanthomonadales > Rhodanobacteraceae > Dyella_B. Next base: position 676 of record NZ_DATJMN010000119.1, read on the forward strand.
CCGCTGCATGATCCGCTCGCGCAGACGATTGATCGGACGCAGGGCCACGGTAATGCCGAACAGGCACAGTCCAAGCACCAGCAACAACTGGATGCCATCGCTGATGCCGATGATGGTATCCAGTCGCTGCACGGCGTGATTGCGCCGGTGCACCGTTTCTCCCACGCTGACGATCACCGGCTGGCCTTTCACCTGCGTGCGGTAGCTGGCGACGCGCAAGGCCAGTTGTTTGTAGCGGGCATCGCCATAGCTGAAGTCGTCGGTGTCGCCGCCGCGGGGAATCGGCAGGCCTTCATCACCGAGCACGGTGCGGCCGTCGGGCAGGCTTACGCGGTAGAGAAAGCTTTCCCGCGCGCCCGGAAACAGCCGACGCCAGAACGGACCGCCGTGCGCGCCGAATGGCCCGAGGGGTTTGTCATGATCGTTGGGGACGTCGTCAGGCGGCGGTCCTCCACCGGGAAGATGCAGCGGCGGAGGGCCGAAATCCGGTTTTTCCAGATGGAGCTGCCCGTCCGGCCCGCGATCGAGGTGGCCGGCGATCGCGACAGCCATGTGGGACAGCGCACGGTCGAAGGCGTCATACAGCGGCGTGACGTAGGTTTTGTGGTCGGCCCAGATGCTCGCCACCAGCAACAGCACCAACGGCAGCAGCAGATAAGCGAACAACCGCCCGCGAATGCTCCGCGCGCGCCGGGGTGCCGGTTCGGTAGGCAGGTTCTGCGTGCTACGCATCATCGAGGCGGTAGCCAAGGCCGCGGATGCCGCGCACCGTGGCTGCCTCGCCGAGTTTTGCGCGCAGGCGCGATACGTGCACTTCGATTGCGTTGCCGGAGATTTCTTCGTCCCAGCTCACGATGGCCTGGATCAGGCGTTCCTTGCTCACCACGCGGCCGCTGTGATGGGCCAGGCATTCCAGGATCGACCATTCGCGCCGGGTCAGCTCCAGCACGCGTCCAGCGTTGTCGATGGCGCGGCGGCCGGCCAGGTCGATACGCAGCTGTCCCACGACCATTTCGTTGGCGGTGGCGGCGGTGGCGCGGCGGATCAGCGCACGGCAGCGCGCCGCCAGCTCCGGCAGGGCGAAGGGCTTGACCAGGTAATCGTCTGCGCCCAGGTCCAAGGCGTTGACGCGGTCGTCCAGCCCATCGCGCGCCGTCACGATCAGCAAGGGCAGCGAACTGCCCTCGCGGCGCAAGCGGCGGACCAGGGTGAAGCCATCTTCGCCGGGCAGGCCCAAGTCGACGATGGCGAGGTCGTAATGGGTGGTGTCCAGGCGGGACTGGACCGATTCCGCGTCGGTCACCGCATCCACCACGTAGCCGGCCGTGGCCAGGCCGCGCACGATGGCGTCGGATACCAGGGGATCGTCTTCAACTAGCAGAATGCGCATACAACCGATAGCGTGTGGGGTCGCAGAATCGTATCAGTTAATGCTGATTTGATCCGTCGCGCAACATGCTCGGCAACGGATGAGGTTTACGGCGAGCTAAACTGCTCGGCCGTTATTTGCAGCGATATTCCCATGTCCGAGATTCCCGCCTGCCCTGTTTGCGGCATGGAACATACCTATCCCGACGGCAGCATGTATATCTGCCCCGACTGCGGGCATGAATGGCCGCAACACGCCGCGGTACGGGAGGAGCGCCAACAGGTCGTGCGTGACGTGCACGGCAACGTGCTGCAAAGCGGCGACAGCGTCATCGTGATCAAGGATTTGAAAGTGAAAGGCGCTTCCGTGCCGTTGAAGCAGGGTACGGTGATTCGCAACATCCGCCTGGTCGATGGCGATGTGGAACATATCGAAGGGCACTCCGACAAGATCAAGGATCTGGTGTTGAAGGTCTGTTTTCTGAAGAAGGCTTGAGCGTGCGTGTGCTCAACGTCGTCATCGCCGCGATAGCGGGATGCCGTTTCAAGGAAGCATCAGAGCCAATAGGTCCCCGCTTTCGCGGGGATGACGTCTTTTGAGACGAAAAAGCCGCCACAGGGGCGGCTTTTTCGTGACGTTCTTTAACGCTTCATCGAATTGAAGAACTCGTCGTTGGACTTGGTGTTCTTCATCTTGTCGAGCATGAATTCCATCGCGGCCAGCTCATCCATCGGATGCAGCAGCTTGCGCAGGATCCAGATCTTGGCGAGCAGATCCGGTTCGATCAGCAGATCCTCGCGGCGCGTGCCGGAGCGGTTGATGTCGATGGCCGGATACACGCGCTTTTCGGAGATGCGGCGGGACAGGTGCACTTCCATGTTGCCGGTGCCCTTGAACTCCTCGTAGATCACCTCGTCCATCTTGCTGCCGGTATCGATCAGCGCGGTGGCGATGATGGTGAGCGAGCCGCCTTCTTCTACGTTGCGTGCGGCACCGAAGAAGCGCTTCGGCCGCTGCAGCGCGTTTGCATCCACGCCACCGGTCAGCACCTTGCCGGAGCTGGGCACCACGGTGTTGTAGGCGCGGGCCAGGCGGGTGATGGAGTCGAGCAGGATCACCACGTCGCGCTTGTGCTCGACCAGGCGCTTGGCGCGCTCGATCACCATTTCGGCGACTTGCACGTGGCGCACGGCCGGCTCGTCGAAGGTGGAGCTGATCACTTCGGCGCGCACGGTGCGGGCGATTTCCGTGACTTCTTCCGGGCGCTCATCGACCAGCAGGATGATCAGGTGCACGTCCGGATGGTTGTACTGGATGGCGTGCGCGATGTTCTGCAGCATCATCGTCTTGCCGGACTTAGGCTGCGACACGATCAGGCCGCGCTGGCCGCGGCCGATCGGCGCGACCAGGTCCAGGATGCGTGCAGTGATGTCTTCGGTCGAACCGTTGCCGCGCTCCAGGTGGAACGCCTTGCGCGGGAACAGCGGCGTGAGGTTCTCGAACAGCATCTTGTTCTTCGATGCTTCCGGCGGATCGCCGTTGATGTCGTCGACCTTCAGCAGCGCGAAATAGCGTTCGCCTTCCTTCGGGTGGCGCACGCGTCCGGTGATGTAGTCGCCGGTGCGCAGGTTGAAGCGGCGGATCTGGCTGGGCGATACGTAGATGTCGTCGGGGCCGGCCAGGTAAGACTCGTCGGCCGAGCGCAGGAAGCCGAAACCGTCCTGCAGGATTTCCAGCACGCCTTCGGCCCAGATGCCGCCGCCCGAGCGGGCGTGGGCCTTCAGGATGTTGAAGACGACGTCTTGGCGGCGCTGACGGGCAACGCCTTCCTGGATGCCGAGCGATTCGGCGAACTCCAGCAATTGAATCGGGTTCTTGCGCTTCAGTTCGGTGAGATTGATGACGCGGTCATTGCTGCCGATGTCGGCGTTTTCGTCATCTACCGGCAGACCGTGCGGATTGCGCGGCGGGCCGCCCTGGCCTGGCGGGCGCGGGCCGCGTTCGTGACGGCGGCGGCGGTTGCGGTCATTGCGGTCGTTGCGATCATTGCGGCGCTCGTTGCCACCCTGTTGCCCCTGGCCCTGCGGCTGGCCGCCGTTGCCGTTGCCATTACCGCCCTGGGTGTTGTCGCGGGCTTCCGCCGCTTCGCCGCTGGAGCCGTTGCCGTAGCGCAGCGGTTCCTGGGTGGGCGCGGGGGCCGGTGCTTCGGGCCGTGTTTCGGCGGGAGGCGCCGAGCGCTCCACGAATTCAGTCCGCGCTTCGGTCGGCCGTCCGGCGGGAGGGCTAGCCTCCGTGGCCGCCGCGCTGGATCGGCGGGGCGAACGGGTGCGGGTAGGGGTTTCACTCACAGGTTTGGCGTCGGCGCGGATAGCGTCGGAAGAATCTTTGCTTTCGATATCGGACACGGGCAAACCTCACGGGGCGCCGTTGATGACAGGAGGGAGGACGAGCGTTGCGCGGAATGCGCGAGGGGGCAAGACAGCCCCGACTGAGAGGAATCTAGCACTCGCCGCGCAGCGCCGTAAAGGGCGTGCGCAGCGAGACGAGCACGCGGCGCTCTCAGATCGCCTTGTCGATCATCTGAACCAGCTGGCCCTTGCTGACCGCGCCGATCTGGGTCGCTTCGACCTTGCCGTTCTTGAAGACCATCAGGGTCGGGATGCCGCGCACGCCATAGGTGCGGGGGGTTTTCTGGTTATGGTCGATGTTCAGCTTGACCACGCGC
>NZ_DATJMN010000120.1:0-3737 GCF_035508675.1 Dyella sp.
CCGGCCAATGACATCAAGTGCGTGGCGTATATGGCGCTGAAACGCGGCACACCGAGTCAAGGCGGCGGGCAGAAAGATACGTGGCACGGTGTGGCGGCATTTCTGCGCGGCGACCACCAGGTGAACGAGACCAAGTTGCTGGGGGCGATGGGTGCGGCGGAGCTGCGCACCATGCAGGCAGAGGAGCTGCAGCAGTACTTTAACGGTCCGGCAGGTTACCTGGGACCAGTTGGGCTCAAGCCGGATACGCAGCCGCTCGGCGATGGACTGACGGTTGTGGTGGACAAGGCGCTTGAGGGCCGCAAGAACATGGTGTGTGGGGCGAACAAGCTGGACTATCACCTGCGCAACGTGACGCCCGGGCGCGACTTCAGGTGGACGCTGAGCGCCGACATTCGCAGCGTGAACGAGGGCGAGGGTTGCCCCACATTGAACGAGAATGGGGACGGTTGCGCAGGTAAGCTGGTGGTAGGCAAGGCGGTCGAGGTGGGCCACATCTTCAAGCTGGGGTACAAGTACGCTGAAGCGATGGGCGCGCGGGTGCTGGACCCCAACGGCAAGGAAGTGATGCCGATCATGGGCTGCTACGGCATCGGCATCGAGCGGATTCTGACGGCGGCGATCGAGCAATCGAACGATGCGGAGGGGTTCTGGCTGCCGGTTTCGATCGCGCCCTTCACGGTGGTGGTGACGGTGACCAACATCTCGGACGCGGGGCTACGCGAGACCGGAGAAAAGCTGGCTGCGGAGCTTGAGGCGGCGGGGCTCGACGTGGTGCTGGATGACCGAGACGACCGTGCCGGCGTCAAATTCAAAGACGCAGATTTGGTGGGTATCCCCTATCGAATCAATGTAGGCAAGAAAGCCGCGGCGGGCCAGGTGGAACTGGTGACCCGGGCCACGCGTAGCAGTGAAGACGTAGCGCTGGGCGAGGCGGTGGCGCTGGTGAAAAGGAAGGTGCAGGAGGAGATGCTGCTGGAAGAGAGCGGACAGTAAACGGCCGGCATGCATCAGATTTCTGCAGGGAGCGAAATTCCGCGGGGAGCGATCACGCCCCGCCGCGAGTGGCCGGCGTTTGCCGCATGAAGAACCTGCAATATGGCCAGGGCGCACGGCATTTTGAGAATGCGGAATGCCGGCAGCTTATTAAGGGACTTGATTGATGGCGGTCAAAGTCAAATTCGCGAAGCCGACAACGCGGCGCGATGCGCGATCGATCCTGCTGCTGATCGGTGCAGGTTTGGTGGCGGTTGGCCTGATTACGGGATTTACCGTCTTCGGCTTTTTCTATTTCAAGTATCGCGGGATTGTCGACCAAAGGCTGAAGCAGCCGATTTTTGTGGACACGGCGAAGATATACGCCGCGCCGCCGGAAGTGCGGCCGGGGCAAAAGCTGACGGTTCACCTGATTGCCAATGAGTTGCGCGAAGCCGGGTATACGCCCGAAGGCGCGCCGCAGGCTTCGCCGATGGGCACCTTCAGCGAAGGGGTGCAATCCATCACCGTGCAGCCCGGGCCGCAATCGTACCACGCGCCCGACAGTGCGACGATCCATGTGAACAGCGGCGTGGTCGACTCGATTGTGGACGCCAAGGGACAGGCGCTTTCAAGCTACGAGCTTGAGCCGCTGCTGATCACCGACCTGAGCGAAGACGCGGACCGGTCAAAACGGCGTCTTCTGACGTACAACGAAATTCCTTCCAACGTGGTACAGGCGGTGCTGGCGATCGAAGACCGGCGGTTCTTCGAACACAGCGGTGTGAATTACGAAAGCATGATCAGTTGGGCATGGCACGACCTGGTGGGCGACCGGAAACATCGCGGGGGAGCATCGACGCTGACCATGCAGCTGGCGAAATTGCTCTTTCTCGAAGACACCGGCACGATCCGATACAAGCTGACGCAGATCATGATTACGTTCCAGCTGGAGCACCGCTTCAGCAAGCAGCAGATTTTCGCGATGTACGCCAACGAGATTCCCCTGGGGCAACGCGGCAGCTTTTCTATTGACGGCTTCGGCGAAGCGTCGCAAGCATACTTCGGCAAGGATGTGGGGCAACTGGACCTGGCCGAGTGCGCGCTGCTGGCAGGTTTGATCCAGAGCCCGAGCCGGCTCAATCCTTTCCGCCACGCCGACCGCGCCATGGAACGGCGCAACCTAGTACTGGATGCGATGGTGGAGACCGGCGCCATTACCAAGGAGCAGGCGGAGGCGGCAAAGGAGGAGCCGCTGCACCTGGTTGCAGCCAGCGTGGATGAGAGCGAAGCGCCCTATTTTGTCGACCTGGTGCACGACCAGCTGACGCAGAAATTCGGCGATCGGGATTTCAACCACGAGGGGCTGCGCATCTATACGTCGCTCGATCCTGATCTGCAGCGCCTGGCCACCCAGGCGGTTGACTCGATGATTCACGACGTGGATGCCAGGGTAGACAGGGTGCACGCGCGCGACCGCAAGCTGGGCAAGCCGTATGTTTACCCGCAGGTGGCGCTGGTGGCGCTGAATCCGCATACCGGACAGGTGCTGGCGCTGGTGGGTGGACGCAGCTACGGCACCAGCCAGGTGGATCACGCGGTGGCGCACCGGCCTACGGGATCGATCTTCAAGCCGTTCGTCTACGCAGCGGCTTTTCAAACCGCGGTGGAGGGCACCCTGCTTCCCGGTCAAACCAAGCTCTTTTCGCCGGTAACCATGCTCAGCGACGCGCAAACTACCTACGGCGAAGGAACGGAATATGAATACACGCCGCGCAACTATGAAGGCGAGTATTACGGCGAGATGACGGCCCGCCTGGCCCTGATGCGATCGGACAACAACGCAACCATCAGCCTGGCGAGCATGGTGGGCTTTGACCGCGTGGCAGCGCTCGCCCGCGACGCCGGCATTAAGAGCGCACAGGGTACGCCCGCCATGGCTATCGGTTCCTACGACGCCACGCCACTGGACATGGCCGGCGCCTACACCATTTATGCCAATGGGGGACTGCACATCGATCCCTGGATGCTGGCCAGCGTACGCACAGCGACGGGAGACATCATTCAGGACTACTCGCCGACGACGCGCCAGGTGCTTGATCCGCGCGTTGCGTACCTGACCACCAACATGATGGAAGCGGTGCTGCAAGGCAATGGGAGCGACGGCTGCATGATTGGGGGACGGGATTTTTGCGGAACCGGCGCCGGCGTGCGCAACATGGGCTTTACGGCGCCGGCGGCGGGCAAAACCGGCACCAGCCACGATGCCTGGTTCGCCGGGTTCACCAGCAGCCTGCTGTGCATTGTGTGGGTGGGCAATGATGACTATACCCCGCTGGCGCACGGGCTTGAGGGCGCCACCGTCGCAGCGCCCATCTGGGCCGACTTTATGAAGCAGGCGGTGGAGTTGCCGCAATACTCCGATACCAACGAATTCACGGTGCCGGACGGGGTGCAGCTGGTGACGCTGGACAAGGTGACGAATCTGCTGGCCGATGCATCGTGCCCCGATGACTACACCGCGGCGTTTCTCGATGGGACGGCGCCGACCGACACCTGCGACCACAAGGGCCTGGAGGGGGACCATCGCAACATTTTCCAGAAAATATTTGGGCTGGGCAAGGCGAGTAACTGAGAGAGACGGCCGGTAGCTTGTAGCCGGTCGCCAGTAGCTTGTAGCCGGTAGCCAGTAGCAGGATTGGCCGAGCTACAGGCTATCGGCCCCGGAAGGGACAGTGACGATGAACGGAACAATGCTGGCG
>NZ_DATJMN010000121.1:0-5281 GCF_035508675.1 Dyella sp.
GTAGCGTGCGTTACGAGAAGCACCTACAGAACATCGACCTCGCAGGGAACCACACACAGCCACTGGCAACGCTGCCGGCCATCGCCGGCCTGTCCTCTGTTTACTTCATCGAACTCGATCTCACCGCTGCTGATGGCAAGCCGGTCAGCCGCAATGTCTACTGGCTGTCCACGCGACCGGACGTGCTCGATTGGGCGCATTCGAACTGGTACCTCACCCCGCTTACGCAGTACGCGGACCTGACCGCGCTCACGTCCTTGCCGGCTGCGACGAGCAACGTCCGCGCAAGCACGCGGCGCGAAGGCAACGATGACGTCACTACGGTCACCTTGTCGGTGCCCGCATCGTCCAAGGCCGCGGCGCTGTTCCAGCACGTGTCGATCAGACGTGGTACGCACGGCGACCTTGCGCTGCCGATACGGTGGAATGACAATGACGTCACGCTTTGGCCCGGTGAGTCGGTGGTGTTGACCGCGCGCTATGCATCGCAGGAAACGGCTGTACCCGTCGTCGAGGTGAGTGGATGGAACGTTCCGACTCAAAGCGTTCCGGCCACTGCCACGCAGGGAACCGATCATTGAAGACGCAAAGGCTTCCATGTCACGCGTGACCATCAACGACGTCGCCCGCGCGTCAGACACCTCGAAAAAGACCGTATCGCGCGTGCTCAACAACGAGCCGAACGTACGCGACTCGGTACGGGAACGCGTGCTGGCCGCGGTGGCGAAACTCAACTATCGGCCGCTCACCTCGGCGCGCAGCCTGGCGACGAACCGCTCTTTCATGATCGGCCTGCTCTACGACAACTTGTCGCCGAGCTACATCATGGAAGTGCAGGCAGGCGTGCTGGAAGCGTGCGAGGCGAGGCAATACAGCATGATGGTGCAGCCGTTGGTCTCGACGGCGCCGGACTTCGTCGAACGCGTCGAAGGCATCCTCTCGCGGCACCAGCCCGATGGGCTGATCCTTACGCCCCCCATCACCGACCATCTAAAACTGCTCAATCACCTGCGCAAGAGCGAGCTTCCGTTTGCCTCGATCGCCCCGCGCCAACCCAAGGGCTGCATCGGCGTGATGCTACGCGAACGCGAAGCTGCCGCGGCGATGGTGGCGCACCTTGTATCGCTGGGCCACCGCCGCATCGCCCACATCATTGGCGATCCCAAGCACGGCGCCGGCATCTGGCGCCTCGCCGGCTACCGCGACGGATTGAAGCGCGCGGGGTTGAAGGAAAACCCTGCGTACATGGTACAAGGCCGTTTTTCTTTCGAGTCCGGCGTAGCCGCAGCGCGCCGATTGCTTGCGCTGAAGCAGCGGCCAACCGCCATTTTCGCGGCCGACGACGACATGGCCGTCGGCGCCATCTGGGCCGCCGCGGAAGCCGGCGTGTCGGTGCCGGAAGAAATATCCATTTGCGGCTTCGACGACACCACCATCGCCACACAGGTGTGGCCGCCGCTGACCACCGTCCACCAGCCCGTGCGCGAAATGGGCGAGCTCGCCACCGAGGAACTGCTGCTTCGCGTGCTGGGCAAGGGAGAAGCCCGCATGGTCGAAGTCGGCTACGAAATGCGCATGCGCGCATCGACCGCGCCCGCGCCCTGATCGAGAGGAGACTGCCCACATGCCCGCCACGCCGCGGAAATTCCATTTCATCTCCGGGCTGCCGCGCGCCGGCACCACCCTGCTGGCCGCCATCCTCAACCAGAACCCGCGCTTTCGCGCCGGCATGACCAGCCCGCTGGCGGACATCATGGGCGTGGTGATGGCCGAAGCGAGCAGCAAGAACGATTTTTCGTTCGACGTCTCCGACGCGCAGCGGGTCGCGCTGTTGCGCGGATTGGTCGAGAATTTCTACGCGGTCGAGGCTGGTGCCGAGGTGGTGTTCGACACCAGCCGGCTGTGGTGCAGCCGGATGCCCTTGCTCGACACGCTGTTTCCGGGGGTAAAGGTCATCGCGTGCGTGCGCCAGCTGGCATGGGTACTGGACAGCATGGAGCGATTGGTGCGCAAACAGCCGGTGAGCGTCAGCAAGGTGTTCCGCTTCGACACCAACACCACCGTGTACTCGCGCGTAGAGGCGTTGACCGATCCGCGCGGCATGGTGGGCTTCGCCTACCAGGCCACCAAAGATGCGTTTTACGGCCAGCATGCGCAAAACCACCTGCTGATGCTGACCTACGAAACCCTGGTACGCGATCCGGCCACGGCCATGCGCGCGGTGTATCAATTCCTCGGCGAGCCTTGGTTCGAGCACGACTTCGACCACATCGAATACAACGCCGACGAGTTCGACGCACGCGTCGGCATGCCCGGCCTGCATTCCGTCCGGCCGAAAGTGGAGGCGATCGAACGCCAGCCCATCCTGCCGCGCGAGATCTTTGGACGCTTCGCGAACGAAGCGTTCTGGATGGATCCGAAGAACAACGTCAATCAGGTGCGGATCGTGTAAACAGCCGGGCTACGCGCAGGTCTCAGGGCTGCGCGCCTGCGCGTATCACCGCCTCATTGATCGCGCGCACCTTCGCTTCGTCCATCTTTTCAACCTTGCGGTCGTAAGTGAAAAAGCCATTGTGCTCGCCCTCGACATCGGTGATCTGCGTGTACACGCTGCCGGACATCCCTTTCGGGACGCCTTTGTCGCGCAGCACGGCGGTATTGGCGACGTAGCCGGCGGTGAGCGCGGCGCGATCTTTCACTGCGCCGTACGGGTTGATCGGCGTGTTCGGCCACATGTGGCCGGGTATGTTCAAGGTCAGGCCGCCGTGTTCGCCATCGATGGCGGCGCGCTGCGCATCCGGGCTGGGCAAGCCGGGGCCTTGGTAGTCATGCACGTCGTAGACATCGCCGGCATGCGGGTCGCCCTTGGTGTCGCAGCAGTTGGCACCGCTGCGTGCGTCGACCAGGCGCGAAGGATCGAGTTGCTTGATCTGCGCGGCCAGTTCGGCGGCGGCCGGAATGCTCCATTGGCCCCAGCCTTCGTTGAACGGAATCCAGCCGATGATCGAGGTTTCGCCCTTGAGCTGTTCGACGATGGCTGAGACGTTCGCGCGGAAGTTGGCCTTGTCGGCGTCGCTGAGCTTGTCGTTGCGGTCGGTCGGCATGGCCGGCATGTCCTGCCATACCATCAGGCCGATGCGGTCGGCCCAGTAATACCAGCGCGCCGGCTCCACCTTGATGTGCTTGCGGATGGTGTTGAAGCCCAGGTCCTTGGTCTTCTGTATGTCGAACTTCAGCGCCGCATCGGTGGGCGCGGTGTAGATGCCGTCGGGCCAGTAGCCCTGGTCCAGCGTAGCCAATAGGAAGGTCGGCTTGCCGTTCAACACAATGCGGTTGCGTCCACCCACTTTCTCCACTGCGATGGTGCGCAAGCCGGCGTAACTGGTCACTTCATCGCGTTGATCGCCTTGCGTGAGCGTGGCCGTGAAGCTGTACAGGAACGGATCCTGCGGACTCCACGGATGCGGTTGTGCGATAACCAGATGCAGTGGCTGGCCAGCCGGTCCGCTCGCTTCGCCCACCGCCTTGCCATCTGCGTAGGCGGTGACATGCAGCGTGGCATTCGCGCTAGAGCCGTGCAATCTGGATGTAACGGTGAAGGCGTCCAGGCTGCGCGCCGGTGTGAACACTAGTTGCGCCAGGCTGGTGGCCGGCACAGGCTCCAGCCACACCGATTGCCAAATGCCCGAGGCCGCCGTGTAGAAAATGCCTTCAGGTTTCAGCCGCTGCTTGCCGACCATCACGTTGGCACTGTCCACCGGCGCATGCACGGCAACGATGATCTCCTGCGGCCCCTGTGGGCGAAGCGCCGAGGTAATGTCTGCACTGAAGGACGTATAGCCACCCGAATGCTGCGCCACTCGCGTACCGTTGACGTACACCGTTGCGTCGCAATCCACCGCGCCGAAATTCAAGCGCACATGCTGGCCGTGCGCGGTGAAAGCCGGCGGAATGTTCACCAGCCGGCGGTAGAACATGAAGTCCGCGTGCTTTTGCACGCCCGAGAGCACCGATTCGATCGGATACGGCACCAGCACGCGGTCTTTCAGCGTGTGACCAAACGGCGGCGCACCCTGCCCGTCACTGGGCGCGTACTGCCACAGCCCGTTGAGGCTCAGCCATTGCGGATGTTCCAGCGATGGGCGCGCCAGTTGCGGGCGCGGGTATTCGGGCAACGCATTGCTGGGCGATACCTCGGCGGTCCACGGTGTGGCCAGCGGCGCCACGCTGCCATTCCACACTGAGGCTTGATCCGGCGCCGCCATCGCCGTGGATGCAAGGCCCATCGCCACGAGCATGCTCATCCAGGCGACCGCGTCACGTAGCTTGAAGTTGTTTGTCATCCGCCCTTCCCTTCTTGTTTTGTCTTGAGCAGCGATAGGCACTGCCGCTCGCTAGCATGGCTAATTGTCAGACAAATGTCGTAGCCCGATCGTCATCCTCGCCGCGCGTAGGTGGGTGGTGAGCGTATGCGAACCCCAACGTTGCCATGCCGATGGCGATGTTGGGGTTCGGCGTGGCCTCACCGCCAACCTACACGGGATCGCGCGTGATCTTAAGTTCGGAGCATTGAGGGAAAGCGTTCCTTTTGCAATGCAACGAGCATCGCGCCGCCAAGCGGATTACAGTTGCGCGCAGGCATTGATCGCTGGGCAGCCGGATACCGGGCCAACACGTCATCGCCTTTTTTTGGATTGTAAATTTAGATCGATACAAATAGCGGTTTTTTTGGCATGCCGTGGAAAGCACTACGCGGCATGGGTGAGATGCTTTTGCCGCGCGCAGGGTCATGGTGCGGATGCAGGACGAGCAGTTCGGGCATGCGGGGCGGATTCCGCCCTGCAAGGGGGAGCCTGTGCCGATGTGCGGGGATATAGCCGTCTAGACGGCTTCACGCGTACAGGTTTCCAGGCCGGATGACCGCCCACGATCCGGCCATGGACAGGTGGGGAAATCGTCGCCCCATCCTCTTCGTGGGCATCCGAGAGGAGCGCTTTCGATCATGCATCTCGCAGCCATACGCAAACGCGTTCAGACCCTGCTGGCGGTTGCCAGCCTGACGGCCATGGCCGTCGTCTTCCCTTCGTCAGCCGCAGCAACATACCCGGCCCATCCGCACACCGACGGGCCCACGGCCGTCGCCCGCGCGCGGGTGGCGGCGGACGTCCTGATGAGTTCCTACGATCCCGACAAGGCCTGGTTTCCTTCCAGCTGGTGGAACTCGGCCGTCGCCCTGCAGACCATCGGCGACTACATGCAACGCACCGGCGACCGCCGCTAT
>NZ_DATJMN010000122.1:0-12410 GCF_035508675.1 Dyella sp.
GACGCCGTGGCCGATGGCATTGGGAAAGCCGTCGATGCCGAACTGGGTGCGATCGAGCGAAGCCGTGGCGGAAAAGCCGGCGACGGTGTGCAGGCCGTAGATGGTCTTGCCGATGCGGTTGACGCGAAACGGAATATCGACCGGATGGCTCACGCCATGCAGGGTAAGCGTGCCGTGTAGCATGCCGCTCGTCGCATCCTTGCGCTCCACCGAGGTGCTGGCGAAATGCGCGGTCGGGTACGCCTTGCAATCGAGCAGCGAGGCTTTGCAGACCGCCTCGTTCCAGGCGGCATCGCCCATGTCCACGCCGCGCATGTCGATATCCAGCTCGGTGCTGGATCGGGACCAGTCGTCAGGGTCGAAGCGCAACGAGCCCTGGGCGATATGCAGCCGCCCCAGCGGACGCGAGAAGCCGTCGTGGTCGATGCTGAAGACGATCTGGCTGTGTACCGTGTCGTAGCGGTAGCTGTCCGGTGCCGCCACGGCGGGCTGCGCCAAGAGGCAACCCAAGCATGACATCAGCAGCTGATTGGCGAGCCGTTGGCGGTTCATGCCGAAAGTCTGGCGGAAAGGCTTAGGCTCCGCCAGCGCACCGCCAGAAACGGATTGTTGCGCTGCCATGAACAGCACATGCGGCAGTCATACGGATTTGGCATGATTCCTCCTTGCGAAGCGGATGCGGGGTGGCCGCTTTGCCTGACGTGCTTGAGGGGCCATTAGTGGTGGTATTCCTGTTGGGGCTGTCCTTGCTGCTGGGCGTGGCGACGCCCGGCGGTGCTGCAGCGACACCCGCGCCGGTTCCACACGCCGTTGTCCATGCGCCGGACACCGCCTCGTTGCCGACGCCCCAGTTCCGTCGCTACGGCACGCAGGATGGTTTGCCCAGCAGTGTCGTCTATACCGTGGCGCAGGATCATGACGGCGCCATGTGGTTCGGCACCAAGGGTGGCCTTGCCCGTTTCGACGGTGTGCGTTTCCAGGTGTTCCGCCACATCGAGGACGATCCGACCTCGCTTTACGGCAATGAGATCTCCACGTTGCTGGTCGACCAGCAGGGCATGGTCTGGGCAGGTGGCATAGGCCCTGGACTGAACCGCTACGATCCTGCCACCGGCAAGTTCACCCACTGGGGGCATGATCCCGGCAATCCGCGGAGCCTCGCTCACGATCATGTATGGGCGATTGCACAAACGCCGGACGGCTCGCTCTGGGTGGGCACCGGTGATGGCTTGGATCGCATGCTGCCCGACGGCAACAGTTTCGAACATGTGACCAATCCGCTGATCGGCTTGTATCCGGGTGATTGGGGCACCGTCGCCACGCTGTACGTGGACGCTAAGGGGCGCCTGTGGGTGGGCTCCGATCGCGGCGTGTTCCGCCGCGAGGCCAACGGTGGCTTCGTGCGCATCAAGCCCGCCGATCCCAGCCAGTCGATGGACGCCTGGCGCATCAACGGCAGCGGCGACGAAATCCGCATCGCCACCGAGCAGGGCTTGCTGATGGTCGGTTCGGACGACGTGGCACGCTCGTTCGGCGAACCGGTGATTCCGCACCACACCATCGTCATGACCAGCACGCGCGACCGCGCCGGCCATTTATGGATCGGCACGCAGCGCGGCATGTACCTGCAGATGCGGCCGGATGCGCCCGTCGTCAAGCTGGTCGACCAGCCGCTGCTGCACGGCGATCTGCCCGGCACCTGGATCTGGCAGACCTTGGTCGATCGCGAGGGCGGCCTGTGGGTGACGACATTCGAGGGCGGTGTCGCCTACCTCGCGCTGGGCTGGAACCGCTTCAGCCGTTTCACGCACATTCCCGACGACCCGGACAGCTTGCGCGATTCGATGGCCACCAGCATGGCGCGTGGCCGCGACGGCCGCCACGTGTGGGTGGGCGAACGCGACGGCCGCGTCGATCGGCTGGATCCGGTTACCGGCAAGGTCGAGCACATCCTCAGCGACTTGAACGGGGACGTGGTCGGCCTGACCGAAGATTTTCGCCAGCGCCTGTGGATCGCGACGCAGGGCGCGCTGTATCGCTACGACTACCTGCATGACCGGAACGACCGCGTCGATCCGCAACGCAAGTTGCTCGATCGTCCGCTGGAGGTCGAGCCCGGCCCCGACGGGCTGATGTATGCGCGCACTTACGGCAACGGCATTTTCCGCATTGATCCGGACACGCTGGCGGTATCGCCCGTGGACATGGACAAGCCAAACGAGAAGGTGATGTGGGGCAGCCAGATGACCTTGTTCAAGGGCACATTCTGGTATGCCAGCGACGGCGGACTAATGTGGTTCGACCGGGCGCGCGACCGTTTCGCGATGGTGCCGGGCGTTCCTGTCGGCAAAGCCATCGATGCGTTCGACTTCGATCGCAGCGGGATCTGGGTGGCCACTGAAGACGGCCTGTCGCATTACCACCACGACGGCCCGCGCCTGGTGGTCGACAAGACCGTGGATGCCGAGCATGGCTGGCCATCCGTGCGCGCCGTGGACATCGACGTCGACTGTCTGGGGCGCGTGTGGGTTTTCAGTATCGAAGGACTGTGGCGCTACGATCCGGCGCGAGGCAGTTTCTATCACGTCGGCTTGCAGAACGGCCTGGCGAACGGCGAATTCGACCGCGGTTATGCGCTGCTGCCCAATGGCTACCTTTACGCCGCAACGAACGGCGGCGTGGTCGGCTTCGATCCGGACAAGGTGGACCCGCAGCCGGTGCCGGCCACCTTGTCGGTCACGCAGATCACCGTGGAGCGCAAAGGCACCGAGCGCAAGCTGCCGCTGCACCCGCAGCCGATCCGCGTCAGTTGGCGCGACAGCCAGTTGCACATCCAGGCCACGTTGTTTTCCTATCTCAACCCTGCGGCCAATCAATACCGCTTCCGCCTCGAAGGTTTCGACAGCGACTGGGTGGATCGCGGCAACCATGGCGAACGCGAATTCGCCGGCCTAGGCAGCGGCGATTACACCCTCGACGTGATGGCGCGCAGCTCGGGCGGCGAATGGGTGCGACTGGCCGCGCCCTTGCACATCATCGTGCAGGCGCCGCCATGGCTGCGCTGGTGGGCATGGCTGCTTTACCTATGCGTGACGGTAGGCCTGGGGTTGCTGGTGATGCTTGCCTGGCGCCGCCGCCTGGCGCATCGTCGCCGCATGCTGTTCGCCGAGCAGCGGCACCAGATTGCCGAGCAGGCGAGCGCGGCGAAGAGCCGTTTCCTCGCCACCCTCAGCCACGAAATCCGCACGCCGATGACGGGCATGATCGGCATGGCGGAGCTGTTGCTGGCCACGCCCTTGAACGATACGCAGCGCGAATATGCCGAATCCGTGCAGCGCGCCAGCAATCTGCTGCTCAAGCTGTTGAACGATGCGCTGGACCTGGCGCGGATCGAAGCGGGCAAGCTGGTGCTGGACCCGACCCCATTCGAATTGCGGCCGGTGGTGCAGGACGTGGCGCGCTTGCAGAAGAGCGCGGCGCAAGCCAAGCGCCTCACGCTCGATCTCCATGTCGACGAGAACGTCCCTGCATTGCTGGTTGGCGATGCGTTGCGCATTCGCCAAGTGCTGTTCAACCTGGTCAACAACGCGGTGAAATTTACCGAGCGCGGCGGCATTCGCATCGATGTCAGCTGGACCAATGGCTTTCTGTCAGTCGACGTCAGCGACACCGGCCCGGGCATTTCCGAAACGAGCCGCGTGCGCCTGTTCCGCCGCTTCGAACAAGACGAAGGTCCGCAACGCAATATCGGCAGCGGCCTAGGCCTGGCGATCTGCTCCGAACTGGTCGGGCTGATGGGCGGGCGCATGACGTTGGATTCGCGGCTGGGCGAAGGCAGCACGTTCCGCGTGCGCCTGCCGTTGGAAGTCGCGCCGGAAACGGCGCAGGACGAGTCCAGCCGCAGCCACCGGCGCGTGCTGAACGTGTTGCTGGTGGAGGGGGATACCACTACTGTCGACATCCTACGCAGCATGCTCGAACAACAGGGACATCGCGTGCGGCATGCCAGCCATGGCTTGAATGCGCTGGCAGAACTGGCGATCGAAGCTTGCGACGTAATGCTGCTTGAACTGGACCTGCCTGGTATCGACGGCTTCCAGGTGGCGCAGTTGATCCGCCATGGGGGCGTCGTCGGTGCAAACGTGCCGATCGTCGGTTTGCTGGTGCGCGGCGACAAGGAAGAGATCGCGCGTGGGCGCCAGGCGGGCATCGATACATTCCTGCGCAAGCCCTTGAACGTCACGCAGCTGAATTCTGTGTTGCAGGAAGCGATGATGCTGCGTGCGGCGGCAGCCAAGCAGATAAAGCTGGCGTAGGCGGGCCTGGATCTCTAGCTTATCCAGCAACTAGCTGCTTCAGGGCGCTTTTGTAAATTGCGTTCAAACGAAGTGGACATCTGGATCATCGCGACAAACTGGTCCCTCCCCTACTGTCGCAGGGGAGGGAGCACATCATTCACATGTCGTATTTATTGACCTCAAAACCCAGCCGCTGATATTCGCGCCAACGTACACGCGAACCTTCGCGTTCGGTCGGGTTTGCCGCCACTACTTCCAGTACACGCTCGCCGTAGCTCTGCGGGCATTGCTCGCGCAGATTGATGGTCAGCGGGCGCGCCGGCGTGTCGACGCCGGGGGGGGCGATCAGCACGGCCGTATGCGCGTCGTCGTCATCGCCGGCCAGCTGGTGCGGAAGATAGACGTCCGTGTCGAACGACCACAGCAACTCGTCCAGTTCCTCGGCCTGCTCGAAATCGCGGGTGAGAATCAGCGTGGGCTGTTGCGCGGCGAAGGCTTTGCGCGCCAGTTCGCACACCAGCAGCAAAGGGTGTTCGCTGAAGCGCGGCTTGGCGATGAGATAGAAGTCGGCGCGGGGCATCGTCGTCGAATGGCGGAGAGGAGAGGGAACAGCAACCTTCGGCTGGCTGTTCCCGTGTTTGATCAGCCGGCGCGATCGATCAACCACTGCGCCAGCAGCGATACCGGCCGGCCGGTGGCCAGGCCCTTGCGGCCTTCATCCCACGCCGTGCCGGCGATATCCAGGTGCGCCCAGCGCTGGCCTTCGGTAAAGCGCGAAAGGAAGCAGCCGGCCGTGATCGCGCCGGCGTTCTTGCCGCCGATGTTGGCGACGTCGGCGAAACCGGAGTCCAGCTGGGCCTGGTAGTCGTCCCACAGTGGCAGGCGCCAGGCGCGGTCGAGCGCGGTTTCACCGGCCCTGAGCAGTTCCTCGGCCAGGTCGTCGTGCTTGCTCATCAGGCCGCTGGCGTGCTTGCCCAGCGCGATCACGCAGGCGCCGGTCAGCGTCGCGGCATCGATCAGCACCTTGGGTTGGAAGGTCTGGGCGGTGTAGGTGAGCGCGTCGCAGAGAATCAGTCGACCTTCGGCATCGGTGTTGAGCACTTCGATGGTGAGGCCCGACAGGCTGGTGAGCACGTCGCTGGGACGATAGCTGTCGCCGTCGGGCATGTTTTCCACCGCCGGCACCACGCAGACCAGATTGACCTTGAGGCCCAGCTTCACCGCCGACACGAATGCGCCGAGCACGCCGGCTGCGCCGCCCATGTCGAATTTCATTTCTTCCATGCCCGGACCGGGCTTGAGGCTGATGCCGCCGGTGTCGAAGGTGATGCCCTTGCCGACTAGGGCATAAGGCTTCTCGTCCGCGGCGCCGCCCTTGTATTCGAGCACGACCAGTTTCGGCTGGTTGGCCGAGCCGCGGCCGACCGCCAGCAGCGAGCCGAAGCCGAGGCGTTCCATCTCGTTGTGATCGAGCACGTTGCAGCTGACCTGCTTGTCCGCATGCGCTTGTGCAAACTTCATCGATTGCTCGGCGATGTAGGCCGGGTTGCAGATGTTCGGCGGCAGATTGGCCAGTTCGCGCGCGAAGCGCACGCCTTCGGCGATCGCGCTGGCATGGTCGATGCCAGCCTGCGCCTGCACATCGGCCACGAAGGCGAGGCTGTGCAGTTCCGGCTGGCTGCTCTTTTCGCGCGGCTTGAAGGTGGCGGTGTAGCGGTAAGCCGCGTAATCGGCGGCCAGCGCGGCGGTACGCACACGCCATGCGGTGTCGCGCCCGGGCACGTCGGCTTCGGCCAGAAACGAAACGGCGCCGTCGATCGGCAGGCGTGTCAGCGCGCGTGCCGCTTCCAGGTTCACCTTCTGGAAGCGCGCCGCGTCGAAGCTCTTCTGGCTGCCCAGGCCGACCACCAGGACGCGCTTGGCTTGTACGCCTTCGGGCGCGAACAGCACGGTGGTGCTGCCGGCCTTGCCGTTGATGTCGCCGCTTTCCACCTGGCGCTTGATCGCACCGCCGGCAGCACTGTCGACGCGTGCAGCGGCGCTGGTCAGCAATCCGTTTTCGTAGACGCCGACGACAATGCAGGGCGTGTCGAGGGTTTCGGGAGCGGCCGAGGCCAGGCTGAATTGAAGCGTCATCATCAAGTTCCTGCGGGAAGACCGGCGTGCATCTAACCGGCTAGACTACGGGTTTGCCTGCCAAGGCTGGCACGGGCACGGAACCCATAATCCTATCGCATGCTGAGCATCCTAGACCGGTATTTCCTGCGCGAGCTGGGCACGACCATCGGCGCCACGGTCATCGTGCTGCTGGTGATCATGGCCGGCACCACCTTCGCGCACGTGCTTGAGCAGGTGGCCAAGGGCAGTTTCCCCGCCAGCGTGATGTTCCAGGTGCTCGGCCTGAACATGATCGACACCCTCTCCAGCATGCTGCCGCTGGCAGGTTTTCTGGGCGTGTTGCAGACCTTCGGGCGCATGTACCGCGAAAGCGAAATGCATGTGCTGGCTTCGTCCGGCATGGGCATGGGCGGCCTGCTGCGGCCGATGGCGATCGTGGCGGTGGTCATGCTGGCGCTGGTCAGTGCGGTCTCGATGTGGCTGGGGCCATGGTCGGCGCGTACCTCCGACACCCTGGTGCAGGCGGCCAACCGTTCCATCATCGCCGCCGGCCTCGACGCCGGCCGCTTTACGGAGCTGCCCGGCAAGGGCGGCATCATCCTGGTCGATTCGCTGAGCCGCGACGGGCAGAAGCTGGGCCGCACCTTCATCGCCGCCGAACGCACCAACAAGGACGGCAGCCTGGTGATGAAGATGGCCACCGGCCAGCATGGCAATCTTTATTCCAATAGCGACAGCAGCAACCGCTACCTGGCGTTGTACGACGGCTGGCAATACGAGATTCCGCTGGGCGCCGACAACTGGCGCCGCATGAAGTACGAGCGCAACGACAGCGCGCTGTCGGCGATCCAGTCGGATGATGAGGACGACCCCATCCACAATCTGGGCATGGCCGACCTGATGCGTAACCCGACGCCCGATGCGCGCGCCGAATTCGCGTGGCGCACGGTGGTGCCGCTGATGACACTGGCGCTGCTGATGCTGGCCATGCCGCTGTCGAAGCAGACCCCGCGTGAACCGCGCTACGGACGCATGCTGATCGCGGTACTCGGCTTCTTTCTTTACTACAACCTGCTGGCGCTGTGCCGAGGCCAGCTCGCCAAGGGGCATTGGCACCATGCCACGCCGATGTGGCTGCTCAGCTTCGGCCTGTTTGCGTTGGCCGCATGGAATTTCCGCAACCAGTACGCAGCGCGCGCCCCGCGCAAGGCGAGGGCTTAATGGGTAGCCTGCGCATCAAGCGCGTGGATTGGCTGATCGGCGTGACCGTTTTCGGTTCGTTGCTGATGGTGTGGCTGGTGCTGGTAGGCCTGGATGCGATGATCCAGTTCGTACGCCAGCTTGGTTTCATCGGCCGCAACGGTTACACGCTCAGCAACGCCATTTTCTACATCGTGGTGACGATTCCGCGCCGCATGTACGAAATGTTCAGCTTCGCAGCGCTGATCGGCGGTCTGCTGGGGCTGGGCGGCTTGGCTTCCACCGGTGAATTGACCGCGTTGCGCGCCGCCGGCATGTCGCGCTTGCGCATTGCGGTATCGGCCGTCGGCGTGGTGGCGGTGCTGGTGGCCGGCGTGGTCATCATGGGCGAAACCGTGGGGCCATGGGGCGACCAGCAGGCTCAGGCCTTGCAATTGCGCTTGCGTTCCGGTGGCAACCTTGGACTTACCAGCAGCGGTCTGTGGGCGCGCGACGGCGACCGCATCATCAATGCGAAGAACAGCGCGCTGCGCACCAAGGATGATCACTCCTTCGTGCAACTGATGGACGTACGCGTGTTCACGCTCACGCCTGACGGCCGGCAACTGAGCCGCTTCGACCAGGCGGCCACGGCCGAGCAGGTCGGCAAGGAATGGGTGCTGGACCATGTGCGCACCACCACGCTGGACGATAACGGCGTGCACAGCAGCACCTCCGCCAATGAGCGCTGGGACTCCCGGCTCGATCCGGAAGTGCTGCAGCAGTCGCTGGTGCAGCCGCAGTACCTGGCAATGCGCGATCTGCAGCACATCATCACTTACAAGCGCAAGAACGGCGAGAACACCCGCCCCTACGAAACGCCGTTCTGGGGCCGCGTGATGTATCCGCTCAACGTGCTGGTGCTGGTGTTGTGCACCATGCCGTTCGCCTTCGGTGCGCTGCGCTCCGGCGGCCTGGGCAAGCGCATTTTCATGGGCATGATCATCGCCATCAGCTGGTACTTCGTGCAGAAGGCCATCGTCAGCTTCGGTACGGTGTACGGCATTCCGCCGCTGGCTGCGAACGTATTGCCGGCGTTCCTGATGGTGTTCATCGCGTGGTTCTATTTCCGCAAGCATGCGTGAGGCGGCCGGTGCATGGCGGTTCGTGCCGGACACCAACGCATGCCTCGATTTGTTCGTGTTCGACGATCCGCGGTGTGCTGCGTTGTTCGCCGCGGTGCGGGCAGGCAACGTCGAACTGGTCACACGGGAAGATTGCCGCGCCGAATGGCAGGCCGTGCTGACGTATCCGCAGCTGAAACTGGATGAGCCGCGCCGC
Organism: Dyella sp.; assembly: GCF_035508675.1. GTDB lineage: Bacteria > Pseudomonadota > Gammaproteobacteria > Xanthomonadales > Rhodanobacteraceae > Dyella_B. The sequence continues at coordinate 8,937 of NZ_DATJMN010000122.1, forward strand.
CGGCAGGCGATCGAAGTCTATGACCGATACGTCCGTTGCATGCCGGACACGGGTGTAAGCACCGGCGCGGTTGTCTTGCCGAGTTGCCGTGACCGTGACGACCAGAAATTCCTGGAGCTTGCCTGGCAGGCGCGTGCAGTGGCGCTGCTCACCCGCGACGATGCGCTGCTGCGGCTGGCCAAACGCACACGGCGTGAAGGCTTGTTCGCGATCCTGCCGCCGGCGTCATGGCAAGAGGCGATAAGCCCGTAGGTTGCCGGCGGTCATCGTACCCGGCAAAGTCGTGGCTCCCACCCACCCACCAATAGAGGACGCCATGGATTGGATCGACTTGCGCAGCGATACCGTCACCAAGCCCACGCGCGCCATGCGTGAAGCCATGCTTGACGCCGAGGTCGGCGATGACGTCTACGGCGAAGATCCCACCGTCAATGCCTTGCAACAGCGCCTTGCGAGCGATCTCGGCTTCGAGGCGGGATTGTTCGTGCCATCCGGCACGCAATCGAACCTGCTCGCCTTGATGTCGCATTGCGAGCGCGGCGATGAGTACATGGTCGGCGCCGATGCGCACACTTACAAATTCGAAGGCGGTGGCGCCGCCGTGTTGGGTTCGATCCAGCCGCAGCCGATCCCGCACGATGCCGACGGCACGTTGCCGTTGGACAAGGTGGCAGCGGCGATCAAGCCGATCGATCCGCATTTCGCGCGCACGCGCTTGCTCGCGCTGGAAAACACCTGGCACGGTCGCGTGCTTCCGCTGAATTACCTGCGCGCCGCACGCGATTTCACGCGCGAGCGTGGGTTGGCCCTGCACCTGGATGGCGCGCGGCTTTACAACGCAGCGGTGGCGGGCGGCGTGTCTGCGCGCGAGATTGTGCAGTATTTCGACAGCGTGTCGGTGTGCCTGTCGAAAGGGTTGGGGGCGCCGGTCGGTTCGGTACTGGTCGGCTCTGCCGCGTTGGTCGAGAAGGCGCGGCGTTGGCGCAAAGTGGCCGGCGGAGGCTGGCGCCAGGCCGGCATGCTTGCGGCTGCATGTTCACATGCGCTGGATCATCACGTGGCGCGCCTGGCGGATGATCATGCGCGTGCCATGCGCCTGGCGAACGGTCTTGACGAGATGGCCGGCATCAAGCTGCTCGGCCAGCACACCAACATGGTGTTCATCGACGTACCGGCCGAGCGGCTGCACGAATTGGACACGCATCTGCGTGCTTCGTCGATACGCATCAGCATTGGCTATTTGCCGACCTTGCGCCTGGTGACGCATCTGGATATCGACGATGCCGGTGTCGAACGCGTGATCAAGGCGTTTGCGGCGTTCTTTGCCCGATGAGATGCGACCCGTAGGCTGGGATGAAATCCCAGCCTACGGCACCGCCGCCGTGCAGGATCAGGCGCGCTTGGTGGAGACCAGCGCCAATTCCGAGCGGCGGATGAAGTCGCGCAGCTGCGGATAAACCATTTCGCGCCAGCGCCGGCCGCTGAAAATGCCGTAGTGGCCGGCACCTTCGACAACGCGATGCGCACGGCGGGAAGCTGGAATGCCCGTGCACAGATCGTGCGCCGCTTCGGTCTGGCCGATACCGGAAATATCGTCCAGCTCGCCTTCGATGGTCAGCAAGCTGGTGCGCTTGATCGCGCCGGGGTCCACGCGTTCGCCATTCACTTCCCACAGGCCGCGCGGCAGCAGGAACTGCTGGAACACCGTGTTGATGGTGTCCAGGTAATACTCCGCCGGCATGTCGAGTACGGCGTTGTATTCGTCGTAGAACTTGCGATGCGCCTCGGCGTCATCCAGATCGCCACGCAACAGGTTGAGATAGAAATCCCAGTGCGAGCTCAGGTGGCGACCCGGGTTCATCGCCACGAAGCCGGCGTGTTGCAGGAAGCCTGGATACACCTCGCGGCCATGGCCGGGATAATTGACCGGCACCGTGTGGATCACATTGCCACGGAACCAGCTCAACGGCTGCTGCATGGCAAGGTTGTTCACACTGGTGGGGCTGCGGCGCGGATCGATCGGGCCGCCCATCATGGTCATGCTGCGCGGCGTGGCTTCGCCACGCGCGGCCATCAGTGAAATCGCCGCCAACACCGGTACGGTCGGCTGGCATACGGAAATCACGTGCAGCGATTCGGCGCCGATATGGCGGATGAACTGCTCGATGGTCGCGACGTAATCATCGAGATGGAACGGACCGGCCGAGGCGGGAATCATGCGTGCATCGATCCAGTCGGTGATGTACACCTTGTGGTCTTGCAGCAGCGCGCGCACCGTGTCGCGCAGCAGGGTGGAGTGATGGCCCGACAGCGGCGCCACTACCAGCACCACCGGTTCGGACTTCATCTTTTCGATGGTTTCCGGGTCGTCGCTGAAACGCTTGAAGCGGCGCAGCTGGCAGAACGGCGTTTCCAGATCGATGCGCTCGATGATCGCGATCTGGTTGCCCTGCGTATTGGTGATGCTGTGGATGTCGAAGGACGGCTTTTCGTAATCCTTGCCCAGCCGGTGGATCAGCTCGTAGCCCGCCGCCATGCGCTGCGCGCCCGGCAACTGGTGCAGGGGGCTGCTGGGGTCGGTGAGCATGCGGGCACTGGCTTCGGCGTAATGGCTCAAGGGGCCGAGGAAGGCGCGTTGCCATTCATGGAGCTGATAAAGCATGGTGAGCAGGACCGGCGACTAAAGTCATATGATAGCCGTTTACGCGCGGTAATGTTGCATTGCGGCAGGTCAATGTCGCCTTATACATCAACAAGTTATGGATTGATGTGTCTCAGGCAGCCAGCGACGGCAAATTCAACCCATCCTGCGCACTTCGGAGCCGGCCGCCAGGTCGTGCAGCGTTCGGCGGCGGCGATCGAGTAGCGCGGCAGCGAACCATACGCCCCAGGCCGCAGCCACGCTCCACAGCGCCGTACGCAGCCCGAATGCGGGTGCGAGCAAGAGCAGCGACAGGGGCAAGGCGGCGACCAGCAGCCGCAGCAGCGCCTGCCACAGCGTCAACCGCGTGCCGTTGCTTGTCGCGATGCGGATACGCCACGGCCGCATCCCCAGCGTCTGGCCACCACGCAGCCACGACACCAGGAAATAAGCCGCCACCGCCAGGCCTTGCAGCGGCTGATACCACCACGCGATGTGCACCTGTGCGCCGGTGGTGATCAGCTGACCATGGGTAGCGAGCTGACAGGCCAAACCCACGGTTGCCACGATGGCCAGTACGGCGAACAAGTCGTAGAACAGGGCTGACAAGCGCCGCCACAGCGGGCAATACAGGTTGGTCGTGGTCGTTTGCGTCATCGATTCGCCATCAGCGTTGAAAAGTGATTGCGGGACATCGCGCTTGCACAACATATGCGCAACACCCAGCATCGTGCGCATGAAACCGAACACGAGTAAAGAGCCGGCCACCATCGCCGATGCCGACGAGCTGGAAATCGCCGCCTTCCTGGAGCGCGTGTGGTCCGAAGACGGCC
>NZ_DATJMN010000123.1:0-7205 GCF_035508675.1 Dyella sp.
GCTACGGACCGCACATCTATCTATTGTCCAGCGACAGCTACGAAACCCTCAGAGACCTGCAGGACATGCTGACCCTGATGGCGCACATCACCTATAACGAGGACAACGCCGAGAACGGCTGTGCGATGATGACCATCGGCCGCGCCGAGCTGTGCTTCATCTTTGAAGCGATCAACACAAAACTTGACGAAGTGCTGTCTCGTTTGGGCGACGAGAACTGGCTTGGAGGCCAAAACCCGACCTGGCAGTAACCATCAAAGCGTGCGCGTGGGGACCTCCCGGCTTATCACCCTGAGACTACGCGCTCCGAGGGGGCCGTCGCCGATGCGATGTTTCGCACATTGACTTGCAGCCATGGAACCCGCATGTCGACAAACGCGGGAACTAGGGCATCATCACAGCGGTCTGCACGCAAAGCAAACAACGGGGAGATACACCGTGAACGTTTCGGTATTCGTTTCTTTTGCCCTGGCCATGGCCTTCACTTGCAACATCTGCGTTGCGCAAACTACGGCCCCGGCAAGCTCATCTACCGCCGAGCCTCCCGCAGCGTCTGTCGGCGTCATGGACAACCCCTGCGCCGCCTTGCTGCCGCCGCCCGAGGCGCCCGCCCTGGCCGGCCCGAAACGTCCCTTGATGCCGCAATCCCGCGCCGCCCTGGCTGCCGCCTCCAAGGCCTGGGAGGAACAGCGCCTGGCGTTCGATTTCGGCGGCCTGTGTCGTTACCGCGAAGCCAACGCCAAACTGCCGCCTGCCACGGCGCATCGCGTGGTGTTCATGGGCGACTCCATCACGCAGGCATGGATCGATGCGGACCCGGGCTTTTTCACCGGCGACGTGATCGACCGCGGCATCAGCGGGCAGACCACGCCGCAAATGCTGGTGCGCTTCCGCCAGGACGTGATCGACCTGCATCCAGCCGTGGTGCACATTCTTGCGGGCACCAACGACATCGCCGGCAACACCGGTCCGACCACGCTGCAGGACATCGAGAACAACATCCAGAGCATGGTGGAGCTGGCGCAGGCACATCACATCCACGTGATCCTGGCCACGCTTACGCCGGCTGCAAAGTATCCGTGGCGGCCATCGGTGCAGTCGGTCGAAAGCATTCGCGCGCTCAATGACTGGATCAAGTCGTATGCCAAGCAGAATGGGCTGACTTGCGTCGATTACTTCACGCCGCTGGATGATGGGCATAGCGGCTTCATCGCCAAGCTCACCATCGATGGCGTTCATCCGAATGCGCAAGGCTATGCGGTGATGGACAAGCTGGCGCGGGAGGCGATCAAGCAGGCGCTTTCTTCTTCGCCTTGATGCAGGCTGGAACGGCATCAAGGCATCGGAAAGCCCTGCCAAGCCCCTGATTAGCGCCGAGTCTCAGTTGCTGAGTTTTTTGCTCGTCGTACCGGCCAGGCGCTTTAGGGTACTTCTATAACTTGCCCTCATAGCGAAGCGGGCATGTGGATCAACTTAAGCCTAATGGCACCAACTTAAGCCAAGAAGCTTGTTGTTCGCGGTGATCTGCTCCCTCCCCTGCAAGCAGGGGAGGGCTGGGGTGGGGTTGCTTGGGCTTTAGCATGCAGCTGAATGTCCTGATGAGATGTATTGAAGCAATGGGGCTCCTGCCGCTCGCTGCGCTCGCACCCCACCCTAGCCCTCCCCTACTTCGCAGGGGAGGGGACGTGTCCTGGCGAGCGGCGGGAGCCGACCATCGCCTGCATACCCTTACTCAGGACATTCAGCGGTGCGCTAAAGCCCAAGCCCCCCCTACTGCCGCAGGGGAGGGAGTGCATCCTGGCTAGTATCAAACACGCTCTAAGGCCGCGGCTGCAGCAAGCCCCGCTCGCTGGCGATGCGATAAAGATCCAGTTCCGACCCCGCCCCCAACTTCCCCATCAAGCTCGCGCGGTGGATGTACACCGTCTTCTGCCCTATCCCCAGCTCCGCCGCCACCTGCTTCGGCGCGCGTCCCGCCGCCAGCAGCAAGAACACTTCATGCTCGCGTGCGGTAAGCCGGTCGATCGGATCAAGCGTGTCGTTAGGCCGCTCCGCACGCCGCTGGCGCAAATCGGAGCTGAGGAATTGCTCCCCGCGCATCACCGCACGCAGGCCTGCCACCAATTCTTCCGGTGCGGCGCCCTTGGTGACGTAGCCGCTGGCGCCACGCCGCAATGCCTCCGATACATAAGGCTCGCCATCATGCATGCTCAGCACCACGATGCGCGTGCCGGTGGCGACGCTTCGCAAATGCTCGATCAGCGGCAAACCGCTGCCATCCGGTAACGACAGGTCCAGCGCGACCAGGTCCGGGCGCGTCTGGCTGATCGCCTCCACCGCATCGTCGGCATTGCGGCATTCGGCGACCACCTCCAGATCCGGCTCCATTTCTATGAGCCGCTTGAACCCTTCGCGGACTATGGCGTGGTCGTCGACCAGAACGATGCTATGCATGCCCAGCACTCTAGCAAATCTTCTTTCGCCCGCGCGCCGACCGTCACCGTCCCACTCGCCAAAGCTTGCTGATAGCCCAGCGTGGTTCGCCTAGGCGAGCTGCACTGAACTATGGAACAGGCTCTAACATCCGCGCATGCGTCTAAAACTCTCCTTCCTCACCTCCGGTCCCGTGGTCGGCCTCGGCTATGGTCTGCTCTGGGGGCTGCTCTGGCCCACCACCCAGCCGGACTGGACCCTGCAATTCGGCCTGCGTTTCGGCGTGCTGCTGCTATCGCCGTTCCGTTATTGGGGCTGGCTGATCGGCGCCGAACTGGTTGCGGCCGAGTCGATCGAATACTGGTACGGCTACACGCCGGACTGGCAAACATTCCTGTTTGGGGATCTGCCGCAGCCGTTGGTCGTGGCGCTATGCCTGGGGCTGCTGCGCCGGGCCAACCTGCGGGCAAGCATGCGCGACCCGGAAGAAGTCTCGCGCCTGCTGCTTGCCGGTGGTTTCACCGGCGCGGTTGCCACCGCCACCGACGCGCTGATGATGGCCTTGCTCAGCGAACTACCCTCGACCGGTTTGCTGGAGGGGTTCGGCAACGAAATGCTGGGCAATTACGTCGGCTTGCTGCTGATCGTGCCGCCGCTGATCATGCTGTGGCGCACGCGCCCGTCAAGGCAGGAGATATCCGAGCTGCTGATGGATGGCCTGCTGGTGATGCTGCCGGCCTTGGTGATCCTGTTGATCCTTACCGAGCAAGCGGCACCGCAACGCGAGTTCGCACGCATCCTGTCGCTGGCGCCGGTGCTGTTCTTCGCGTTCCGGCATGGCTGGCGCGGCGCCAGCCTGTCCATGCTGGTATCGAGCCTGGGCATGGCGGTGGTCGACCGGGTGTTTACCCACGTCATACCCACCGCCTCGTCGCACATGTTCCTGGCCGTGGCCGGCACCGGTGCGCTGATGCTGGGCTCGGCCACGGATGCCCTGCGCCGCAGCAGTGCGCGCGTGGCGGAGCAGAACGTCTACCTCGCCGCGGTGAACCGCCGCCTGGATCACCTCGCCCGCCAGCTGCGCGATGCCGCCCGCGGCAACCTGCAGACGGAAGAAAACCAGCGCCGCCACATGGCCGCCGAACTGCACGACGAACTGGGCCAGAACCTCACCGCCATCCAGACCCACGTCAAGCTGGCGCAGAACCGCCTGAAGCAGGCCGGCATGGAGGACATCGGCACCTCCATCAACGGCATCCTGGCCCACATGCGCCGCGCCCTGCATCGCGTGATGGACGACCTGCGCCCCGCCGTGCTGGATGAGTTCGGCCTGATGCGCGCGCTGGACGAAGGCCCGATCCGCGACCTGCTCGCCACCGCCGGCATGATCTATTACACCGACCTGCACGGCGACCCGCGCCTGCTGGATGAAGACATCCGCACCGCCATCTACCGGCTGGCCCAGGAAAGCGCCACCAACGCGGTCAAACACGCCCAGGCCACTGAATTCCGGTTGCGCCTGCGTATCGGCGAGCGGGCGGGCGCAGCATTGGCGCTGCTGGACATTCGCGACAACGGCGTAGGCTTGCCCGAGCGCGTGCCACGCGGCGGCAGAGGCCTGCAGGGCATGCGCGACCGCGTCACTTCATTGGGGGGATTGTTCCGCCTGAGGCCCGACCATCGGGGGGTTCATTTGCGCATTTTGCTGCGCAGCAGCATGGATTCCATGCAAAACCAGTGACTTGTGACACCGTAACTAGGAAATTTTCCAATACCAGCTCCGTAAAAGCTTCGTTAGGATCAATCCCATCGATGTGGGGGAGCCGCCGTCGCGAGACGGTGAGCACGAGTCGACCGTGGGGACGGTAGACTCGAAGAGTGGCAGGATGCCGCTCCGCCGGAGTCTGGACATTTGCACGTATCGCGAGCAACTCCGATACACAGCACGTCAAGAGACAACGGTAAGCCGCTGGGTGGACAGGAGTCCCCCCACGGCTTTTTTTATGGGCGTCAATCGGGAATCGTCAATCGTCAATAGTGAAGAGCGGGCGCCGGCCAGCCAGGCCGCGCGCCCCTTCCCGGTTCACTTGCTACGCGTTCCAGCGCCACGGCCCAGCGGCCGCACATACAACACCAGGCTGTGGTCCTGGATCTCATAGCCGTGCTTGGCCGCTATCTCGCGCTGCAGGCGTTCGATCTCCTCGCTGACGAACTCGATCACCTTTCCGCTGTCAACGTCGATCATGTGGTCGTGATGCTGGCCACGATCCAGTTCGTACACCGCCTGGCCGCCCTCAAAATTGTGCTTGCTGAGGATGCCGGCGGCCTCGAACTGGGTCAGCACCCGGTACACCGTGGCCAGGCCGATATCTTCCTGATGGGCAAGCAGCTTCTTGTAGACATCTTCGGCCGTCAGGTGGCGGGCGCCATCCTCTTCGAAGATCTGGAGAATGCGCATCCGGGGGTGTGTCACCTTCAACCCGGCTTTACGGAGTTCTTGAGTTTCCTGCTCCATACGCAAACTCCCGATACACGGTGGAATCAAGCCATTAGTGTATCATCCACACCTTCACGATCCGGACGCGCTACGAATGCAAAAGCTGATTCGCACACTGGGCTACACCACGCTGGCACTCTCTCTGGCCGGCTGCCATCTCGTGTATACCCCGGACGTCGCCCAGGGCAATCTTTTCGATAAAACCATCGACAAGAATCTAGCCGAACAGCTCAAGCCGGGTCTCACCAAGCGCCAGGTGCTGGTACTGCTGGGCACGCCTTCGGTCTCCACCCCGTTCAACCAGAACCGCTGGGATTACGTCTCCACCTATTCGCACCGCGGCGAGAAGATGAAGGTCAACGCCATCAGCCTTTACTTCAACAACGACGTACTGGTGCGCACCGAAGGCAACCTGTACTTCCAGGATGCGCAGAAGCTGGTGCAGCAAAGCAACAAGTACAAGACCAAGTACGACGTCAACGACAACTCCGGCGACAAGAGCTCCAGCGGCGGTGACAGTGGCGGCGATAGCGGCGGTGACAACGGTGGCGGCAACGGCGGCCCCTGACCCGCTAGCCCGCTTTACCTGGCGCGGCGCCGCCGCGCATCTTTCGGATCCAGCGTAAGCGGCCGGTAAATCTCCACCCGGTCGCCATCCTGCAGCACGTCATCGGCAGCCACGCGGCGGGAAAAGATACCCAGCCGCGAAGGATCGAACGGCAGCTCCGGCAGCTCCTGCAAAATCCCCGACTGCTCCACCGCCTGCAGCACCGAACTGCCCGCCGGCAAGCTCACCCGGCGCAGCAACTGGCGGTCCGGCATGGCGCAAACCACTTCCACGGCGATGCGCTCAGCCATAGACCTTGTCCGCCTCGCGGCAGAAGTCGTCCACCATGCGGCTGGCCAAGCCTTGGAAACCCAGCTTCAAAGCCGCGCCGCCCAGGCGGCCGGCATAGTCGAAATCCAGTTCCAGCGCCACCTTGCAACCGTCCGTGCCAAGCGGGGTGAAATCCCAGAAACCCTCCAGGCTGCGGAACGGCCCATTCACCAGGCTCACCTGCAAGCGGCGCGGACGATCGATGATGTTGCGCGTGGTGAAGCTGTGATGGAAGCCGGCAAACTTGAGATCCAGCCGTGCCACCAGCATGTTGTCACCCTGCTCGATCACCTCGGCGTTGCCACACCAGGCGAAGCGCTTTGGGTATGCTTCGACCTCATTGACCAGATCGAACATCTGCGCCGGCGAGTATTTCACCAAGGCACTGCGGCGGATTTGGATCACGGCAGCCTCATCAAAAGAATCCAACCCGCATGCAGACGGCCTGCATGGGGCGACCCGGCACAAAGTTTAACGGACATGGCAAAAGCGAAGGACAAAGACAAAAAAGAAAGCGGCGGCACCATCGCCCTCAACAAGCGCGCCCGGCACGAATACCACATCGACCAGCGCTTCGAGGCGGGCATTGCCCTGCAAGGCTGGGAGCTGAAAGCCCTGCGCGCCGGCCGCATCAACTTCGGCGACGGCTATGCCGTGGTGCTGAAGAACGAGCTGTTCCTCGTCGGCACCTCCATCCCGCCGCTGATCAGCGCCTCCACCCACGTCGTGCCGGTCGACCGCCGCACGCGCAAGCTGCTGCTGCACCGCCAGGAGATCGACCAGCTGATCGGCGCGGTGGAACGCAAGGGCTACACCCTGGTGCCCATCGCCATGTACTGGAAAGGCAACAAGGTGAAAGTGGAAATCGGCCTGGCGCGCGGCAAGCAGGAACACGACAAGCGCAACACCGAAAAGGAACGCGACTGGCAGCGCGACAAGCAGCGCGTCATGCGTTCGCACAACCGCGCGGCGTAACCCACCATCGTCGCCCCGGCGAAGGCCCTTTCTCTTGGTCACATATTTTTGCTCGCTATCGATGCGGGATAACCCATCCATGCGGTAGGCCAGTCCCCTCTCCCCCATCTTTGATCAATAACGGGGGAGAGGGCTAGGGTAAGGGGCCGGGCTTGCGGTGCACGTATCGTGCACGCAAGAAATGTGACCAAGAGACGTAAGCTCCCCCGTCAAGTGGACATTTGAGAAGTAGAGCTTCTGGCGTAGTGGCCACGATATTCGGCAGGTGTCAGGCCGCCGAGTGCGTCGTGGGGACGTTGCTCGTTGTAGTCGACCAGGAACTGCCATGTAGCCTCGCGCACATCTTCGAGACGAGTGAACAGGTATTGATCGAGCACCTCCTCGCGGTAGGTGCGGTTGAAGCGTTCGATGTAGGCGTTCTGG
>NZ_DATJMN010000124.1:0-8274 GCF_035508675.1 Dyella sp.
AGGCGCTCGGTTCGTCTGCCGTCTACGCCGGCCGCAACGCGTTCCCGAGCCTTTCCCACTTGCCTGGCTGAGCGAGGTTATCGCCAGAATTATGTTGCGTTGGGTCGCCTTGATCCTGTTGCTGATACTGATTGGACTGCAGTTCGAGCTGTGGTCCAACCACGGCGGCATGGCCGAGGTGACGAGCCTGCGTGCTGCCGTGAAAAAACAGCAGGACGAAAACGACAAGCTCACCCAACGCAACCAGGCGCTCGCTGCGGACGTCAACGATCTCAAGCATGGCGAGCAGGCGGTGGAAGCGCGTGCTCGCGGTGAATTGGGTTTGATCAAGCCGGGCGAGACGTTCTATCAGGTGGTGCCGAAACCGGCGGCGAGTGTCGCTGCACCTGCGGCTTCGGGGATGAGTGGCCATTGACGACGATCTCCAAACTACAGCGAACGGCTCCCTCCCCTACGTGCAGTAGGGGAGGGCTGGGGTCGGGTGAAGTCCTCACGTTTACCGCAAGCTCGTGTAAACCCACCCCAACCCGCTTCTGCAAGCAGAGCAGGGGCACCGCTACCTATGACATCCTCTGTTGAATCTGAATCCGAACTTCCCCGCGCCTATGGCTCGCCGCCCCTGACGGCCACCCTGCGCAGCATTCCCGAAGACTTTCGCGTCGAAGAAATCCTCGGCTACGAACCCGATGGCGAGGGCGAACATGCCTTCCTGTGGGTGGAAAAGCGCGGGGCCAACACCGACTGGGTTGCGCGTGAATTGGCACGCTTCGCGGGCACCTCGCCCATGCATGTCGGCTACGCCGGCTTGAAAGACCGCCACGCCGTCACACGCCAGGCTTTCACGGTGCAATTGCCTGGCAAGGCCGACCCGGACTGGAACGCGTTTCCGCATGCCGAGGTGAACGTGCTTTCAAGCACGCGCCACAAACGCAAGCTCAAGCGCGGTGCCTTGCGCGGCAATCGTTTCGTGCTGGTGCTGCGCGATGTGCAAGGCGACCGCGCCTGCGCTGAAGAAGTTCTGCGGGCTATCGCTGCCCGCGGCGTACCGAATTACTTCGGCGAACAACGTTTCGGCCGTGAAGGCGGCAATGTGGCGCAGGCACGCGCGATGTTCGCCGGACGCCGTGTCGATCGCGACAAGCGCTCCATCCTGCTATCGGCAGCGCGTTCGCACATCTTCAACCAGGTGCTGGCTGCGCGCGTAGAGCGCGATGCATGGGACAAGCCGCTGGAAGGCGAAATCTGGTCGCTGGCCGGCTCGCGTTCCTGGTTCGGTCCGGAACCGTTCGACGAGACGCTCGCTGCGCGTCTGGCGCAGGGCGACATCCATCCTTCCGGTCCGCTGTGGGGACAGGGTGAACCGCCGACGACGGATGCCGCGGGTGAGCTGGAGCAAGCCATCGCATTGCAATCCACTGATTTGGTCGAAGGTTTATCGGCGGCGCGCATGGATCACGAGCGCCGTCCGTTGCGCTTGTTGCCTAAAGATTTGCGTTGGCATTGGACGGATGGCGACACGCTCGAACTGAGTTTCGAGTTGCCCGCCGGCGCCTATGCAACCGTCGTTGCGCGCGAGCTGATCGCCTAGAAGCCAGTGGTTTGCGCCGGTGCGGCGTCGTATGCGATCGCCTGCCGCGCATCTACATACACCCAAGCCTGGAGTCCGGAAACCAGGCTGACGGCAATGCGCTTGTAGTCGTCCACTTCGTACTCATCTGCCAGCGCGAGTTCGGTGTCGGTGAGGTCGAACACCTTGCCGTCGACGCAGTCTTCGATGCGGCGGGTGAACACGAGCATGGGGTGATGGGTCTTGCCGCTGGTCTTGATGACCGCGGGATCTTCAATCGCGATCTCGGTTTGTGCGAATCCGGTCAGTTGATCGGCTTGGCCCGCAAGCCGGCGGCCAAACGTTGCCAGTTGTACGTTGTCCTGCTGCAGCGTGCCGTACGAGAAGAGCTTGGGCATAAGAGCCTTAAGGTTATTTATCTTTCAGCAATACCACCACCGCGCCGGTGCCGCCCTGCATGGGACGTGCGGAAGCGAATGCGATCACATCGTTGCGACGACGCAGCAACCGATCGGTCAGGATTTTCAGCACCGGGCCGGCCGCCTTCGAGCGCAATCCCTTGCCATGCACGATGCGTACGCAACGAAACCCCTGATCCTTGGCATGCGCAAGAAATTCGGCAATCGTGGCCTGCGCCGCCGCGGCGTTCATCTGATGCAGGTCGATGTCGTCCTGCACGCTGAATTGACCGCGCTTGAGCTGGCGCAGCAGCTTCGGGGGATAGCCGTCGCGCAGGTAGCTGAGCTCTTCGCCGACCTCCATCAGGCCCGGGTCGAAGGCCATGTCCAGCAGTTCGCCGGGCACGGCGGCCTCGTCGGCTTCGAGCATGTAGGGGTGCGGTTCGGGCCTGGGCAGTTCGGGTGGCGGGGTGACCGGTTCGAACAGGCGGACTTCACCGATGGCCTCGCGAAACAGGCGGCTGTCCTCGTCGCTCACGATGGCGGGGGTACGGCGTTTCATGCGTGTCATCGTAGCGAAAGGAGCGCTGCGATGGTGAAGCGAAGCTTGCGAAAATCGCCGGTGAAACAAACGGTCGGCTCGGTTAGACTCCCAGGTCCAGGGTGCGTGCGATGCCCTGCGAGCTTGTGAAGCAACCTCGGCTGGAATCCAGTGTGTCGATTCGAGCGGCGGGCGCTGGGCTCCGGCGTTCGCCGGGGCGACGAGTCGGGTTTTCACGAGTTCCGCGGGTTCGCACGCCGATCAATCGTTTTGAACGGATGATGATGCGAGTACTTGTCAGCAACGACGATGGCGTGGACGCCCCCGGCATCCACGTGCTCGCCGAGCGCCTCGGCGCGGTCGGCCAGGTAACGGTGGTGGCGCCGGATCGGGATCGCTCCGGGGCCAGCAACTCCCTCACCCTGGACGTGCCGATCCGTGTCTCGCGCATGGACAACGGCTATTACCGCGTCGTGGGCACGCCGACCGACTGCGTGCACCTCGCACTCGCCGGCATGCTGGATCATGAGCCCGATATCGTGGTGTCCGGCATCAACAATTCCGCCAACCTGGGCGATGACGTGATCTATTCCGGCACCGTGTCGGCGGCGATGGAAGGGCGCTTTCTCGGCTTGCCGGCGATCGCCGTGTCGCTGGTCAGCAAGGATCACAAAGGTGAGCATTACGAGTCGGCCGCCAAGGCGGTGCTCCTGTTGATGGAGCGCCTGCTGGTCGACCCGCTGCCGGCCGACACCATCCTCAACGTCAACGTGCCGGATCGTCCGTGGGAAGAAATCCTCGGCTTCGAAACCGCGCGCCTAGGCAAGCGCCATCGCTCCGCGCCGTGCATCAAGCAGAACGATCCGCGCGGGCGGCCGATCTGGTGGATCGGACCGGCGGGCGACGTGGAAGACGCCGGCCCAGGCACCGATTTCGATGCGGTGCGGCGCGGCTACATTTCCGTGACCCCCATCCATGTAGACCTCACCCGGTTCCAGGCGCTGGAGAAGGTGAGCAACTGGGTGCGCGCGTTGAGCGACGACATGGGCGATCAGGCAAACGGTAAGGCCGCATGATCCATCCGTTGCCGCCATCGGCCCTGAAAGGCGAGGGCATGACCTCGCAACGCGCGCGCGACCGGCTTATCGCCAAATTGAAGGAAGAAGGCATCCGCGACCAGCGCGTGCTGGACGTGATGCGCCATGTGCCGCGGCACCATTTCATCGATCAGGCGTTGCACTCCCGCGCTTATGAGAATACCGCGCTGCCGATCGGCCATGGCCAAACCATTTCGCAGCCATGGGTGGTCGCGCGCATGACCGAGGCCTTGCTCGAGCCGTTCGAGCCCAAGTCCGGCCGCCCGCAGAAGGTGCTGGAGATCGGCACCGGATCCGGCTACCAGGCCGTGGTATTGGCGCAGTTGGTGCCGCAGCTGTATACGGTGGAGCGCATCGAAGAATTGCTGCGCCAGGCGCGCCGTCGCTTTCGCCAGCTCGGCCTCGACAACATCCGCTCGCGCCATGACGACGGCAAGCTGGGTTGGGCAGCCGAAGCCCCATTCGACGCCATCCTGCTCACGGCGGCGGGCGATGCCGTTCCCACGCAGATTCTCGATCAACTGGCTCCGGACGGCGTGCTGGTTGCGCCGGTCGGTTCCCCCAGCAGTCAAACCTTGATCCGCATGCGCGGCGACGGAAAAGGCGATTTCATGCAGGAAGAATTGGCAGCGGTCAGCTTTGTGCCCTTGCTGGGCGGGATCGGCTGATGCAACTCTTCGGAAAGCTTTATGCGCGCGTACTGGTGTGGGCGCGCGACCGCCGGGCAGTCTATTACCTGTGCGGCCTGAGTTTCGTTGAAGCCTTCATCTTTCCGGTCATGCCGGAAGTGATGCTGGCGCCGATGATGCTGGGCAAGCGCCATCGTGCGTTCTTCTACGCGAACGTAAGCCTGCTGTTCTCACTCATGGGTTCGTTGGTGGGCTATGCGCTCGGCCACTGGGCCTTTCATGCACTGACGCCGCTGCTGCAGTCGCTGCATTTGTACGACTCGATCGAGCATGGTGTGGAAACCCTGCGCGCGCAGATGAGCCAGCATTGGCTGGAGATGCTGCTGGTGCTGACGATCGCGGCGCTGGTGCCGGTGGTGCCGATGAAGTTCGTCACCTGGGCGTCGGGCATTGTCGGCGTGCCGGTGCTTCCGTTCCTGGTGTGCATCCTGCTCGGGCGCGGCAAGCGCGTGTGGTTGCTGGCCTTGCTGGTCCGTTTGTTCGGCGAGCGTGCCGAGCACATCCTGCATAAAAACATCGAGTGGATCGGTTGGGTGGCCCTCGGTGCGTTGGTGATGCTTGGTGGCTGGTGGGCACTCAAGCATTAATGGCGGGCGATCGTTCCGTGTCGATCGCATGAAAACTCTTGGCGACCTCGCTATGCTGACGCGCATGAATGGATTGACGCGATGGTTCGCATTTGCCGCTATAGCCATACTCATGACCGGTTGCAGCACGGTGGTGGTGCAGCCGCCGCCGGGCGCGTCGAGCAGTGCGCGACCGGCACCGAACCATGAGGCCGGCACCTATACCGTCGTCAAGGGCGATACGCTTTACTCCATCGCGTTTCGCAATGGTACGGACTTCCGCGAAGTCGCCAGGTTGAACGGCATCGCGCCGCCTTACACCATCTGGCCGGGGCAGGTACTGAAATTGTCGGGACATGGTGCGGCGCCGGCCATCGTGCATGCGCCGCCACCGGCACCGTCGGCTCCGGTGTTCCAGACGGTGGAACCGACACCCGCGGCGACGACGCCATCGCCGTCGCCTGCGCATGCCAGTTCAGTTGTTCCGGCACCCGTGGCGATGACGCATCCCGCGCCGTCGGCAAGTACTGCGCCTGTGGCGCACAGCAATGCGCCAATTCCGGCTGCGGCAACCGCCGCGGCACCCGTGGTGGCCGCCAGCGGCAGCACCCGCAGTGCAGGCGGCGTGAAATGGCGGTGGCCGGCAGCCGGCCAAGTCATTGGCCGTTTTCAAGCCAGCGCGGCAATACCGGGTATCGACATCGCCGGCAAGGCCGGCGAGCCCGTGGTCGCGGCAGCGGATGGCACTGTCGTGTACAGCGGCAATGGTTTGGTGGGTTATGGCGAGCTGATCATCATCAAGCACAACGACAGCTTCCTGTCCGCGTATGGCCACAACCGCAAGCGGCTGGTCACCGAAGGGCAGCAGGTTAAAGCCGGGCAGCAGATTGCCGAAATGGGCTCAAGCGGCAGTTCTCGCGACGAGCTGCAATTCCAGATTCGCAAGGATGGCAATCCGGTGGACCCGCTCGACTATCTGCCATCGCGCTGAGCAGGGTTGCGCATGAGAGGGTTCGGGTGAGGGGACGGCCTGGCGCTGAAGCGGTTTTCGGCGCGTCTTGGCTAGACAGCAGCTTCCCGCAAGGTTGCCCCTCACCCAAGCCCTCTTGTCCTATACGAAAGAGGGCGTCTAGCCGGCGGGAAGAAGAAAGCCGCCCCTCGCTGGCGAGCAACGCGTTGGCGGTGAGCGCATGCGAACCCCAACGTTGCCATGCAGAAAGCGATGTTGGGGTTCGGCGGCGCCTCACCACCAATCCACGCAAGTGTCCTCCGGGGCGTACCACCTTGCTCCGACCCCGGCTAGGTTCGGAGCGTTGCGCCTAGTCCGCGGGAAGAATGAAAGCGGCCACCACCCGCCGCCCCTCGCTGGCGAGCAGATCATAGGTGCGTGCCGCCGCGGCATTGTCCATCACCTCGATGCCGATGCCCTTGCGCAGAAACCCGGCCATGAAAGCGGCCGGCGGGAACTGCTGGCGCGCGCCGGTGCCCAGCAGCACCACTTCCGGCTGCAGCTCGAGCACGGCCTCGACGTGCTCGCCGGTGAGCGCCTGCGCCTGGGTGACCGGCCATTGTTCCACCGCCCGCTGCGGCGACAGCAGGAAGCTGGCGGTCAGCTCGCGGTCGACCACGGTAACGGCGCGCTCGGTGACGCGGCGGACGAACAGGTAATCGCCAGGGCGTTCCAGCGAGAAATCCATGACAGCCTCCTCAGCGTGGCAGGGCCAGCCGGGGATCGTCCTCGTTGCGTCGGAACAACACCGCGACATGGCCGATTTGTTGCACGTTTTCCGCGCCCGTACCTTCAAGCAGGATCCGTAGCTGTTCGTCGCGTTCTTCCTTGTCGCCGCCGGACAGTTTCACTTTCACCAGCTCGTGGTGCGACAGCGTCAGGTCCAGCTCCTTCACCACCGCCTCGGTAGCGCCTTTGGCGCCCAGCAGAATCACCGGATGGAGGTCGTGGGCGAGGCTGCGCAGGTAGCGCTTCTGTGAAGGAGATAGGGACATGCGTTCAGTCTCAATGCACTGCAAATGAATGTTAAAGGGTATCATGGCTACCCCCTGTTCCCGGTCCATGTGCCGACCATGCCTCGCAGCAAGAGCAGTTCCCGCTGGCTGCGGGAGCATTTCGACGATGTCTACGTCAAGAAAGCCCAGGCCGAGGGCCTGCGTTCGCGTGCCGTGTTCAAGCTGGAAGAACTGGTCGAGCGCGACCAGCTCCTGAAGCCGGGCATGCGCGTGGTCGACCTCGGCGCCGCACCCGGCGGCTGGTCGCAGTTCGTGCGGCAGCGCCTAGGTGATAGTGGTACTGTGGTGGCGCTGGATATCCTGCCGATGCAAGGTATTGCCGGCGTTGATTTTCTACAGGGCGACTTCCGTGAAGAAAGCGTTTTGAGAGCATTGGAGCAGCGCCTGGACGGCCAGAAGCTCGATCTTGTGCTGTCGGACATGGCCCCCAATATGAGTGGCGTGGCACTGGCCGACCAGATCCGGGCAATGGATTTGGCGGAACTTGCGCTTGATTTTTCCAGGCACTGGCTGAAACCAGGCGGAGCATTTCTAATCAAGTTGTTCCAGGGAACAGGCTTCGATGATTACTTGCGTACCTTGCGCGCCGAGTTTTCGCGCGTAAGTATGCGTAAACCCAAGGCCTCACGCGCGCGTTCGCGTGAGGTGTACGCGCTGGCCACCGGTTTCCGGCCGGCCGGCCGGCAAACTGGCGAGAACCGCGCATGAACGAGACATGGAAAACTTTGTTGCTCTGGCTGGTGATCGCGGTGGTATTGATCACCGTGTTCCAGAGCTTCAACCCGCACGGTGGCGCCTCTTCGGAACTGCCTTACAGCAGCTTCGTGCAGAGTGTGGATAGCGGCAACGTCGCCACCGCCAACATCAGTGCCGAAAACCCGGCCACCATCAGCGGCAAGCTGAAAGACGGCAGCAATTACCGCACCGTCGCCCCGGTACTCGGCTTCTCCACCAACTCGGTGGTCAAGCAGATGCAGGACAAGAACGTCACGGTCACGCAGGATTCCGGCACCGGCTTCTCGCTGATCGGCCTGCTGGTGAACTGGCTGCCGGTGATCCTGATCGTCGTCGTGTTCATCTGGTTCATGCGTCAGATGCAGCAGGGCGGTGGTGGCCGCGGGGCGATGAGCTTCGGCCGCTCGCGCGCCAAGCTGCAGGGCGAGGACCAGGTCAAGGTCAATTTCAGTGATGTCGCCGGCTGCGACGAAGCGAAGGAGGAGGTCGGCGAACTGGTCGAATTCCTGCGCGACCCCGGCAAGTTCCAGCGCCTGGGCGGCAAGATTCCGCGCGGGGTGCTGATGGTCGGGCCGCCAGGTACCGGCAAGACGCTGCTGGCTAAGGCGATTGCCGGCGAAGCGAAGGTGCCGTTCTTCTCGATCTCCGGCTCGGAC
>NZ_DATJMN010000125.1:0-22726 GCF_035508675.1 Dyella sp.
GCGCATAACGTGCGCTCGCATGTGATCTGCCCCGGTTTCGTGCGCACGCCGCTGGTGGAAAAGCAGATCCCCGAGCAGGCCAAGGAACTGGGCATCACCGAGGCCGAAGTGATCAAGAACGTGATGTTGAAGGACACCGTGGACGGCGTGTTCACCACGGTCGAAGACATTGCGCAGACCGCACTGTTCCTGGCGGCCTTCCCGAGTGCTGCGCTGACCGGGCAGAGCTTTGTGGTTAGCCACGGTTGGTACATGCAATAAAGCCGCTTACCGCGCATGACCTGTCTTGCCCGGGGAATGACGCCCGGGCGGATCAGAGGTCACAGGCAACCTCCTCCAAATTAAGGAAGCGAGAATGAAAATCGCCGACGTCAAAGCCAATGCGTTCGCCATGCCGCTGACCAGCCCGGCTTTTCCCAAGGGCCCCTACCGCTTCGTCAACCGCGAATTCCTGGTCATTACCTACCGCACCGACATGGACGCGTTGCGCGCCGTGGTGCCGGAGCCGCTGGAAATCACCGAGCCGGTGGTGAAGTACGAATTCATCCGCATGCCCGATTCCACCGGCTTCGGCGATTACACCGAATCGGGCCAGGTGATACCGGTGAGTTTCCGCGGTGAGCGCGGCGGTTACGTGCATGCGATGTATCTCAACGATCACCCGCCGATCGCCGGTGGCCGCGAGTTGTGGGGTTTTCCAAAGAAACTGGCCACACCCATTTTGGAAACGGAAATCGATACGCTGGTCGGCACGCTCGATTACGGCAAGGTGC
The DNA here is from genome assembly GCF_035508675.1 of Dyella sp. GTDB lineage: Bacteria > Pseudomonadota > Gammaproteobacteria > Xanthomonadales > Rhodanobacteraceae > Dyella_B. Next base: position 774 of record NZ_DATJMN010000125.1, read on the forward strand.
GCGTGGCCAAGGCCACCATGGGCTTCAAGCATCGTGCGGCGGATGCGAATGCGATTCTCGCGGGCCTGGCCGCGCCGAACTTCTTGTTGAAGATCATTCCGCATGTCGACGGCACGCCGCGCATCTGCGAGCTGGTGCGCTATTACACGAGCAACGTCACCCTGAAGGGCGCCTGGACGGGTCCCGCCTCGCTGGAGCTGCATCCGCACGCGCTGGCGCCGGTGGCGGATCTGCCGGTGTTGAAAGTGGAGTCGGCCGTGCATTACATCACCGACCTCACGCTCGACCTGGGCACGGTCGTCTACGACTATCTCGCTGAAGAAGCCCACACAGGAAAGACTTATGGACGCGAAGAAGAAGACCTCGTCCAAGGCTGAGGCGGCCGGCCAGCATCCGGCGCAGGATGCCTACAAGGTCACGGCGCTGGTGCTGCAGGGCGGCGGCGCGCTGGGCGCATATCAGGCCGGCGTGTACCAGGCGATGGCGGAAGCCGATTTGCATCCCAACTGGATCGCCGGCATCTCCATCGGTGCCTTGAACGCCGCGATTATCGCGGGCAATGCGCCGGAGCACCGCGTCGAACGGTTGACCGAGTTCTGGGAAAGCATCTGCAAGTCGGCCCTGTGGCCGAACTCGCCAGGTCATCCCTGGATCGAAGGCATGAGCATGCCGCCGATCGTGCGCGAAGGCGTCAACATGTTTGCCGCGTGGCGCGCGATCATGGAAGGGCAATATGGCTTTTTTCAGCCGCGCATGCCGCCGCCGGTACTGCAGTGGCATGGCACGCCTGCGACCACGAGCTGGTATGACACTGCGCCGTTGCGCCAAACACTGGAGCGCCTGGCCGATTTCGATCGCATCAACCATCCCAGCTGCGTGCGTGTATCGGTGGGCGCGGTGAATGTACGCACCGGTAATTTTGCCTATTTCGACAACCGCCACGACACGCTGCGACCCGAGCATTTCATGGCGTCGGGGGCACTGCCGCCGGGATTTCCCGCGGTGGAAATCGATGGTGAGTACTACTGGGATGGCGGCATGGTCTCCAACACGCCGCTGTACAAGGTGCTGACCGAGCGGCCGCATCGCGATGCGCTGATCTTCCAGGTCGATCTGTGGAGCGCGGTCGGGGCGTTGCCGCGCGACATGGGTGGCGTGGCCGAACGTGCGAAAGACATCCAGTATTCCAGCCGTACGCGCCTGGTCACCGAATACATGCACCAGACGCGGGAACAGCAGCGCTTCCTGCACGAGTTGATGGAACTGATCCCCGAGGACAAGCGCGACACGCCGGCCTATCGCCGTGCCGAGCGGTATGCCAACGGCGCGCTGACCAACCTGATCCACCTGATCTATCGCGACAAGCCGTACGAAGGGCACTACAAGGATTACGAGTTCAGCGCCACGACCATGCACGAGCACTGGCAAAGCGGTCTGGCCGACATGCGCCATACGCTGAGCCATCCGCACTGGCTGGAACCGCCGTCGGCGGAAAATCCTTTCGTGACACATGACGTACATCGTGGCTGAATACGGGTTTCCTTAGGCGGACCCGTTCAACATGGCGTATAGCGAAGGCGGGCAAGCTTCCGCCATGGAGCGGTTCTTCGGCATCCGCGCTGCCGGCTCCAGCACCCGGGTCGAGGTGCTGGCCGGCATCACCACGTTTCTCACCTCGATGTACATCATCGTGGTCAATCCCGCGGTGCTGGCACATGGCGGGGTGCCGTTCTCGGCAGGGCTGACGGCCACCGTGCTGGTGAGCTTCTTCGGCAGCTGTGCGATGGGTTTGTACGCACGCAATCCGGTGCTGGTCGCGCCAGGCATGGGCATGAATGCGCTGTTCGCCTTCGTGATGGTGCATGGCGGTGGCATGTCCTGGCAGACGGCACTGGGTTGTGTGTTCTGGTCGGGCGTGATCTTCGCGCTGCTGGCGCTGTTCAATGTGCGCAAGCTGGTGGTGGATGCCATTCCGGAAAACCTGCGCCATGCCGTGGCGTGCGGCATCGGCTTGTTTATCAGCCTGATCGGCCTGGTCAACGCCAAGTTCATCGTGGGCGATCCGGTAACACTGGTGCATTCGGCCAAGCTCAACCCGGTATTGCTGACCTTTCTCGTCGGGCTGGCGGTGACGATCTTTTTGGTGGCACGGCGCATCAAGGGCGCGCTGATGCTCGGCATCGTGCTGACCACGGTGCTGGCGCTGCCGATCGGACGCTGGTGGGGCGACGGCAGTGCTTATGGCGGCGCGGCGACCTTGGTGAACTGGCAGGGCTTTTTTGCGTTGCCGGATTTTTCCGCGATCGGCCAGCTCGATTTGCTCGGATCGCTGAAGCTGGCGTACTGGCCTTTCATCTTCGTCATGCTGTTCACCTCGTTCTTCGATGCCTTGTCCACCTTCATGGCGGTCTCGGATGCGGGCAACCTGCTGGATGAGAATGGCGATCCGCGCAACATCCGCCAGTCGATGCGGGTGGATGCGTTTTCCGCCCTGGTGTCGGCGCCGCTGGGCACCAGCCCGGCCAATGCATTCATCGAATCGGCGGCGGGCATTTCGCAGGGCGGGCGTACCGGGCTGGTGGCCGTGGTGGCGGGGCTGTGCTTTCTGCCGTTTCTGTTTCTGTCGCCGCTGCTTTCGCTGGTGCCCGCCATTGCGACGGCGCCGGCATTGATCCTGGTCGGCGTGTTCATGATCGAAGCGATCACGCGCATCGAATGGCGGCAGTTCGACGAAGCGGTGCCGGCCTTCGTCGCGATCCTGCTGATTCCGCTGACGTATTCGATTACCGGCGGCGTGGCGTATGGCTTCCTTTCCTATGTGCTGATCAAGCTCGCCACCGGCAAGGCGCGTGACGTGAAGCCGGCCATGTGGGTCATCGCAGCATTGGCCATGCTGTTGCTGGCGCATCTTTGATGCGCGCACTTGGTGGTGCCCTGCCGCGTTCTTCATACTTGACGGCCTGCAACCGATCGACCTCCAGCAAGGATTACGTATGACTCTGAAAGCAGCATTCATCGGTCTGGGCGCCATGGGCGAATCGATGGCCGGACATCTGCAGCAGCGCGGCCTGTTGCACGCGGTAGCCAACCGCACGCATGCCAAGGCCGAAACGCTGGCGCGCGCATGGGGCGTCGGCGCGCCTGCGCTGGAGGAGCTGGCCGCGCAGTGTGAGGTGATCGCATTGTGCGTCACCGCCGACGCCGACGTGCTGAGCACGGTGGATGCGCTTGCGGCGCACGTAAAGCCCGGCACGATCGTGATCGATCATTCCACCGTTGCGCCCGATACCGCCAAGCAAGCGGCGGCGCGTCTCGCCGCGGTGCATGCGCATTTCCTGGATGCGCCGGTGTCCGGCGGCGTGGAAGGCGCCAAGAACGGCAAGCTGTCGATCATGGTGGGCGGCGACGCTGCGGTACTCGAACGCGCCAAGCCGGTATTGGAAGCGTATGCCTTGCGCATCACGCATCTGGGCGACGTCGGCGCGGGGCAGGCCACCAAGGCGGTGAATCAGGTGCTGGTGGCGGGCATTGCGCAGGCGGTGTGCGAAGGGCTGGCGCTGGGCGAGGCCTTGGGCCTCGATCCGGAACGCCTGATTCCCACCCTGGGTGCCGGTGCCGCGGGCAACTGGTTCCTGGAGAAGCGCGGCGCGACGATGTTGAAGAACCAGTTCAGCGTGGGCTTCAAGCTTGCATTGCTGCACAAGGACCTGAGCATCGTGCGCGGGATCGCCGAGAAGGCCGGTACCTCTCGCGTGGTGATCGAGCAGTCGCTGGCCGACTATGCCGAGCTGATGCAGCAGGGGCATGGCGACGACGATATTTCTGGGTTGATCCGCCTGAAGCGCCCGCATGCATAAGGGCGCTTCTATAAGTTGCCCACGACTGATCTAACAGCATGGCAAGTCGGTACAACGCGATCCTCCCCAGGATGCGCTCCCTCCCCTGCGACAGTAGGGGAGGGTTGGGGTGGGGTTGCTTGGGCTTTAGCGTGCAGTCGAATGTCGCCAGGTACTGATCGCGAGAACCACATGGCGATGACGTGGAAGTTTCCGCCGCTCGCTGCGCTCGCACCCCACCCTAGCCCTCCCCTGCAAGCAGGGGAGGGAACCGTTTGTCGCGGGCCAGGATGATGTGAACGGAACGTAGGCGCTCGTTTTGAGCGTAAATGACGAGGGCGCCTGTCGGCGCCCTCGTTCGCTACGCATGTGAATGCGCCTCAGCCGCCGGCCTTCAACGCAATCGCCGAAATCCCCGCCGCCGACAAGCGCTGCTTCGCCGATTCCAGATCCGTCGCCGAGTGGAACGGTCCCAGGCGTACGCGATGATAAGTCTGCCCGCCGACGTTCACCGACTGCACATTGGCGACAAAGCCCTGCAGCGCGAGCTTCGCCTTCAAGGTTTCCGCGTCGGCGGCGCTCGGGAACGCACCGACTTGCAACAAATAGCCGCTGGGGCCGCTCGACGGCGGCGGCGCGATGGCCGAAGCCGGCGCGGCAGTGATGTTCTGCGTGACCGCCGACGGTGCGTTGGGCGGCAGCTTGGGCGCTGCTGCTGCTGCAGGGGCTTGGGCCTCCTGCTGTTGCTGCTTCTGTCGTGCTTGTTGTTCGGCCTTGGCCTGCGCGCTGATTTCCGAATCCGGAATGCGCACTTCCTTCTCCGACAGCACGGAATAGAAGTCGTATTGCGGCTTCTTGGGCGCCGTGTTGCTGCCGGCCGGCGTCAGGCCTTCATCGCTACCGGGTTGCGCGGTGGCTTCCGGGTTGGGTTGCGGGCCTTTGGGCGTCATCGGCACCAGCGAGTGGCGCATCAGCACCACCACCACCAGGCCGCCGATCAGGATGCCCACCAGAATGCCGGCCCAGGCCGGGAACCCGCCGCTGTTGTTGCGAACGGCCTGGCGGCCTTTGCCCTTGCGTGTTGCCATTTACATCTTCTCCGGGGCGCTGAGACCCAGCAAATCCAAACCGTTGCGTATCACCTGGCGGGTGGCGACGGCGAGGGTGATGCGCGCGTTGCGCAGCTCGGCGTCGTCCACGATCCACTTATGCTCGTGATAGTAGCTGTGTAGGGCGCCAGCGAGTTCGCGCAGATATTGGGCGATCAGGTGCGGTTCCAGATTGTTGGCCGCGGCTTCCACCACTTCGGGATAGCGTGACAGCTCGGTCAACAGGATCTGTTCGTGCTCCGTGTCCAGCCGGGCCATGCCGGCGATGCCGGCCTGCGTGTCGACCGGCGGCAGGCCGCGTTCGGCCAGCTCTTCCAACACGCGGCAGACGCGGGCGTGGGCGTACTGGATGTAGTAGACCGGGTTGTCGTTGCTTTGCGAGCGGGCGAGGTCGATGTCGAACACCAGTTGCGAGTCGGCCTTGCGCGCAATCAAGAAATAGCGCGTGGCATCACGCCCGGTTTCGTCGATCAGATCGCGCAGGGTGACGTAGCTGCCGGCGCGCTTGGAGATCTTCACTTCCTCGCCGCCGCGCATCACCGTCACCATCTGGTGCAGCACGTATTCCGGCCAGCCTTTGGGAATGCCGCAGTCCAAGGCCTGCAGGCCGGCGCGCACACGGGCGAGGCTGCCGTGGTGATCCGAACCCAGTTCGGTGATCGCGCGTTCGTAGCCGCGCAGCCATTTGCTGCGGTGATAGGCGACGTCCGGCAGGAAATAGGTGTAGGTGCCGTCGGACTTGCGCATCACGCGGTCCTTGTCGTCACCGAAATCGGTGGTGCGCAGCCATAGCGCGCCGCCTTCTTCGTAGGTGTGGCCGTGGGCGACCAGCTCGCGCACGGTTTCCTCCACCTTGCCGTCGGTATAGAGCGAGGACTCCAGGAAATACACGTCGAAGCTGACGCCGAAGGCCTGCAGGTCCAGGTCCTGTTCGCGGCGCAGCGCGGCGACGGCGAAGTGGCGGATCGCTTCGAGATCGTCCGGATCCTTGGCACCGGTCACCGCATGGCCATCGGCGATGACGGTTTCGCCACCCAGGTAGGCACGCGCCACGTCGGCGATGTAGTCGCCGCGGTAACCGTCTTCCGGCCAGCCGGGGTCGCCCGGCGCGATACCGCGCGCGCGCGCCTGCACGGAAATCGACAGGTTCTGGATCTGCACGCCGGCGTCGTTGTAGTAGAACTCGCGCTTGACGCTCCAGCCGGTGGCTTCGAGCAGGCGGCTCAGGCAGTCGCCGATGGCGGCGGCGCGGCCATGGCCTACGTGCAGCGGTCCGGTCGGATTGGCCGAGACGAACTCCACGCCTACCGTGTGCCCGGCGCCATGGCTGTTGCGGCCGTAGGCAGGGCCTTCGGCAAGCATGCGCCCGGCCTCGGCGTGGTAAGCGGTGGCCGCCAGAAAGAAGTTGATGAAGCCGGGGCCAGCTATCTCCACTTTGCTCACCAAGGCATTGGCAGGCAGGGCGGCGAGCAGTTTCTCGGCCAGCTCGCGCGGCTTGGCCCGCGCCGGCTTGGCCAGCAGCATGGCCGCATTGGTGGCGAAGTCGCCGTGTTCGCGGCTGCGGGCTCGCTCGATCACGAAGGTGGGCAGGACAAGGTCGGCGGGCAGCACGCCTTCGCCTTGCAGGGTCCGGATCGCCGAATGGACCAGTTCGCGCAGCGCTTCTTTCACAGGAGGGGATCGTTCGGGAATGGAACCGCGCATCGTAACAGACGGCCGCGCCGTGCTCTCTCCTCTCGCCCAGGGATGTCAGCCAGGCCCCTGTAGCGCTGCTGCATCGCAGTGGATCAAGTTGTGGATAAGTCTGTGGGGAAAGTGAAGGCGCTGTGTTCAAGATGGTGTGAAAGCTCGCGTGAAACCGTGCTGTCACGCAAATTATCTTTATAAAACAATTAATTAAAATGTGAACTTGATGTGCTTTTCAGTGATATGGCGCTAAGTGGGCTTTGGAGCGCTGTGTGCATAAGTCTTGCCAGCGGCTGTGTCGGCCCCGGCGATGCGGCAAGGGGACTGCGGATCAACGACCGACGATGTCATACGCTGGTCATGACGCGTCGCGACAATACGCGGGTATCACCGGCGTCTCCCCCGCCGGTTCGATACGGGATCGCCGCATTCCCTCATACCCTCCCCTCAATGCGGCTCCCCGGCGCGCACCCTCCCGGTCGCGCCGTTTTTTTGCGCGTCGCTCAGAGCAGGCCGCGGGCGGCCATGGAAACCGGTTCGGCGTGGCCGATCACCAGGTGATCCAGTACGCGCACGCCGATCAGCCGTAGTGCCTGCCCCAGCTCCCGCGTCATGGCCTGGTCGGCGGCGCTGGGCTCGGCCACGCCGCTGGGATGGTTGTGGGCGAAAATCACCGCCGCGGCGTTGTGCTTCAGGCATGCCCGGACCACTTCGCGGGGATGCACGCTGGCGCCATCCACCGTGCCGCGGAACAGTTCTTCATAGGCAAGCACGCGGTGGCGATTGTCGAGGTACAGGCAGGCGAATACTTCGTAGGGAAGGTGCCGCAAGCGTGCGCTCAGGTAATCGCCGCTTTCGCGTGGATTGCCCAACGAGGGCCGCTCGGTCAGTTGCTCGGCCAGGCTGCGGCGCGCCAGTTCGAGGGCGGCAGCCAGGCGTGCGCGCTTGGCGGGGCCGAGCCCGCTGACGCGCAATTCGCCGTCCTGGCGGCTGAGCAGGGCATTCAGGCCACCGGCCTGCATCAGCAGTTCGCGTCCTAGTGCGATGGCGTCCTTGCCACGCACGCCGCTGCCAAGCAGCACGGCGAGCAGCTCCGCATCGGACAGCGAAGCACTGCCATGTGTCAATAATTTCTCGCGCGGCCGTTCGGCCTCGGGCCAGTGTCGGATGCTCATGTGACCAGCATCCCGTTCGGGGCACTCTGCGGACAGCAGTTGGCGTATGTGAATCCGGTAAGCTAGCCGTCTATTTGAGCGTCGGGTCCCTCTTACACCATGAGTCTTGCTGAGCGCCGCATCGTCTTGGGAGTGTCGGGCGGCATTGCGGCCTACAAATCCTGCGAGCTGGTTCGCCGTTTGCGCGACCTCGGCGCGCACGTGCGCGTGGTGATGACAGAGAACGCGACGCGTTTCGTGACGCCCACGACCTTCCAGGCGCTGTCCGGCGAACCGGTGCGCGTGAGCCTGTGGGACGAATCCGCCGAAGCGGCGATGGGGCATATCGAATTGGCGCGCTGGGCCGAGCGCGTATTGATTGCGCCGGCCAGCGCAGACCTGATCGCCCGCCTGGCCCACGGCCACGCCGACGATCTGCTGACCACCCTGTGCCTGGCCACGGCGGCACCGGTGTATGTGGCGCCGGCGATGAACCAGCAGATGTGGGCGCATGCCGCGGTGCAGGCCAATGTCGCGACCTTGCGTGCGCGTGGCGTGCACATGTTGGGACCGGCCTCCGGCGACCAGGCCTGCGGCGAAATTGGATCGGGCCGCATGCTGGAGCCGCGCGAATTGCGGGCGGCGATGGTCGCGGCCTTTGCCGAGCAGGTGTTGCGCGGCAAGCGCGTGGTGGTCAGCGCCGGGCCCACTTACGAAGACATCGACCCGGTGCGCTTCATCGGCAACCGCAGTTCGGGCCGCATGGGTTTCGCCGTGGCCGAGGCTGCCGCGCGCGCGGGTGCGCAGGTCACGCTGGTGGCCGGGCCGGTAAGCATGGCGACCCCGTTCGGAGTTGCCAGGCGCATCGACGTGCGCAGCGCGGCGCAGATGCACGCCGCCGTGACGGAAGCAGCGCACGATGCGGACATCTACATCGGCTCGGCCGCGGTGGGCGACTATCGCCCGAACTGTGTGGCCGAGCATAAGCTGAAGAAGCATGACGGCGCGGCCCTCACGCTGCAGCTGGCAGAGAACCCTGACATCCTCGCCAGCCTCTCGGCCAAGCAACCGCATCCGTTCCTGGTGGGCTTTGCCGCCGAAACGCAGAACGTGGAGACCTATGCGCGCGACAAACTCCAACGCAAGGGCCTGGACATGATCGCCGCCAACCAGGTCGGCGAAGGTCTTGGCTTCGAAACGGCCGACAACGCCATCACGCTGTACTGGGCCGACGGGGCGCGGGAACTGCCGCGCGCTGACAAGGCGGCGATCGCCCGCCAGCTCATCGAATGCATCGCCGACCGCTACAAGGCGGCGCGCGGATGATCGATATCGAGCTGAAGATTCTCGACCCGCGCCTGGGCGACAGCATTCCGCTGCCGCAGGCGGCCACGATCGGCAGCGCGGGCATGGACCTGCGCGCCGCGTTGCAAGAGCCGCTTACCCTGGCGCCGGGTGAAAGCGCCCTGGTGCACAGCGGCATGGCCATCCATATCGGCGACCCGGGTTGGTGCGCGCTGATCGTGCCGCGCTCCGGGCTTGGCCATAAGCATGGCCTGGTGATGGGCAACCTGGTCGGCGTGATCGATGCCGATTACCAGGGGCCGTTGATGATCTCCTGCTGGAATCGCGGCACGCAGCCTTACACCATGGCGGTAGGTGAGCGCATCGCGCAATTGCTGCTGGTGCCGGTCGGGCAGGCACGGCTGAAAATCGTTGAGGAATTCGCGCCTTCGGAACGGGGCGAGGGCGGATTCGGTTCAACCGGAAAACATTGAGTCACGAGGGCGGGGCATGGCGATGAACGGCGCACGAGCGCGTTTGCCGGGTGTGCAGTGGGGACGATTAGTGATGCTGGCGGCCGGCACGCTGCTGCTGGCGCTGGCCGCGTTCTGCGCTTGGCAGACCTGGCTGATCGCCAATCAGAGCGGCGCCGTGGCGCGCGTGCACGCCGCCCAGGACCAGGCGGTGCAGGCCTTGAAGGAGGAAATCGCCAAGCAGCGCGAGATGGTGAACCAGGCGGTTGCGGGGGTCGACCTCAGCGGTTTGCCGGGTAGCGCGCCGCAAGTCATAGCGGCCTTGAAGCAACGCTTGCCCCAAGCCCTGAACATCGAGCTGTACAGCGCCGGCCTGGATGAAGTGCTGCACGCCAACTATCGCGAATTCGGCTATGCGAAAGCCGCGCAGCTGATGTCTGCGCCGGATGCCGAGGGCACGCCACCGATGGAGGCGATGCTCAAGGGCCTGGGCGATCGCCGGCTGACCGTGGTGGAACCGCTGGGGCCATCGCAAAAACCGCTGGCTTGGGCCTGGATCGAGCTGCCGTTCACCCCGGTGGCCGATCGTTTTGACGCGATACCGGTCGGTGATGGCCAGCTGCAGTTGCACCAGAGCACGGACCGTGGCGACAACCTCGAACTGATGGCGCATGGCAACACGGGTTCGGCCGACATCGAACCGACCGACAAGCCGGTCGACGGCAGCACGTTCAATGTGGTGGCAGTGTTGCCCGGTGCGTATATCGTGCTGCCGCCGAACTGGCCGTTCGCCGCCTTTCTTACGCTGTTGAGCCTGGCCGGTGCTGCTGCGTTATTCTGGTTGTTTGTGCGCGTCGGCAAGCCGCCCCGTGCGCGTGTTGAGGAACCCACTTTGTCCGACGTCATCGAAGCCCAGCCGGCCCGGCCCGAACCGATCAGGCCCGCGCCAGCCGCCGCCAGCCGGCTTGCACCGGCACCCGTTCCGGACGCCGTGAACGTGGACCCGACGATCTTCCGCGCATACGACGTGCGTGGCGTGGTCGGCAAAAGCCTGACGCCGGCGGTGGCCAAGCTGCTTGGCCAGTCGATCGGTACGGTGATGCGCGAGCAAGGCCTGCGCGAAATCGTGGTGGGTCGCGATGGCCGCCTTTCCGGTCCGGAGATGGCCGGTGCCTTGGCCGATGGCTTGCGCTTGGCCGGTGTCGACGTGATCGACGTCGGCGCAGTGCCCACGCCGGTGGTGTATTACGCCACCTATCGCTACAACACCGGTTGCGGTGTTGCTGTTACCGGCAGCCACAATCCGCCGGACTACAACGGCTTCAAGATCGTGGTGGGTGGCCAAACGCTGTCCGAAGGTGCGATCCAGGATCTCTACCAGCGTATCGCCACCGGCGCGCTCGAATCCGATGGCGGCGGCAACCTGCGCCTGGTTGACGTCGTACCCGATTACATCGAGCGGATCATCTCAGACGTACAGACCGAGCGCCCGCTGAAGATCGTGGTCGACTGCGGCAATGGCATTCCGGGCGCGGTGGCGCCGCAGGTGCTGGAAGGCATTGGTTGCGAAGTGATTCCGCTGTACTGCGAGGTCGATGGCAATTTCCCCAACCATCATCCCGATCCCTCCGATCCCCATAATCTGGAAGACCTGATTCTCTCGGTAAAGCAGACCGGCGCGGATCTGGGCCTGGCTTTCGACGGTGACGGCGATCGCCTGGGCGTGGTCACGCGCAGCGGCGAGATCATCTTCCCCGACCGTACGCTGATGCTGTTTGCACGCGACGTGCTCTCCCGCCACCCCGGCGCCACGATCATCTACGACGTGAAGTGCACCGGCCACCTCAGGGGCCAGATCCTCGATGCCGGCGGCAGTCCGTTGATGTGGCGCACCGGCCATTCGCTGATCAAGGCCAAGATGCGTGAAACCGGCGCGGAGCTGGCCGGGGAGATGAGTGGGCATTTCTTCTTCCAGGAACGCTGGTACGGCTTCGACGACGGCATCTACGCCGCTGCACGCCTGCTGGAAATCCTGGCCGGCGACCTGGAAGGACGCACGCCGGAGGATATCTTCGCCACTTGCCCGAAGGGTGTCTCCACGCCGGAGCTCAAGGTGGACATGGCCGAGGGCGCGCATTACCGCTTTATCGAGAAATTCCGCGAACAGGCGAATTTCGGTGACGCCACCCTGGTTACCATCGACGGCGTGCGCGCCGACTGGCCGGATGGCTGGGGCCTGGTGCGTCCTTCCAATACCACGCCGATCCTGGTGCTGCGTTTCGACGCAGACAATGAGCAGGCGCTCAAGCGGATCCAGGAGACGTTCCGTACGCAGCTGCTGGCGGTGGATGCCACGCTGAAATTGCCGTTCTAATAGCGATACCTGATCAGCCTTGAACCTCGGCCTTTTGTTAACGAAAAGCCGCCTTCCAGCCGTCATTCCCGCGAAAGCGGGAATCCATCATGGCTCGTCGTGCATGGACTCCCGGTAGCTTGACGGTCAGCGATAGGAAGAATGACTACGTGTTTTGACTGAAGTGGGCTGACATCCCTTAGAGGAATTCTTGGCTCTCACTCTTGACCGGCATAGTTTAACTTTTTATTCCCAGTAAAAAGCAGGGCTGAAGGCTATGCATATCCGGTTTAAGAGGTGGGGTAGTAGTTTCCTCTTCATGGTGGCATTGGTGATGTGGGCGCAGCCATCGCACGCCTTAGATGCCTCCGAGAGGCTTAGTGTCGTGCTGAGTAAGCCTGATTCGGCAAGAGACGCAGACGCAGGGGCTGTGGTCGTTACGATCACAAATAAAAGTAGTGAGCCACTCTTTCTTCCAAAGTTCAGAACGCCACTCAATAAAGTAGATGGGCACATCCATGGGCATTTTATGGATGTTAAAAACGATGAGGGAAAACAGGCCGAATTCATTGGCATTTTTGTCGATATACTGCCTGTCGGCATGAGCTTTTATACCCGCATCGAGCCCGGCCAAAGCTTAAGTGGAACCATTAAGCTGTCGAGGGATTATGATCTGAGTGAAGGTGGTAATTTCAAGGTGAGCTACGAGCAGCCTTTCGAGGATAATGTGCAGTTTGATGAATATGGTGAGGTTCACGGCCATTCGGACACTGTTACTAGCAATGTTCTGGATATATGGGTCAGCGCAAGCTTGGCGGCTGCCGCCAAGAAATTGGCATTTGCGCCCACGGCGTTGCCGGACATACCCGAACTCAGCTGCAAGCCCGAGCAAATGGCCGCTTTGTTCACGGCTCGTATGAGCATAGCGAGTTGGGTATCAAAAGCAGAAGGCTATGCCAAGAATTTATATGATGTCGAAAAGATCCAGATAGAGGACAATGATGGACGAATCGACACGCGATACAGGCCGCGAATGAAGCCGGATTTCAAGTATCAGTATTGGTTTGGAGCGCTGGACAATGACCAGCAAACCTACGACTTGCGTCCGAGTTATAGCAGTGTTTGGGACAAGGATGATTTCTACCCGTTTAAACAGTTGAACGCTATATCCAAGCGAGCCGCAAACCCCGATTTTCACTATTCTTGTGGATGTCCTGTCGAAAGTGACCCTCTTTCGGGCGCCATGGCGCGAACAAACGACCCTTACCTTGTCCTTATTTGCGATTTCTATTTTGAAATAGATAAGGGGCAGCAAGTACAAACGCTTGTGCACGAATTGTCTCATTTCCACGATGAGGATGCGGACTCGGCATATGATTATGCGTATGGCCGCCAAGCGGCACACGCCTTAGCAACATCCGATCGGAAAAAGGCGCTACGCAATGCCGATACCATCGGCTTCTTTGTACAAGATGTCGTGGAAAATACTCAATAACGGGTAATGTGACGAGTCCCCGCTTGCCCCTGATATTCACAAGGGCAAGTTGGTGATTAGATACGCGGATCAGCGACGTGATCGTGTTATGGACGATCTTCCTCAGTACCCGCGATCAGCCTTCTCGGCTGCCTTCAGCTCGCGGAAATGCTGCAGCTCCTGCGCCTGCTGTTGCACGGTTGTATCGCGCTCGGCCTTTTCGCGCTCCAGCAAGGCGCGCTCGCTGGCTACCACGTTGCGCTGGGTGGCGATCTGGTCGGTGAGGAACTTCGGTACCGGTTTTTTCTGGCGTTCTTCATCGGCAGCGCGGTTGAGCAGGTCGGTCAGCGCGGTGTCCTGGCTATGCAGGTTCACCCGCGTGGTGCTCATCTGTTCGTCGAGATGATCCAGCACCTGCTGTTGCTCGGCCTTCAACGCGTCTTCGTCGGGATAGGTGTTGAGGAGCAGGATATCGTTGGATTTCTGCTCGTTGATGGCGCGCTGCTTGGCGGCCGCCTCGGCGGCCTGCTTTTCCGCCGCGGCCTGTTCGGCGGGCGAGAGCTGCTTCTGCACGTGCTGCATCACCATGCCGTTGCTGTTGAGCACGTCGTAGCCGTACTTCAGCGCGTCCACCGTCAGGCTGTCGCTGTAATGCGGCAGGCCGCTGCCATCCACCCAGCGGTAATGGATGCCGCCGGAGCCGGTCTGCTGCGCGGCTGCTGGCCCGGCCAGGCCAAGCAACAGGATGATGGATGTGCTCAGCGCGAGTCGACGCATGGTGCCGGTTCCCCTTTTCATGGTCCCAGTATAGTCACCGCCTTTGACAGCCTGGATGTCAAAAGTGCGCCAACGTGACTGGGGTCACTGCGCGCTAGGGACATCCTAGGAGCCTGTCGGACTTGAATTGGCCGGGCTGCAAATGCGTCTGCGCGGTTCATATGTCCGCCGCTGCTTGACCCATAGAACCACTATGGGCCGGCGCATCGCCGAACATCTGTCCTCGCGCAGCCGCACTACGCCTCGACCATTCAAGTCCGACCGGCTCCTAGGCGCGCACGCCGTATTTTTCGCGGTAGGCCAGCATGCGCTGGTGCTCTGCCGCCAGGCCGGGGTGCTCGCCGGCATAGGCCAGCACGTCGCTGAAGCTGGTGATGGCGACGACCGGAATGCCGTAGTCGCGCTGCACTTCCTGGGCGGCGGATAGCTCGCCCTGGCCGCGCTCCTGGCGGTCCAGCGCAATCAGTACGCCAGCCGGGGTGGCGCCCTGCGCATGGATCAGGCTGAGCGACTCGCGCACGGCGGTGCCGGCGGTCATCACGTCGTCCACGATCAACACGCGGCCCTTGAGTGGCGCGCCCACCAGTACGCCGCCCTCGCCGTGGTCCTTGGCCTCCTTGCGGTTGTACGCCCAGGGGAGGTCGCGCGCATGCTGGTCGGCCAGCGCGATGGCGGTGGCGGCGGCAAGGGGGATGCCTTTATAGGCGGGGCCGAACAGCATGTCGACTTCCAGCCCCGAGTTCACCATCGCGGCGGCGTATGCGCGGCCGAGGCGGGCCAGCGCTGCACCGGAATCGATGCGCCCCATGTTGAAAAAGTAAGGACTGATACGCCCGGACTTGAGTGTGAATTCGCCGAAGCGCAATACGTCGCGTTGCAGGGTGAGTTCGATGAAGTCGCGTTGATAGTCGTGCATGGGCGGGTCAGGCAGGGGGCCAAGGTGTGTCATGGTAGCGCGTCCCTCGCTCTGTGCTCGATTGCTATCATGGCCCGTCCCCACGAGGAACACGCATGCGCATCATCAGCCTGAATGCCAACGGCATCCGCTCCGCCGCGACCAAGGGTGTCTTCGATTGGCTGCGCAAGCAGCGCGCCGACGTCGTTTGCCTGCAGGAAACCAAGGCGCAGGAAGATCAGCTTGCCGACCCGATGTTCCGCCCGGATGGGCATCATTGTTTCTATCGCGACGCCAGCAGCAAGAAGGGCTACAGCGGCGTGGCGATCTACGCCAAGCGCGAGCCGGACCAGGTGCTGACCGAACTGGGCTGGGATGAATTCGACAACGAAGGGCGCTATATCGAAGCGCGGTTCGGCAAGCTCAGCGTGGTGTCGCTCTACGTGCCGTCCGGTTCGTCCGGCGAGGAACGCCAGCAGTTCAAGTTCAAGGTGATGGACTGGCTCACGCCGATCTTCGACAAGTGGGTCAAGAGCGGGCGTGATTACGTGCTCTGCGGCGACTGGAACATCGTGCGCTCGGAGCTGGACATCAAGAACTGGCGTTCCAACCAGAAGAATTCCGGCTGCCTGCCCGAAGAGCGGGCCTGGCTGAACGATCTGGTCGGCAAGCGCGGTTGGGTGGACAGCTTCCGCGCGATCAAGCCCGAGGCGGTGGAATACACCTGGTGGTCCAACCGCGGGCGTGCGCGCGAGAACGACGTGGGGTGGCGCATCGACTATCAGATCGTCACGCCTTCGCTGCAGCAGCGCCTCAAGCATTGCTCGATTTATCGCGACGAACGGTTCTCCGATCACGCGCCGTATACCGTCGACTATGCCGACTGAAGGCGGCGTCGCGCACAAGCCTTCCATCTGGCAAGCCTTTTCGCAGCCATCCGCAAGGACGATGTGCCTGCTGGGGTTTTCCTCTGGGCTGCCGTTTCTGCTGGTGTCCTACACGTTGTCGTTCTGGTTGAAGCAGAACGGCATCCTGCTGAAGGACATCACGATGATCGCCAGTGCCGGCATGACCTATGCGCTCAAGTTCCTGTGGGCGCCCTTGCTGGATCACTGGCGCTTGCCGCTATTCACTCGCCTGGGGCAGCGCCGCGGATGGCTGCTCATGGCGCAGCTCGGCGTAGTGGCGGGATTGCTGGTCATGGCTGTGCTGACCCCGCATCAGCTGATGTTGTTTGTGCTGGCGACGCTGTTCGTGGCGTTCATGGGCGCCACGCAGGATATTGCGATTGATGCCTATCGCATCGAGATCGCGCCACCGTCGGCACAAGGTGCCCTGGTTGCCACCTACTCGTTGGGCTACCGGCTTGGACTGTTGGTTGCCGGCGCACTGGCGCTGATCCTCTCCGACCATATCGCCTGGGCGCAAATTTATGTGTTGATGGCCGTGTCGATGGCGATACCGGTCATCACCACGCTGAAAATGCGCGAGCCCGATGTGCGTCGGCTGTCGCCTTCATCATGGCGCGACGCCATGCGCGAAAGCGTGATCGATCCGTTTGCCGACTTCTTCCGGCGTTACCACTGGGTGCTCGCGCTGTTGACCCTGTTGTTCATCTTGCTGTTCAAGATCCCCGAGCAGGCGATCATTGGCGGCGTGATGGGGCCGTTCTATCGCGACATGGGCTTCAGCAACACCGAAATTGGCGCAGTCACCAAGATCTACGGCATCTGGATCGCTATTGCCGGCGCGTTTGCCGGAGGTGTGGCGGTGGCGCGCTGGGGGGCATGGCGCAGCCTTGGCGGGTGCATCGTGCTGGGCGCCATCAGCAACTTGCTTTACTTGTTGCTGATTGCCCATAAGGGCCATCTGACGATGCTGACCCTGGCGATCTCCGGGCAAAATTTTTTCGAAGGCATGCTGGGGCCGCCCACCGTGGCTTTCCTTTCCTTGCTGGTGAATCGCCAGCATACGGCCACGCAATATGCGCTGCTGAGTTCATTGGTGAACTTGCCGGGCAAGGTGCTTGGCTTCTTCGCGGGCGGCATCGTGGGTGTGGCCGGCTATGGCGGCTACTTCGTCATCACCGTATTTTCCGTGCTGCCGTCGATGCTGCTTTTTGCGGCACTGTGGCGCCATTTTGATCCGGTCGCGTCGCGCGCCGAATAGAGAGCTGAAGGCGTTCACACCGTCACTGCGAACTGTTCCACGATTCGCAGTGCTGGCAATTGTCAGCAGCGACACAGTTGGCGACGATCAGCACACAGGGCTGCATGGCAAACGGAGCAACTTCCTATGCCGGATTTGATGATTCGTCACATCGACCGACTGATGGCAGATCGCATCAAGCTGCTGGCCAAGACGCGCCAGTGGTCGATCAACGACGTAGTGCTGCAGGCCCTGCGTCAGGGCCTGGGGGTGTCGGAAGGCAATCTGCTGGCCGAGACTGCGCTCGAGCCGAATGATCTTTCCTTTGGCGCGGGGCACTGGAACGCGACCGAACGTGCCGCGTTTCAGGAGGCCATGCAGGCACTCGCCATGGCGCGTCCTGAACAACTCGCAGCGACGTGCCAGGCTAACGAGTTGCTGGAGTGATCAGCGCGCTCCGCGCGGCGCCAAGTGGACGGCGCCCAGCACGCGCGGGCCGCGTGCGCCGGTGACGGCCGGCAGGTTGCCCGACAGGCCCAGCAGGCGCTGCCGCGCAAGCCATGCGAAAGCCGTGGCTTCCAGATAATCCGGATCAACGCCGTAAGCGGCGGTGCTGGCCAGCTTGCGCGGCTGCAGCAACTCGCGCAGACGTTGCACCAGGGCGCCGTTATGCACGCCGCCACCGCAGAGCAGGACATCCTTGGCATCGGTTGCATGGGCATCAACGGCCATAGCCACGCTGCGCGCCGTCAGCTCAAGCAAAGTGGCTTGCACGTCCGCAGGAGCGGTGGATACTGAGTGCAGGCGCGCATCCAGCCAGCTCAGGTGGAAATGCTCTCGCCCGGTGCTCTTGGGCGGCGGTAGTGCGAAATACGGATCGTTCAACAAGGTGGCAAGCAGCGCTTCGTCGACCTGGCCGCTGGCGGCAAACGCACCGTCGCGATCGAATGCCTCGCCGCGGTGGCGCAGGTACCAGGCATCCATCAGCCCGTTGGCTGGCCCCGTATCAAAACCGAAGACCTCTCCACCCGCGTTCAGCACGGTGATATTGGCGATGCCGCCCAAGTTCAACACCACGCGCGTGTGCCCGGCAGGGTTGAACAGCATCGCATGCACTGCGGGAAGCAACGGGGCGCCTTGGCCGCCGGCCGCCACATCCGCGCTGCGGAAATCCGCCACGACATCGATACCGCCGCGCTCGGCGATCACACTGGCGTTGCCGATCTGCAGGGTGAAGGGGTGCTCGCCGGCAGGACGGTGCCGGATCGTTTGTCCGTGTGATCCCACGGCGCGGATGGATGCCGCAGGCACACCGCTTTGCGCGAGCAGTGTGTCCACCGCATCGGCGAAGGTGTGGCCGATGGCGACGTCCAGGCGGCCGAATGCATCGAGATCGAGCGTGGTTTCATCCTGGGCCACACGCAGGATCTGCGTGCGCAATGCCTCCGGCCACGCATGCGTCAGCGCGTGCACCCATTGAGGCTTGTCGTGTTCGAAGCGGACCAGTGCGGCATCGATGCCGTCCGCACTGGTGCCGGAAATCAGTCCGATGTACAGCCCCGCCGCATCGTCCACGTGCTCAGTCATCGCTGCGCTTGCTGGACTGGGCTCGCGCAAGCTTGTAGCTATTGTCGATCTCGGTCAGGCGCGCCAGCTGGGGTTTCACCACCGTGTTCTTGAACAGGGCGAGTTGCGCACCAGGGAGCGGTTCGGGCTTGGGCAGTGTCACGGTCTGCGGATTGCGCTGCACGCCGTCGACGCGGAATTCGTAGTGCAGATGCGGACCGGTAGCCAGGCCGGTCATGCCCACGTAGCCGATCACGTCGCCTTGGCGCACGTGCTGGCCGACGCGCTCGTTGGCAAACCGCGACATGTGGCCATAAGCTGTGCTGATATGCGCGTTGTGCTGGATGATCACGAAGTTGCCATAGCCGTTCATCCAGCCACGGAACTTGATGACGCCATCACCGGCAGCATGAATCGGCGTGCCGGTGGGTGCGGCGTAATCCACGCCCTTATGCGCGCGCATCAAGCCAAGGATCGGATGCATGCGCGCTGCGCTGAACGGCGAGGAGATGCGGGTGAAATCGACCGGAATGCGCAGGAACGATTTCTGCAGCGGACGACCATCCTCGCTGAACCAGCCGATGCTGCCGTCGGCACGCTTGAAGCGGTACGCCGTATAGCGCTGGCCCTGGTTGATGAATTCCGCTGCGACGATATCGCCTTCGCGCAAATAAGCACCATCGCGGTAGACGGTGTCGTAGATCACCGTGAAGCTGTCGCCCACGCGCAGGTCTTGCACGAAGTCGATGTCGTATTTGAAGAGATCCGCGAGCTTGATCACCATCGCGTTGCTCAGTCCTGCCTTGTTGGCAGCGGCAAACAGCGAATCGTCGATCACGCCATGCGCGATCTGCTCGCGCGTTTCCACCGCGCGCGCAACGGTCTGCATGCTCGGCGTTGCACCGTCGAGACGAATGATCGCCTGGGTGGATTCATCCTTGTCGAAACGGATGCCTTCGAGATTGCCGTGGTTGCCGATCAGGAAGCTGAATTCCTGTCCAGGGCGGATGGTGTGCAGCGCCGTCTTCGCGTCGCCTGCGCTATCTACCACGCGCTGCAAGTCAGAGAGGCTCAATCCTTGGCTCTGGAAAATGTCTGCCAGCGTTTCACCGGGGCGTACCTGCACCGTGCGCCAGTCTTCCACGGCAGGGGCTTTCTGCGTGGATGCCGCCACCTTGGGCAACGCGAGCGGCATCAGCGTGTACTCGACCGGTCGTACGGTCGCGGGCTTCATCGCCGTGGCCCAAGCGGGAATCAGAAAGCCGGACAGCGCGGTGATCAGTAGCGCCGTGGCCGCAAGCATCCAGCGTTCGCGATGCCAATGGATAGGCGGCTGCTCGCCGCCCGGCTGGCGATTGAACGACCAGTGGGCGCAGCGTTGGTAGAAGTGAGAGTGTCGGCGTTGGGCCTTGCGGCGGATGGCCAGCTTGCGTGCGATGCGCGGGTCTTGCTTGGTCTGGGCCATCGCTAGTTAACCTTGTTCTTCTTATGCATCTTCACTACCGCGCCCCCTGCGGTTACAAAGTATCAATCAGCGCGTACCATAGCGAGCTTGTGCAAAGTGCGTCAATGCCTTTTGCATCAAGGGTTTGCGTGATTTTTCCGGTTAACGCACAATTAACGCAATTGACGGCGGCCATCACCTTTTGGCTGTCTAGACACCTACTTCAAAGAGGACTCCATGAACGAGCTTGAGCAGGCGCTGGCCACCATCGCGCGCGGCGCCGACGAAATCATCAAGCAGGAAGAGCTGGCCGCACGCCTCAAGCTCGGGCGGCCGCTGCGCATCAAGGCCGGCTTCGATCCCACGGCGCCGGACCTGCATCTGGGCCACACCGTGCTGCTCAACAAGATGCGCCAGTTCCAGGATCTGGGGCACACGGTGATTTTCCTGATCGGCGATTTCACCGGCATGATCGGCGACCCCACCGGCAAGAACGTCACGCGCAAGCCGCTCACGCGAGAAGATGTGCTCGCCAACGCCGAGACCTACGCCGAACAGGTCTACAAGGTGCTGGATCGGGAGAAAACCGAACTGCGCTTCAACTCCGAATGGTTCGGCCAGATGACGGCGGCCGATATGATCAAGCTGGCTGCTCAGCACACCGTCGCCCGCATGCTTGAGCGCGATGACTTCGCCAAGCGCTACGCCACGCAGCAGCCCATCGCCATCCACGAATTCCTTTATCCGCTGGTGCAGGGCTATGACTCCGTGGCGCTGCAGGCCGATGTCGAGCTCGGCGGCACGGATCAGCGCTTCAATCTGCTCGTGGGGCGCACCCTGCAGGAACATCACGGACAACCGCCGCAGATCGTGCTCACCATGCCCCTGCTCGAGGGCCTGGATGGCGTCAACAAGATGTCCAAGTCGCTGGGCAACTACATCGGCATCAACGAGCCAGCCATCGACATCGTCACCAAGACCATGAAAATCGGCGACGAGCTGATGTGGCGCTGGTTCGAATTGCTGAGCTTCGACGTGTCGCTGGAGGAGCTGGCGCGGATGAAGCACGAGGTGGCCAGCGGCCAGCTCAATCCGCGCGACGCCAAGCTGCGCCTGGCGCGTGAGTTGGCAGCGCGTTTCCATAGTGCCGAAGCGGCCGAGCAGGCGATTGCCGGATGGCACGCAGTGGTGCGCGGCGAGGGTGACACCAGCTTGTTGCCGCTCACCGAAATCGCCGTGCCCGGCGAAGGACTGCGTTTGGCGGCGCTGCTCACCGCAGCCGGCCTTACTTCCAGCAATTCCGAGGCGAATCGCAAGCTCAAGGAACGCGCCGTGCGCATCGACGCGGAAGTCGTCGAGGATGCGCAGCGCTTGTTTGCCCCAGGCTTTGAGGCGGTGCTGCAAGTCGGCAAGCGCAATTTTGCGCGCGTACTGCTCACTCAAGCCTGAGTTTGCATGCGATGGCGCGCGACGCGAACAGGCGTCGCGTCGTGCGCAAGAAAAAAATTTTCAGAAATCGCTTGCCAGATCGGCGGGCCCTCCCTAATATTCGCCACCCCGCCGCCGCAGCTCTCGCGAACGGCAACTCTCCGAAGCAAAAAATGCAATCGCTAAGGGTGTTGACGGAAGCATGAAGGGATGTAGAATGGGCGGCTCACCCGGGACGAAATGCTTCGGGGCAATCTTCAAGAGAAGGTTGCAAGTGATTGATCTTTGACAGTGTGCGCAGGTGACTTGTGTGGGCGTCTTGCGGT